>JANNPH010000038.1:0-19547 GCA_031399965.1 Gloeobacteraceae cyanobacterium SOY_34_metabat_159 | reverse complement strand
CCTGGTCGAAACTCCACTCTCACCCAGCCCGGCAGGCATAAATCGAAGGCTTGGTAGGCATCGATGACTGACATCAATAGTTCGACATGGGTGAGGATTTTGGTGGGTGACACTACGCCGCTGCGCAGCAGATCGACTAGTTTCAATTTTTACAGAGGTAGATACAACACAATTCCACTCCATTCTGCTTGTTCACTACAGCTTATCAGCAGTGATAACTCGTCAATCGATTGTCGAATCGGCATTCGATCATTAACTACAAACAGTCCTAGCATCGGCTCTGCTCTAACCAGCCGCTCGTAGGCAAAGTCCGGCATTGTTGCACGGTCATGCGTTAGAAGAATACGCGCATTGCTTGCGGCCCAAGCTAAAATCGCCGGATCATCTACTTCTCTTAGACCAACATCTTGAACCCGGAGTAGATCTAGATTGGGTTCACGTAGAAACGGCCCCCGAACAATGTCACAGTTGAAATTCTCATCGCTTAGCAAACTCAGCATGATCGCTATTAACGATTACGCTCAGATAGCAAACGAGCACGAATTAGAGTCAGGTCAGGCTGAATACTAGATAGACGTTGTTGCACCGATTGAGCCAGTTGCTCTCTTTGATTTAAATATGTTTCTACAGCATCTCGGTGTCGGAGATAGTAACCAATAGTATTGTAGACGTCGGATAAGCATAGAGTTGAGTACCAATGAACAATAGACTCAGGAGACGCACCATCTTGAAATGCTCGGATCACAGCCTCCAACAAAACCCTTGAATTTCCAACTCGAATCGCTCCGCTTCCATCGTCGTGTAAAGGGGGTGTATCACGCTCTAAGACAAGACTCATGGATCGATTTCCTTGGTCAAGTACAAACCGATCGTAGCGCAAGAATTGATTCTGGAACTAGACGCTGTTTGGGCAAAGCATTCTGAATACTTGCCCATGGTACTGACTGTCGAGTGAGGAGAGGCACTGTACTTTTGACCGGGGTAACCGCTGCCTTGCGAATCTGAGCCGCGTGTGGTTCCAGACTATGAGCGAGATGGACCTTTCCTGCAGAGTCTTCATGGAAACTCGCTCTGGAAGCGGGAATGTTGAGTGCATACCTTTCTTCAAAGCGAGCACGGCATGGGCCTCGACGACGAACTGTACCTGCACGAAATTGAGACGGAAAAAGAAAGTGACACACCTCGCATAGCACCGGGTGGACGAGGCTGGGGCCAGTCCCGAGCATGGCGGAGTACAGGTTTTGTCACCTGCCCCAATGGTCCTCACCCGTTACTGCGTCCTTCAGCCGGCGGCACGCAGGTCCGCAAAGGCTACGTTTGGCCTGGAACCACGACCAGACCGGCGGGCACATTCGCCGTCCGCCGTCGGCGCAAAGGCTTTGGGTTCTGGAGTTTTATCCTCGCCGTTGCCGCTGGTATCGGTTTGGGTTTGTACTGAGCGGGATGCTCTATTTGGGTGAAAGCATTTTGCGGCAGGTCACAGCTATCCCAGCTGGCGGCACCCGACTAAGGCTTGCCAGTCACCTGCCTGGTTTGCTTTATGACCGGGCGCTGAAACTCTGAATCGGGTTTCCACTGCGGAACGCTGTCGGCGTTCGCCACCGCGTAGCCGACGCTCAGCACCAGTTTTGCCAGTTGCGCTGCCCCGGTCAGGTCAAAATCGGAGCGGTACTCGTCGGAGGGCTGGTGGTAGCGCTTAGCCGTATAGAGTTCCGCCTGCTCGCGACCCCAACCGCGCGGTTTGCCGATAAAGTCGAGACCGGCTGCAATCGAGATGGCCGGCACACCCTTTTGCGCCAGAGAAAACTGGTCTGAACGGTAGAAGTAACCGCGCTCTGGAAATTCGTCGGGAGCTGTCTTTAGGGACTGGTCGCGGGCAATCAGGCGCAGGGTTTCACCCAGGGAACTTCTGGTCTCGCCCTGGACGATGAGGTCGCGGGTGCGGCCAAGCAGGTTGCCGCCGTCCATGTTCAGGTTCGCCACGATCTTCTCGACCGGTAGACTCGGGTGTTCAGCAAAGTACTGGGAGCCGAGCAGGCCCGATTCTTCAGCCGTCACCGCCGCGAAATAGAAGGTGCGCTTTGGGAGCGGGCCGCGCTTCGCAGCCGATGAAATGGCAAGCAAGTTGGCGACACCCGAGGCGTTGTCGTTGGCACCGTTGTAGATGGTGTCACCATCTACCGCCGGTCCGATGCCGATGTGGTCATGGTGGGCGGTGAAGAGCACGGTCTCAGAGCGCAATTGCGGGTCGCGGCCGGGGACTTTTGCAACGACATTGCGGGCCTCAAGCGAGCGAATCGTCGTCTTGAAGCTGCCCTGGAGGCGGATGCCGGTTTTTACAGGCTCAAAGTCGCGCCTCGCCGAACGCTGCACCAGGTCTTCGAGCTTGAGCCCGGCGCGGGCGAGCAGGCGGTTTGCCGTCTCGCCTTTCAGCCAGGCCCGAAAAGGTAAGGCGGGGGTACTGGCCGGGTCGCGCCCGAGAAAACGCTGTTCCCCTGTCCAGCTGCCGGTGACCGTGTGCCACGGATAGCCTGCCCGCTCGGTTGAGTGAATAATGATTGCCCCGGCCGCTCCCTGTCGTTCGGCCTCTTCAAACTTGTAAGTCCAGCGTCCGTAATAAGTCATCGCCCGGCCACCAAACAGTTGCGGCTCACTTTGAGAAGCGGGCGGATCATTGACCAGGATGAGCAGGATCTTGCCCTTGAGGTCGGTATTTTTGAAGTCGTTCCAGCGGTATTCGTCGGCGCGCACACCGTAGCCTACGAAGACTATCTCGCTGTCTACTGCTGTCTCGGCTTGGGTGCTGTTGCTCCAGAAGACGACTTCATTTTGAGCAGTCAGGGGTACCGAGGCTCCTGCCACCAGGGCATTCATCTGCAAGGACTCCGTCTCCAGCTTCGAGACTTTGATCGGCACCGTTTGAAAGTAGGAGCCGTCCGGCATCCCCGGCTCCAGCCCCTGCATCCGAAAAATCGAGGCGATATATTCCTCGGTCAACTGCCCGCCCCGAGTTGCCGGTGCCCGCCCTTCCAGTAAATCACTCGAAAGAAAGCGCAAGTGAGCGTCAATTTCGACAATTGGGATCGCGACGGGCGGTATCTCCGTTCCGGGCACCGCCCCAAGGCAGCCAAGGGCCAGGATGCCCGCAACACCCCTGAGCCGCCAATCCGTTTTTTTGCTAGACACGTCGATTCTCCGATGAACAGCTACATCTCAAAACTACGGTTCTCCAATCGGGTATTGGTTGTATTCTGGAGGAATAATTGCTAGGATTCGCTCCAAGATCCAGGACAGAGTCATGCCTATGCGAGCTTACAATAGCGAACTGGCCGTACAGTCCAGCAACGTGGGGCAGTACCCTAACGCTCCTGAGCCGACGTTTCTGTACTTCGCCTACGGTTCGTGCATGTGTCCGGTCGATCTCAAACGCTCCTTGCAGGAAGACGTTTGCTCCTATGTCATCGGTCCTGCCACTCTGAATGGCTACCGGCTGGGATTCTATCACTACTGGTCCCGGCGCGACTGCGGGGTGCTCGATGTTGTGGCCGACCGGCATGCCTCAGTCGAGGGAGTGCTTTACCGGTTGCCCCTGCGCCTTAGCGATCGGCTCGACGAGCGCGAAGCAGTGGGTGAAGGCGACTACCGGCATCACACCGTCGAGGTCGAGATCGGCCAGGCGCTTTATCGCGATGTGCGCACCTACGTCGTTGTCAACAAGCGCGCCTCAGAACTCGCTCCCAACGACTGGTACAGCAGCGTCGTCCTGCGCGGGGCGCTCACCTGCGGGCTTTCTGAGCAGTACTGCTGGCAACTTTTCGATCACATGCGCTGGCTGCAGACGCGGGCGAGTGCCTGAACCAACCCCTGTAAAGTGCAGGGTCTTTCGATTTTGCGCGCGGAGCCAATCGCTGTAATGGAAGCTGACTCTGTAGATCTTCGACAGATCCTCACTCAAACCTCCTTGAACCTGGAGTGCCTCGAAGTCTTGTTCAAACTGGATATCGCGATTCAAGGCTTTGCCGTCACCAGCCGAGATGCCTTCGCTTTTTGGAGAGATTGCCGTCGGCTGCTCAATGGCAGCGGGTGGTATCCCTTGATTGTCGGTGACCAGGAAAGTCTGGAGCGGTTGGAGGAAGAGTGGTCTGAAGGACATAGCGACTTCGCACAAATCGTGACGGAGGGGATGAGCCTGGACCCACGCTCAACCCTGCAACGACTTGGGGAGGATCTGTGGGACGATACGCCCCTTGGCCGCTGGTCCTCGAAGGTACTACCGCGCACCGAGTTGGTCGTGCCCCACCAAAGCCAGGCAGGTGAGCCGATGAGTATGACCCATCTGGCATTCCTACCAGTCGATCAGGGATGGCAAGTACCGGCCGCACTGGGACTGGGCGGATGGAACTATTGTCCAGGACCACCTGAGCACGTTGCAGTGTTGAAGTACTGGTACGAGCACTGGGGGGCGCAACCGGTGGCGGCCCGGTACGACACCCTGGAATTGCAGGTGATGTCCCTGCCAGAAGGGCGGGAGGAAGCCCTTAAACTGGCGAGGGAACATTTGAGCTATTGCGGCGATGTGTTGTGGGAGCAACAACCCAGTACGCTCAGATCGCTGGCCAGCCGGTTACTTCACTCGTCCATCTGGTACTTCTGGTGGGATTGAGGTTCGGTGCGTGAGCAACACACTCCGTCTCTGGTTATATGACCGCACACTGTCTAATCTGTAGATGGCAACACTAAATCATCTCCAGCACTTTGAGCATGAAGGCGTACTGAAAAGCTGCTTCTTTAAATGCTTCATAGCGCCCGGAAGGTCCGCCGTGACCGGCACCCATGTTGGTCTTCAGCAGTAGCAGATGATCATCGGTCTTGAGGTGCCGCAATTTTGCCGTCCACTTGGCAGGTTCCCAGTAGGCAACCCGTGGGTCGTTGAGGCCGGCGGTGATGAGCAGGTGTGGGTAAGCCTTGGCTTCAACGTTGTCGTAGGGCGAGTAGGAGAGCATGTAGTCGTAGTAGGTCCTCTGCTCGGGGTTGCCCCACTCTTCGTACTCGGTGACCGTGAGTGGAATGGTCGGGTCGAGCATAGTGTTGATGACATCGACGAAAGGCACCTGGGCGACGGCTGCCCGGCAGAGGTCAGGACGCAGATTCACCACCGCTCCCATCAGCAATCCCCCGGCACTACCGCCGCCGAAAATGAGTTTGCTTGCTTCGGTGTAGTGCTCGGCTATCAGGTGTTCGGCGCAGGCGATGAAGTCGCTGAAGGTGTTTTTCTTTTTGAGCAGTTTGCCGTCTTCATACCAGGCTTTGCCGAGTTCGCCGCCACCCCGAATGTGGGCGATGGCAAAGACGAAGCCTCGGTCAAGCAAGCTCAGCCGGTTTGCCGAGAAGGCCGGGTCGATGCTGATGCCGTAGGAGCCGTAGGCGTACAGGAAGCAGGGATTGCGGCCGTCTCTCACCAGTCCTTTTTTGTAGACCAGCGAAATCGGCACTTTCGTACCGTCCGGAGCTGTGGCGTCGAGCCGTTCGCTCTGGTAAAGGCTTGGGTCGTAGTGGAAAACTTCGGTCTGTTTTTGCAGCACCCGCGACTTTGTCTTCAAGTCATAGTCGTAGACCGAGAGCGGCGTGACCAGCGAGGTGTAGGTAAAGCGCAGAGTGCTGGTATCAAACTCGGGGTTTCTGCCTGGGAAATAGGTGTAGACGGGTTCGGGAAATTCGAAGGCGTGTTCGCTGCCTGCCACCAGATCATAGACCCGAATGGTCTTGAGGGCGTGCTCGCGCTCGTAGACGACCAGATGGTCTTTGAACAAGTCGATGTTGTCAATTTTGACCCCGACCCGGTGCGCAATCACCTCTTGCCAGTTGTGCTTTGACGGGTCCGCGACCGGCGCCGTCACCAGCTTTGAATTTTTAGCGTTCTCGTCTGTGAGGATATAAAACTGGTCGCCCCGATGGTCGATTTCGTACTTGACGCCTGCAGTGCGCGGCGCGAAGACCCGGAATTCGCCAAGGGGGGTATCGGCCGGCAAGTAGCGATATTCTGAAGTCGTTTTACTCTCGCTCTCGATCAGCAAGTAAGCCCGGCTTCGGGTCTTGGTTACGCCGACGAAAAATAGCTCGTCTGATTCTTCGTAGACGAGGTCGTCATTTTTAATGTCGTTGCCAAGAACGTGTCGCCAGACCCGGTAGGGTCGCTGGGCCGCATCCTGGGTGACGTAGAAGACGGTGCGGTTGTCGTTGCTCCAGGCGAGCGAGTAGCCAAGGGCGTTGCTGATTTCGTCCTTCAGCAGATTTCCGGTCGTGAGGTCCTTGATCCTGACGGTGTAGACTTCCGAGCCGTCGGCATCGACTGTGTAGGCCAGTAAACCCTGGTCAGGACTGACGGTAACCGTGCCGATGCGGAAGTACGCGAGGCCCGCCGCCATCGCGTTCTGGTCGAGTAAAACCTCTTCTGCTGCGCCGAGGTCGCCCTGCTTGCGGCAGTAAATTGCGTACTGCTTGCCCTCTTCGGTGCGCGAGTAATAGTAATAATCGCCCTGGCGCTCAGGCACGCTCAGGTCCGTCTGCTTGATGCGACTGAGCATTTCCTGGTAGAGGTCCGCCTGCAACGGCTCAGTTGAGGCCATCTGGGCCTCGGTGTAGCGGTTCTCCGCTTCCAGGTAGGCCGTGACTTGCGGGTTGGACCGGTCGCGCAGCCAGCCGTAATCGTCGGTGCGCGGCTGAGCATGGACGGTCGAGACAGTTGGGATGACGGGAGCAATCGGTGGGTTCATGGTGCCTGTGGTGATTCGAGAGGAACCGGCTCAGAGTGCAGGTCCGGTCTTAAATTAAGAAGCCGCCGATCATACCGGCAAGCAGGATAAAGCCGATGGTGACGTTCTCGTTGAAGATGCGGCCAAAACGCTCCGGGTCGTCGCTGGTCTTGAGCAGTTGATATTCGCGCACCCAGAGAAAAGAGCTGAGCAAGACAGCCGCATAGAACCCGGAGCCAAGGCTCATCTGGTAGGCAAGCAGGACGAACAGTACAGCCGTCATCAAAAAGAACAACCCAATCGCCTCCGGCGCGTAGCGCCCGAAGAAGATCGCACTCGATTGGACGCCGATGCGCAAGTCGTCCTCGCGATCGGGAAGCGCATAGGCCGTATCGAAGCCGAGAGTCCAGAAGACAGTTGCCCCCCAGAGGAGCCAGGCTGGCGGTTCGAGGCCGCCGGTGACTGCCGACCAGGAGATGAGCGCTGCGAATCCCCAGGCGATCGAGAGCACCAGCTGCGGCACCGGGAAGAAGCGCTTGGCAGCCGGGTAGAGCGCAATCACCGGTACGGCCGCGACACACAGCCAGAAAGTAAAAGCGTTGAGGAAAAAAGTCAGCCCCCAGGCGGCAAGCAGGCCAAAAAGGGCGGCGACGACGGCCACTTGAATCGTCAACTCGCGGCTGGCAAGCGGGCGGGTACGGGTGCGTTCGACCAGCGGATCGATATCGCGGTCCCAGAGGTCGTTGATCACGCAGCCCGCTGCACTGGTAGCGATCGTGCCAACCACCATCACGACGACAAGCAAGACCGGTGGCGCACCCCCGCCTGCGAGAAATACACCCCACAAAGCCGGGATCATTAAAATGAGACGGCCAGCCGGTTTGTGCCAGCGCAACAGCCGAAAAATAGCCTCCGCCTGAACGCGCCAATCTGAGCGTGGAGAGGCGGTCATGGCGTCGAGCCCAAATTACCGGGCTCGCTTGCCCTGGGTGCTTCGGTCTGAGGATCTACAAGGCGCACATCGCGAACAGAACTGCCCTGGTTGAGGGGGCCTGCGACCTCGAAGGCAAAGCTGCGCAACGCCGTCCCGCCCGGTAACTTCAAGAAGTTGCCGATTGCTCCACCATTACCTGAGCGATCGAAGTCGCCCAGTACCCGCAAGTTTGCGTTGCGGTCGATGAGGGTGAGAGTGCCATTGGGCTTCATCTGAAAGCCGCTCGCCGTGTAGACGAAGTCGTCGGTAATGGCATTGCCGCCCTCAAGGCGGAATGAGCCGCTGAGTTTCTCGAATTTTCCTGTGTTGAGTCCGCGTACTGCTCCCACAAACCCACCGGCACTGCCGTTGCCGCGTAGCTGTCCCTCGACCGCGCCAAAGAGCGGACCGAGCAGGTCGAGCCCTGAGACCCGGCCATTGCGCACAGCGAGCGAACCGCGCCCGGAAAGCGACGCGAGAAACGCTTCAGTCGTACTGCCCTGGGCCTGGAAGATGAGGTTGAGGTCGCTCTCACCAGAAATCTGGTTACTAAAGTTGAGTAACTGGCTTGCCAACTGATTTGAGTCGGCGTTGCTGAAAGTGATGTTGCCATTAAATGCGGGGATGGCAGCGCGCAGATCGGCAGTCATCGAACCGGCCAGGCGGCCACCGGCCGTACTCACACTCAGATCGCTCAGGCTCCACAGACCACGGTCGAGGCGAGCCTGGGCACTCAGGTTAGTAAAAGGCAGGCGGCTGATGACACCGCTCTCGATGCGCAGTGTTCCGCGCCCCTGCAAACTTTTAATCACCCCGGTCGCCTCGCGCAGGGTATCGAAGTTGAGCCGGTCGAGGCGGGCTTCAAAGTCGAGTTGGGGGTTTTGCAGGTTGGTCAGTGAACCGCTCAGGCGTCCTGTAGCCTGACCGTCGTAGCGGAAGCTCAGACCCTGGGTACTCGCCCGGTTGCCGTCGAAACTGACCGAGCCATTAATCTCTTCGAGCCCCCCCAGCAGGCCAGGCACACTGGTACCGTTCAAGTCGAGGCTACCTACCAGCCCCGGCACGGTCGCGGACCCAACGATTACCAGGTCGAGGTTGGTCGAGCCACCCGTAATCCCGAGGTTATCGAGGGCAACCGCGTAGCGCCCGAGTGTCTGCACCGGCACGCTCTGCTCCGAGCGCACGCGCAGGTTGTAGCGCTGGTTTATCCGGCCCGGTTGACTGACCGAGCCGTCGATGCTCAAGTTGAGGTCGCTCAGGTCCAGGCGGGCATTATTCACCGTGAGCGACTGCGAAGTGCTCACCCCAGAGGCGACCAGACGCTCAGCTGGGGCAAGTTTAAAGGTATTTGCCAGGGTCAATTCCCTCAGGTCGGAGAGGTCAAACTGCCCCTGCCACTGCCGCTCGCTCGCACTGCCATTGACGCTAAAACTGACCGGCACACTGCCGATTGCGCGCACCCCGGCCCGGCTCGGAGCCGGCAGAAGCGCGACAGCGGACGGGAAGTTCAGGGTGCCGTCGCCGCTGAGCTGGATATCGCCGCCGCGGCCAATCGAGCCTTTCAAGTTCATCGCAGAACCGGCCATCGTGGCGCGCAGTTGCTCGAAAGCGGTGCCCCGTTCGCTCAGCGTCACAGCACCATAGGCACCTTCAATATCGACCGGCAGCACGCCGATACCGAGGCTTGCTCCTCGCAAGTTCAGGCGGCCGGTGGTCGCACTGCCCTGAATTTTGAGGTCTACCCCGGCCCGACCGGCCATACCCCGAAAAGTAGACCGGAAGCTGCGTCGGAAGTTGCCGTCGAGCAGGTCCGAGGACAACACGGCGTAGGCGGCTTTCAAATCGAGGCTATCGCTGCTGATCACCAGTTGCGGGTTGAGGGCCGGGGTGCCGTAGCCGGTGACCAGCCCGTCGATACTGACTTGCGAGACCCCGAGTTCGGCGTTCAGACCGGCAAGCGTCACTTTGTCGGGTTCGAAGACCACTCGCCCGCGCATGTTTTTGAGCGGCTGCACCCAACCGGCGCGCATCAGCGAGGCCCCTTCGAGGTCAGTCCGGCCGATCACCTGCGGCGCCTGCAAAGTACCGGTGATAGCCAGATCCAGGATGCCGCGCCCCCCTAGAATGCCGAGGCGGCCAGCGCCGAGGTTGCTGAAGGCAGTCAGGTCAGCACTGCCGGAAGTGATCTTCAAATCGACCGCAGCGTTCGCTTCGCGGCCGACGGTACCGTTGATGGTCGCCTGTTCGCCCGAGCGGCCAATCCGCAAGTCGGTGAGCGTGTAGTCGTTTTCTCCCAGGGCAAGCCTGCCGTTGAGGTTTTCGACCGGTGCTGTCAGGCGCGGGTTTGCAATTTTAAAGTTCTGAAAATCAAAAGTGCCGAGAGCGACGACCTTGTCGAGTGGTCCGCGCACAGTGAAGTCGGCGCTCAGTTTGCCCGAACCCTTACTGCGCGTCACCCAGCTGCGCCATTGCTCGGGAATCAGGTCGACGGGCACGCTCGGCCTGAGGGCGTAAGGGTCGATGAAGCCCGTTTTGACGGTCAGGTCAAGCTCAGGCTTCTCCTCGGGCTGGACCGGTCGAGTGACGGTACCCTTGAGCTTCGCATCGAGGTTGGCGCCCTTGATGTCGAATCGCTCAGCGACAATTGCCCGCTCACCAATATTCACAGCGCCGTCAATCGTCACGCCGCGCACCAGCCACGGTTCACCCGGAAAAAATCTTGGCCAGTCCCAGCGCAGCAGGCGGGCCAGTACCGTGCCTTCAAGACGCGATTCGCCGCCCTCCCCTTTCCAGACCAGGTCCAGGTCGTAGACGCCGGTCAGGCCCTGGATGCTCTCGATGCCCTGGGTGTAAGCTTTCACCAGGCGCGGCCGAAATTTTTTGGCGAGGATGCGGGCGTTGCCGCTCAGCTTTTGCCAGTCGCCACTTTCAGCCAGGGCAAAATTGCCATCGACGGTGAGCGAGCCGAGCGGTTTACCAGCACCATTGGTGACCGTACCCTGCAGGCTGAGGGGCAGATCTTTCAGGTCGAGCTTCTGGAGGTTGAGGCTCAAGCTCGACACCTGAAAGCGCTGGGGCACCTGCGGAAAATCGTCGGCAATGTTGATGGTGCTCTCGATCAACTTGACGCCCGTCTGGGCGAGATCCACCGCCGCCCCGGACGACCGGGCCTCGGTGAAGTCGGCAAAATTCCAGACCCCGGAGCGGTCGCGGTTGATATTCACCTCCGCGCCGTCAAGCTCGATCATCTGCACTTCGAGCCGACGCTGAAGCAAGCTGAGGAGGCCGACTTCTACGAAAGCACTGCGGGCCTGCAACTCGACTGTGCCGTTTGCGCGTACCACCCTGAGCTGGTCGGTGCCAAGACCAATGCCGCCGAGTGTGCGCAGATCGATGCGGCCGAGCAACACAGTGCGTCGGGTCGCAGCCGAGAGCGCCTCCTGCAAAGGCTTGCGAAAACTCTCGCCATCGACAAACAGGGGCAGCACCGCAAGGCCCGCCAATCCGACTGCAGCCACGGTGACTGTCCCGATAAGCGTCCTCTGGACCCAGACGGGAATGCCCCACCGGCTGGGCGCGGGAGCGCCACTTTTACTGGAAACGGGAACCACTTCGGACATGACTGGCTTTAAGCTTCCTCAGCCAGTGTACCAGCAGGCTTTTTACTGGCGTTTGGCATCGAGTAGCGTGCGATTTTGGCTATGAACAATCTGGGCACCAAGCTTGGTGGTCTCTTTGCTGGTGTCGATGCCCTTGGCCATCGCCACGAAGTCCAGGGCTTCACCGCCCTGGCCACTCACCGGGCTGACCGGCACCAGGGTATCGCCCGCCGGGTTGAAAATGGCTGCATTACCCGCCGTGGCAAAGTTCCAGCGTGCCCCGGCCGTGCCTGCGCCGACCGAGATGCCGAGAATCTGCTGAAACTCTGTCTGCTCCTGGGTCGTATTCAGTAGAGCCGGGTTGCCGAGTTCGGTCTCCACGGTGAGGAAGTTAGCGGCCTGGGCCGGGATCAGGGTCTGACCGGCTGCGTTCGGCTGGCCAATGGTGACGTACTCGCCAGGACGTTTGAAGTTGTATTCGGCCTGACCGTTGGTGATGCTGGAGAGTACCGCAGTGGCTTCGGTCGTCCGGGCCTTATCGGTTTGCCCGAGCAGGTTGGGGGCGGCAACCGCAGCCAGGATACCGACGATCACGACCACGACCAGGAGTTCGATGAGCGTGAAGCCGCTGCGCTGCCGTACTGCGCGCGCTTTCGAATTGAACATGACGCAAGCCCTCGTTCAGTCGATGCCAATCTAGCATCCGTATCCGTGCCGAGGGAGGAGAGAAGAGATACCGAAATTTGAGCCGGTCAGCGTACTTTCACCGTTAGCCGGTCGCCGCTTCGGGTAGGCAACAGAAATCTGGTGGCTGTGAGCGCCCGTTGCCTGTGCTTCTATAGAGGTAAATTGCGGAGCGGACAGGTGCTGCAGGGCGAACGTCGCGAGAAGCGCTTGAGTGGCAGCGGCTACCGGGGGGTCGTGCTGGTGGCGATTGCCACTCTGTTGCTGACCGGTATCGCCTCGCGCCTCGCCTACTTGCAGGTGTTGCGCGGCGAATACCACCGGGAGCTGGCCGAGCACAACCGCGTCCGTCTGATTCCGACCCGACCGCCGCGCGGGCGCATCCTCGATCGCTATGGCCGGGTGCTGGCCGAGAACCGCCTCTCCTACTCGGTCTTTCTCGAACCGATGCAGCTTCGGGCAAAGCAGTGGCCGCCCGTGCTCGAACGCCTGAGCACCTACGTCAACGTACCGCCTGAAAAACTGCTCTCGAAGTTGCGCGCTGCCGGTTACAACTCCGCCTACCCGGTCCGCGTTTTACAGGGGGCCGAGCCGCAACTGGTGACCGTGCTGCGCGAAAACATGCAGGACTTACCGGGAGTGAAAGTACAGGTCGAATGGTTGCGCCACTACCCAAACGGCTCAATTGCCAGTCACCTGCTCGGCTACACCGGTGAAATCTCAGAAAGGCAACTTGCCGAGCGCAAAGAGCAGGGCTACCGCCTCGGTGACATCGTCGGCAAAGCCGGTGTCGAGCGCCTGCTCGATGAGCAGTTGCACGGTGAATGGGGCGGTGAACAGGTCGAAGTCGATTCGGGTGGTCAGGTGATCCGCGTACTGGGCGAGTTGCAGCCGCGCGCCGGTCAGGACGCGCGCCTCACCATCGACCTCGCTTTACAGAAGGCGACCGAGGCCGCCCTCGGCACCAGCAAGCGGGGCGCGGTGGTAGTCATGAAGCCCAAGACCGGCGAAGTGCTCGCCGTCGCTTCAAGCCCGACTTACGACGCCAACCTGCTTTCAGGGCGGATTAAACAGGCCGACTGGAAGCGGCTGCAGACCCCTGACCGGCCGCTCCTGAACCGGGCCGTGCGGCCCTACGCGCCCGCGAGCACCTTCAAGATCGTCATGACCGCCGCCGCCATCGAAAGCGGCAAGTTCAAGCCCGATTCGATGCTCAACACCTTTGGCGGCCTGAGAGTGGGCAATCGCGTCTTCAAAGAGCACAACGGCCGCGGCTTCGGGCGCGTCGGCTTCACGGGCGCCCTCGCCAAGAGTTCCGACACCTTCTTCTACCAGGTGGGCCTGCGCATTGGCCCTGACAAGATTGGGGAGTGGTCCCGGAATTTCGGCTTCGGCACCCGCACCAACATTGGCTTGCAGAGCGAATCGAATGGTTTGGTCCCGACGCCTGCCTGGAAGCTAGAGCGCTTCAAGACGAAGTGGTATCCGGGAGACACGGCCAACACGTCTATCGGCCAGGGCATGGTGCTCTCCACACCGCTCCAGAACGTCGTTATGGTCAGTGCCATTGCCAACGGCGGCTTCCGCGTCCAGCCCCACCTGGTACTCGGCAGCCGACCGGGGCTTACTCCCGTCGGACTTTCGCCTTCTACCCTGGCAGTGATCCGCGGTGGCCTGCAGGCAGTCGTCACCAACGGTACCGCCCGGGTGCTGCAAATTCCTGGACTGCCAAATGCCGGAAAGACGGGTACGGCCGAGCACGGCCTGCGCAAAAGCCGCACGACCCACGCCGTCTTTGTCGGCTTTGCCCCGACCACCGACGCCCAGATTGCCGTTTCAGTGTTTCTGGAAAACGGCGGCCACGGTGGTTCAAATGCCGCTCCGATCGCAAAGAAAATTTACCAGACCTACTTCAGGGCCAATAAGCAAAAAAGTTCTGTGCCGGGTGCAAAACGTGTAGAATAGTCCCTTGAAATGGAGTCGCATAGGTGCTTTCGGCGATTTGCATCAAATTTTTGAGGTCCAATACATCGCGCTGTGAGGAGTATTTATGAACAAGGGCGAACTGGTTGATGCGGTTGCAAAAAGAGCAAAAATGCCGAAAAAAGATGTGGATGCGATCATCGGTGCTGCCTTCGATACGATCATCGAAGCGGTTTCTCAGGGCGACAAAGTAACGCTCGTTGGCTTCGGCTCTTTTGAAGGCCGGGCGCGTGCTGCACGCGAAGGACGCAATCCGAAGACCCGCGAGAAAATGCAGATCCCGGCGACGACTGTGCCGGCTTTTTCAGCAGGCAAGCAGTTCCGCGAAGCCGTCTCCAAGCCCGAGTAAGTGCAACCACCCCTCCCTGCCCACGGCGGTGCCCGCCACTGGGCCGCCCGGATCGCTGGTTGTCTACCGGAGGAAATCCTCGATTTTTCAGCCAGCATCAACCCCCTCGGCCCCCCCGACTCCGTCCGCGCCGCTTTCGCCGACAGCTTTTCAAGTCTTCTCCATTACCCTGACCCCGAGTGCAGTGCACTCCGCCATCACCTCGCGCGCAAGTACAGCCTCGATTTCGAGTCGATTCTCTGCGGCAATGGTGCTGCAGAACTGATTACCTGGGTCGCCCGCGAATGCGCCGGTACCGGCAACACGATCTTGCCCGTACCGGCTTTCGCAGATTACCGGCGTGCCCTGGGTAGCTTCAAAGCCCCTTACCTCACAGTGCCGCTCGAAGCCGACTTTGGTCTGCCTGTCCTACCCGAGGGAGAGGCTCTGATCCTGGCCAACCCCCACAATCCCTCCGGGCGGCTCTACAGACGCGACGAGTTGTGTTATCTACTCGACCGCTTTCAGCTCGTGGTGATCGACGAAGCCTTTATCGACTTTGTAGATGACCACGAGCGTCACTCGTGCGTTAGTGCAGTCGAGGCAAGCGACCATCTGATCGTGCTGCGTTCGCTCACCAAGTTTTACAGTTTACCGGGGCTTCGCCTCGGCTACGCGGTGCTGCCGCCGGCGATGGCACGGCGATGGCAGTCCTGGCGCGACCCCTGGAGTGTAAATGCTCTAGCTCAGCAGTTGGGTCTTGTGGCGCTCGAAGACGGTGACTTCGAGCAGCGCACCCGGCAGTGGCTACCGGAAGCGCGCACCTGGCTTACGACCCGGCTCGACTCCCTGCCGGGGCTCAGGGTCCTCCCGTCAGCCGCCAACTTCTTGCTCGTACACACCGAGACCTCAGCCCTTACCCTGCAGACCCGGCTACTCTCTGACCACCGCATCTTGATCCGCCACTGCACCACTTTTGAGGGAATGGGAGAAGACTACTTCCGGGTGGCTGTGCGTAGCGAGGCCGAGAACCAGCAACTTGTCTTTGCACTGCAAGCACTTTTGTCAGTAACTTGTCTGCCTGCCTCGCCTTAGCTAACCGCGAACTCTCCCAACGTCGAGTGCAATACGGCAACGTCACCCTCATCGACTGCGCCAGTTACGTGTAGTCAATGCGATTAGCGACGGCTCCGCTCGATCCGAGCGGCTCCGGCGGTAGCGGTTTGGGCAGGAAGGTGGACACATTCTCCCCTCTTGCTACCCTTTCGATGTACTCCCCTGCAATCCGCGGTCCATCTGTTTCCCACTCTGTTAAAGCTTGCTTTAATAGGCCCTGTCCTTATTAAAGATTAGGGCCTTAGTCTTTAATAAGGGGTGATTGTGGGTCGGATGTCTCACTCAGTAACCCGGCTTCCTAACCCCGGCAAGTTGCCATGGCAGAGCAGGCAGACGCTATCTGAACACAACTTCGCTGTGCACAAGATTGCTTCGCTAGGGGACACTCCTGGCAAGGGCGTTGAAGATCAGGCCGAAGGTGCCCCAGGTCTGTCCCCGGTGCTGGGGTGGGAAACCGAAGAGAATGACACGGCCTTTTCCCTGCTGTATCTCGACCAGTGCGGGTTTTCCAGCCAGGTAGGACTCACCCACCAGCCAGCCGGAGCGCAACAGGTTCTGGGGAGCATAGCGGGCGATTACCTGGACACTGGAGGGGTCGGTCACCTCGAAGGCGCGGCTGCCGATAAAGTAGGCGTCCACTTCGGCGGGCTGAGCGCGGGCGATCGGGTGCTGGGCGTCGAGGGCGAGGCGGACAATCGACCCCGGCCCGTACAACTGAGCGGGCTTGAGGTCAGCGGTGGCGTTGCGCACGGGCAGGCCCAGGGTTTCGATGGCGTAGTCAGAAGCTTCGTCGAAGGCGATCACGGTGCCGCCCTCGGCGACGAAGCGGCGCAGGCTCTCAGCCCCTGACTCGCCGAGACCACCGGTGTACTCCGGGGGATAGCTGCCCGAAGCGTTGCCCTGGGCGATCTGTTTCGCCTCCTGGGCAGGCAGGAGGATGACGTCGTAGCGCCCGCGCAGACTTCCGGCGCGCACGTCTTTGTCGCCGATGGACTGGTAGGGGATGCTGAAGGTGTCGAAGAGATAGCGGGTCCAACCTTCGTCCATGAGGCCGTTGGCGATCACGCTTTTATATAGACCAAGGCGCACCGGCCGTCGGAGCGGGTTCACGGGTTTTGCCCCCAGCCCCAGCCGGCTGCGGACCTCAGCTGCATCGGCCACCTTGGCCTGGGTGGGGAGAGAAGAAAGATCGCGCACGGGCAGGGCTTCGACTCCCATCTGCATCCAGATGGTCCAGGCGGTGATGTCGTAGGGGCGTTCGGGGTTGCCCTGGGCGTCGCGGCGGTTCGGGTACGCCTGTTTTTCAAATAGCGACTGGACGTTGGCCCGTTGGGGCTGGGCCAGGTAGATCAGGTGAGTGCCTGCCACCAGGGTGCGCCGAGCGCTATCTCCTTCCACCTGCACGCCCTCCAGGTCGCCCGTGAGGCGATGCACTTCCACCCCCTGGCCAATGAGGGCGGCAAGCAGTTTGGCGGTGGCTTCGGGGTTGCGCTGGGCGGCGGGCAGGGCGTAGGCGACAGGCTGTTTTGGGTTCGGGGCCAGGGCCTGCTGGTTGAGAGCGTAGAAGTTGCGCAGGTAATCGGCCCGGAACTTACTTGCCTGGGAGAGCACTGCTCGTACTGCCACCCGCTCCATGCCGGCAATCTCCTCCGGCCGCCAGGTGCCGCCCGGCCAGGGGTTTGGGAAGTTGGTCGCAGACTCCAGCATGGAGCTGATTCCCCGCGTCGTCGTCTTGGACAGCTGTTCGCGGCTAATCTCAATCGGGCTCATCAGCCGGGAGGAAGCGGCTTCTGAGAGGATACCCACCGCGTTGTGGTAGTTGGGGGTAGTGCGGTAGCTGCTGCGCATCCAGGTGTCATAGGTGGCATTGGTGCTCACCCCCAGGTAGCCCGCCGCCTGCAGGTCGGTTGCCATCTTGTAGCCCACCTGGCCGATCTGGCGCAGGATGAGCGGAGGAATGTTCGGATTGGAGGGCTCGAAGAAGGGGGGGACCACCATCCGGGTGCCATTCTGGCCCTGCTGGTGGATGTCGTAGACGATCTGCGGATGCCATTGCTGCCAAAGCAGGCGCGAGACGTGGCGAGATTCGGCCAGGTTGAGGTCGGTCCAGTCGCGGTTGTTGTCGTGGCCTGCGTAGTGGTGGTAAATCTCCGGGGGAAGCGTGCCCTCGAACGGTGTGTCCAGGGTCCTGCGGTACCAGCTTGCGACGATATCGATACCGTCCGGATTCAGGGATGGGATCAAGATCACGATGGTATTGCGCAGGATCTCCGCTGTCTCGCTGTCGCGGGCGGTGGCCAGTTCGTGGGCCAGCACCGTTGAGATCTGGCTCGCGACCACCTCCGTCGAATGGATAGAGCAGGAGATCGCCACCACTGTTTTGCCTTGAGCCAGCAGAGCTTCGGCCTCACTGGATTTCACCAGGCGCGGGTCGGCGAGCTTTTTCTGAATCTGCCGGTGCTTCTCCAGGTTGCGCAGGGTCTCGGGTTCGCTGATGAAAGTTGCGAGCAGCGGTTTTCCAAGAGTCGTGGTGCCGATCTGCTGGACGAGCACCCGGTCGCTCGCGGCGTCGAGGCGCTGAAAATAGTCGCTAATCTGCGTCCAATCGACCATTCGGCGCGAGGTTCCCGGTGTGAACCCGAAGACAGAGGCGGGAGAGGGTGGCTCGACTGCCTGGGAGACCCGCTTGGCCACGACTGTCGCAGGCGCAGACAGGACCGGCAAAGGCTGGAAAAACAGTGTGGATGCCAGGGCCAGCACAGCCACTCCCACGGAGCAAGGGCGATTCATACGGCAAACCGATAGGAAAACTGGAGAAATCTTGCCATGACGGCGTGCTGGACGCAAGTGGAAGATATTTGCGCTGAAGCCTGTCACCCTGGCTGCGGAATCCCGATTTTTCTGCAGGCCCCCTGCAATTCAGTGACACCTTTCCAGGCGCAAGTTGAACTCCTGGATTGCGACCCAGGAGTTTTGACCTTTGAACAGGTGGGCCACCCCTGCTCAGAACGTGTGGAGGCGTTTGCCCGCACGGAAGCCGACCAGGAAACGGTCCAGCGCCTCCATGTCGATCAAAAAGGCGTCGTGGCCGTGCTCGGAGTGCAGCCAGGCGAGTTCGGCGTTTGGGATCAAGCGGGCCAACTCCTGCTGTTCTTCGCTCGGGTAGAGCACGTCCGAATCGATCGCCACCACCAGGGCCGGAGCCTGGATCGCACCGAGAGCCTCCTCGAAGCTCGGATGATCCCGGCCCAGGTCGTGGGTATCCATGGCGCAGGAGAGAGTGACGTAGCTGTTAGCGTCGAAGCGGCGCACCAGCTGTTGACCCTGGTAGGCGAGATATTCGCCGACCGCAAACCCGGTATCGCCCTCGGCCCGACGCCGTCCGAAGCGGCGCTCGAAACTCGTCCAACTGCGATACGAACACATCGCCACCATGCGGGCAGCAGCAAGCCCGGCCGCCGGTGGCCGGTCCGCGCGATAGTGTCCACCCTGCCAGAGGGGATCGGCGAAGATCGCCTGCCGCTGGGCCTCACTGAGGCCGATGCACCAGGCGGAGTGTCGGCCCGAGCAGGCGATTGGGGCAATCGCCGCCACCCGATCGGGGTAGAGTTGCGCCCATTCGAGTACCTGCATTCCCCCCAGGGAGCCGCCGACCGCCAGTTGCAGGCGGGTGACCCCCAGACGGTCGAGGAGTGCAGCCTGCAGGTGCACCATGTCGCGGATGGTCATCGCCGGGAAGTCCGGTCCCCAGGGTCGGCCAGTGGCCGGGTTGCGGCTGGTCGGGCCGGTGGTGCCGTAGCAACTGCCGAGGATATTGCTGCAAACGATGAAGTCGCGCTCAGGATCGAGGCTACGGCCGGGGCCAAACAGAGGCTGCCACCAATCGTCGGCGTCGGCGTTGCCGGTGAGGGCGTGGCAGACGAGCACCGCGTTGTTGCCCCGGTACACGCCCCAGGTGCGATAGGCGACCACGACCTCGTCGAGGCGCCCGCCCAGTTCCAGGACAAAGGGGTCCAGGGGCTGCAGGCGCGTCAGAGGCGAAATGTGTGCTCTTAGATCCATCAGTCGAACTGGAGGGCCTGCTCGAAGTCGGCCTTGATGTCGTCGATGTG
>JANNPH010000027.1:0-4130 GCA_031399965.1 Gloeobacteraceae cyanobacterium SOY_34_metabat_159 | reverse complement strand
ACAACATCTTCCCCAGCGCCGTAGGTAAAAGAACCTGCGTAGGAGACATTTACGGTTGCGGCCGTCAGCAAGACTGCGCCAATTAGACTGGAAACCCATTTATTCATCGCACTTTGCAACCCGTGATCATTAGGATAAGTAAAAGCCGCAACAGCGCTTAGCTCTTCCGCTGTTGTTTGAAGCGTACCCCTGCCGGCCCGTAATGATACCTCGGAGATTACGGATATTTCTCTCAGACTTCAGCACAACCTCAGGCGAAGAAACTTTTACCGCGAAATATTCGGCTAAATAGATCAATCTTCAGCTGAGCAAGGGCAGCAAATCTACCCGCAATTGACAATGCCGCTGTTCTCGTGCCATGCTCAGAAAACATTGGGGAATAGTGTAATTGGCAACACGTCAGGTTCTGGCCCTGAAGACTCTAGGTTCGAGCCCTAGTTCCCCAGCTACTCCCAATGAAGACTCACAAAGACTGGATGTCGCTGGCTTTGCAGGTTGCTCAAGAAGCGGCTCTGCAAGGTGAAGTGCCGGTCGGGGCACTGATTGTCGGCCCGGACGGTGTACTGGTCGCAACCGGCGGTAACCGGCGCGAGCAAGACCACGACCCGACAGGCCACGCCGAGGTAGTTGCCCTGCGCGCCGCCTGTCAAAAGCAAGGGGATTGGCGCCTGGATTTTCATACACTCTATGTCACGCTCGAACCCTGTCCGATGTGCGCGAGTGCAATCCTGCAGGCACGGCTGCAGTTACTGGTGTATGGCTGCGACGACTTGAAAGCAGGAGCGATTCAGTCGGTACACAACCTGCCTGCAAGCCCGAGCAGCTTTCACCGCTTGCAGGTGATTGCCGGTGTCGAGGAGCAAGCCTGTCGGCAGTTGCTCGACGAGTGGTTTAGCAGGCAGCGCAAGGCGTCGAAGAATGCCCTGGGGCATTACTTCTCGACAGAAAACTTGTAGCCCCCCGGAACACGTCTGGCATTCAGGACGCTGAGGCGATCGCCGCGCAGCACCTGTGCCTGCCAGATCACTGGTTGCTCTGAGGTCTTACGAAAGCTTTTGATTTCGCTGCCGAGGCCAAAGACAGCCTGGATGTAGGCAGCTGCGGCTTCGAGTAAGTCAGCAGGAGTCGGCTGGGTATCGACTGAGGCCGGGGTGAGGTTGTAGCCGAGGTTTTCCCCGGCAGACTGGATACCACCGATGGCTCCGGAGGCTTCTTTCTGGGTTTCATCAGGCTGGTTCATGCCGGCATCCAGTTGATTATGGTGATCCCAGATTACCAGGTTGACGAGCAGATACAAATCTGCAGTCGCCTGCGACAGCTGTCTAGCGCAGACTGCTCTTCAGCGACTCGATTCGCAAAGACCACTGGCCGAGGGACAGTTCATTTGTTGCTGTGATGTCGAGTTGTCCACTCGGTGCACCGCAGCGACTGTCAGTAAAGGGAGCCGCCTTGAGAACGGCCCGAGTCAGGGCGTCTGCCAGGGGGCTGGTCCGGCCCGAGCCAGGCAAATTCTGTAAATTTCCGGCGTCGATCAGTAGAGTCCGGGTTATTTGGCTGCTGCCGAAGCGCGGCCCGTCGGTGAGTGGGTCGTAGTGTAAATGGTAGCGGACGTCAGAAATGATGATCTGTGGGCAATCTGAGCTGAGCATGCCGGTGGGGAGTTGCGCCGGTTCAGCAGTGGCAGTGGGGCGTTGGGGTGTAGGCTCCGGCCGTTGGTCGCCGACCAGGAGTTGCTGCAGTTCGAAGCGGCTGAGGGTGCCCGCCGCCACCTGCTCTTCCAGGTTTGACAGGTGCAGCCGAAGCACTTTTACGGGCTCGGTCTGGGCAGGGGTGCCCGGTCGTCGGGTGGAAATCCGAGCACGCCTGATTCGCGCCTGCTTACCAGGCGCATCGACGACAGCATCTGAAGCCTTTGCCTGGGGGCTCCCAATCAAGCAACTCCAGAGGACTGCCCATAGAAAACAGAACCGAATCAGACGCAGAAGGCCCTCGTTCGGAAAATCGCACTGTGTTTGCATGGCTATAGTTCCAACCGTCCAGGCCAGTATTGACAGGTCTGGTCGGCTGAACCGATTTAATCGATTCATGCTTTGAGAAATAGCGGGTGCCACCCGCTGCCGGACACTCTACCGCACTCAGGCAGGAGCGTCCGGCTCGTCGGAGGACCGGGCTTTTTTGAGCTTTTCGAGTTCTTCGTCGATCTCCTCATATTCAGCTGCCGGGGTGTCGTCGAGCTGCATCTGTTTTTTGAGTTCCTGCAGTTCGAGATCGACTTCTAATCGCAAGAAGCGGTCAGCAACGGTCAGCTCGTTAAGCTGTGCCCAGAGGCGGCGGCCTTCGGTGGATAGAGCTTCGACCCGTTCGGCGGCGGCATCCGCCAATTCAGGCCGGCCCTGGGTACGAGAGGTTTCGACTCGCCCCTGCCATTTCTTAATTTCGCGCGACAGTTCGCTCAGTTGCTGTTTGAGGCGAATCGCAAGAGCCTGGCGGGCGACCTGTTCTTCAGATAGACCCATACTGGATGCTGACTGGTTGACGCCCGCCAGGATACCACGAGTGCTTGCCGGGTGCTTCTCAGGCTTTGGTTGCCTGGGTGCGGGCAAGTTTGAGCATGTCAATGAGCGTGTGATGCGCGTCCTCGGCGTCTTTGAGCGGCCGTTCGAAGGGGATGCGCAGGGGTACTGAGGCACCCTGGGCTTCGACAACGATATTCATGCCCTCAGCGTCGATTGAGAGCATGCGGGCCGCCTCGACAGCCTCTGCCTTGCCGAAAGCGCGGGCGTAGAGGGCAACAGCCTCGGCGTGGTCGTCGTTCATGTGCTTGCAGATGCGCTCGCTGATCGCAGGGGAAAACGGTTCTGACATTTTTGATCGCTGCTCGGATAGACCTGTCTACTTTAGCGAAAACAGCGAACCGGGCACAGCCTGTCGATATGAATGCCCGTGAATTTAAAAGGGCGTCAGGAAGACCTGGGTAAAGTAAACCGTGTTGCCCACTTTCCAGGCTCCGATGCCCGATTCTGTGAAGACCGGACGCAGGATATTTTCGCGGTGACCCGGACTTTTCATCCAGCCCTCGACGGCAAGCTGGGCCGGACGGGGCGCACGGGTCAATTTGGCCAGGTTTTCGCCGACGACTCGATAGAACACCCCGACTGAACGCACCCGGTCAGCCACGGTGTCACCCCCTGGGCCGTTGTGGCTGAAGAAGTTTTTGTCTGCCATCGTCCGGCTGTAGTTGCGCGCTACCCGGTCGAGTTTGGCATTGTCCTTGAGCGGCTTCAGCCCATTCTTGACGCGAATCTTGTTGATCTCTGTGTGGATCAGCTGCTCCATCTCGCCGAGGGTAGCCGTCTGCGGCTGGTCCGCCTGTTGGGCTGGGGGCGCTACGGACTTAGGAAGTTGCGCGTCCACGGCTGCTTTGATGTCTGCCACCAGTGGCTGCTGCAACAACTCAGCACAGCTCTGTAAACCGAGAACGAGAGGGAGGCTTAAAGCAAGCGCTATCCATTTGCTGTGGCGGGTCAAATTTGTCATCGGTGTTCAAGTCAAGAGGATGCTTCCTTCATGCTATGAAAGATAATCAGGCAGCCGCTTCTGTCGGCTGGAATAGTCTATGGCTTCCTATGTTCTTTACTTGTGCTGTCCGCGCTGCGGCCAGCGTTACGACCACACCAGCCCCCAGAATCTTTGTGTTTGCGGGTCGCCCTTGCTGGTCGATTACGATCTCGAAGTGATTGCGCGGGTAGCAGATAAAGCCGTGATCCAGGCTCGCCCCGGCACGATGTGGCGCTACCGCGAATTTTTGCCCGTGGATGACCCGACACAGATTGTCAGCCTGGGAGAAGGTTTCACGCCGCTGATGCCTCTTGGGGAAGTAACCAGGCCACTGGGATTGGAGCAGGTCTGGTTTAAAGACGACGGGCTCAACCCGACCGGCTCTTTTAAAGCGCGCGGCGCTTCTTGCGGTATCTCGAAAGCAAAAGAGCTGGGGATTACCGAGGTTGCCCTGCCCACTGCCGGCAATGCCGGGGGAGCCTGGGCCTGTTACGGAGCCGCCGCCGGTATTGCAGTGCATGTGGCGATGCCCAAAGACGCACCGCTCATCAACCAGCTTGAATGCCGCCTCT
>JANNPH010000207.1:0-3929 GCA_031399965.1 Gloeobacteraceae cyanobacterium SOY_34_metabat_159 | reverse complement strand
CTTGGGTCCGGGCAGGATGGCGGAATTGCCCGAGGGGTCGAGTATTCCGGTGACCCGCGTGTTGAACTGGTTTGCGGCCTGGCTGGTCTGGGGGAGGGCGACGCTGATGTTGCGGTTGGTGCCTTCGTAGTCGTAGGTGAGACCGGCGAAGTTGGCGTTGCCGTAGAGGACCGATTGCGCTTTTTCGGTGTAGTCGGTGGTGCGGCCGTAGGTGGACCAGTTCCAGCCGACGCCGCTCGATTCGCCGGGGTTGTAGAAGTTGTCGAGGATGACAAAGTCAGTGGCGAGCTTGTGGTGGTTGGGGCTAATCGCATCCGGGAACAGAGTCAGGCTCGGGTCGCCGTTGCCAATCGGCAAATCGCCCAGCACCTGGTCGTAGGTGCGGTTTTCTTTGACCACGTAGATGACGTGCTTGATCTTGGTGCGCAGGAAGCTCATCAAGAGGTCGGGGCTCTGGTTGCCGAAGCCGTTGTTGCGGTCGACCGTCTGGCTGAGGCTCGCGAGGGTCGCCTGGTTAGGGACCGGGATGGTCGCGATGCCCGCTTTTTCCTGTGCCCAGTTGTACTGGTTCTGGAAGGTCGGGTTGGCGGCGGTGCCGGCGGCGGTGGTGCGGCCGTTGGCCGGGTTGGGACCGGCGTTGTCTTTAGCATTGACGACGAAGAGTCTGGTGCCGTCCGGGCTGACGCTGACCGAGTTGGGGTACCAGCCAGTTGGGATGCGGCCGAGCACGACGCCGGTGAGCGGGTTGACGACCGCTACGGCGTTCTCGCCCCCCAGGGTGACGTAGAGTCGCTTGCCGCCGGGGCCGAAGGCGAGGGAGTTGGGGTTGGAGCCTTTGTACTTGTAGCCGGGGCGGGCCAGTGAAATCGTGCGCAGGACGTTGAAAGTGACGGGGTCAATCACGCTCAGGCTGTCACTGTTGCCGTTGATGACGTAGAGGCGGTTATTGTCTGGGGAGAGGGCGAGCTTGTTGGGCTGGCTGCCGACCCGGATGCGGGTCACGGCGCTGCTTGCGACATCGACTGCGAGCACTTCGTCGTCGCGCTGGCTGGTGACAAAGACGCGGGTGGCGATCCCGCTCGGGTTGCTGTAGACCGCCACGTCAAACGGGTATTCGCCCGTGGCCACGGTCTGACCGGGGACGAAGAATTTCACTTCGCGCAGGACTGCGCGCGTCGCCGTGTCGATGATCGAAATCGAATCGTTCATGAAGTTGGCGGCGACCAGGGTGCTGCCGTTTTTGCTCACGTCAAGACCCGCGACCACAGCGCCGGTGTTGGCGAGAACGGCCGGTGTGCCCTTCAGCAGGCCACCGTTGTAGGAGGGGAAGGGAGCGGTCTGGTTGTCGTTGTGCCCGAGCAGGATAAAGGGCGCATCCGGCACGAACTGGGTGCCGCTGTTGCGGTAGACGTAGATGCGGTCGTCGATGCCCGCCGAGACGTAAAAGCGGTCACCGGTCGGTGCCCAGGTCAAGCCGTTGTAGGTGTTGGGAATATTGATCTGCTGGGTTTTGACCGGGGTGCCGGTGCTCACGTCGAACACAAAGACCCATTCAGCTTTGCGGGTCGTCGTCGAAGTCGGTGCTCCGGTCGTTGGGTCGAGTACCGGATAGGTAATATTCGCCCCGGTCTCGGTGCGGAAATTCTGGTTGTAGCCGCTGGTCAGCACCAGTAGAGTGCGACCGTCCGGGCTGAGGGTGCTCTTCACAGCACCGTGGGCATCGGCGTTGCTGTCGGCGCGCAGGCCCGTCGCCAGCGGTGCAAAAGTCGAACCGGGAGCCGCCGTGGGTGAGATAACCTGGCCATTGGGTAATAAGGCCCTGCCATCGCCCAGGTCGCCGACCGGGTCAGTAGTCTGAGCGTTTACCGCCACTGTCTGCAGGCTCAAAGAAGTGGCCAGGAGCAGACTGAACAGCGGTCTGATGTGCTTGAAGGTCATGAGTGCTTCATCCGTCAGAGTTCCGCAATCCTACGCAGACCAGGTGACGAATTCAGGTGGACGCATTAAGGAAAGGTGATGCCTGGGTTAAGAAGCCTCCTCAGGTAATCGGTGATTCAATCCACCGCATGGGCAAAGCGCCGGTAGAGGAAGTCGAGGGCACGGTTGCGCAGGTTGTAGTACTCCGGGTCTTCCATAATGCGGGCGCGGTCTCGGGGGCGGGGGAAGGGGATGGTGAGCACTTCGCCTATTTGGGCAGCCGGACCATTGGTCATCATCACCAGGCGGTCGGCCAGGAAGAGCGCCTCGTCGATATCGTGGGTGATCATCATGACCGTGCAGCGGTTCTCGTTCCAGATCTTGAGCAGTTCCTCCTGCAGTTCTTCTTTAGTAATCGCGTCGAGGGCACCGAAGGGTTCATCGAGGATGAGCACCTCCGGGCGGATCGAGAGGGCGCGGGCGATTGCCACCCGCTGCTTCATGCCCCCGGAGAGCTGGTCGGGTCGCTTGTCGGCAGCATCGCTCAGGCCGACCATGGCCAGGTTATCGCGCACGCGGGTAGTCTTCTCCAGGCGGGTCATGGCCGGGTAGACCGAGTCGACCGCCAGGTAGATGTTCTCGAATGCGCTCATCCAGGGCAGCAAGGCGTAGCCCTGGAAGACGACCATCCGGTCGGGACCCGGAGCGGTAATCGGCCGTTCGCGCAGCAGCACTTCGCCCCCTGTCGGCAGCGAGAACCCCGCTACCATGTTCAGCAGCGTCGTCTTGCCGCAACCGGAATGGCCAATCACACAGATGAACTCGCCCGATTCGACATTCAAGTTGACGTCCTGCAGGACCGTGAAAGGACCATTTGGCGTCGGGAACTGCTTGCAGACGTTGCGCAGGGTGAGCAGAGTTTCGGATTTGGGTAGGACTTGCACGGTGTACCTCGGGGTAGGGGTCAAAAGCTCAAAGCGCCACTTCGGCGATGTAGACTTCGCCTCGGATTGAGAGTCGGTTGAGGTAGCCGATCGGGTCGTCGGCGTCGAAGGGCAGACCGTCAAAAAGCCGGATCGGGCTGCGGCTGTAGTCCACGTCGAGGCCGAGTTCGCGGGCGGCAGTCGAGAAGGCGTTTACCCGGCAGACCCTTTCGAGGATCTCGACCCAGTTGCGCGGAAAGGGCACGATGCCCCAGCGGGCCAACTGGGTCATGATCCAGAGCTGTTCGGTGCGGCTCGGGCGATTAAGGCCGGCCCCGGTCCCGAAGAATTGCAGGTGGGCGTCGGGTCGGTGGTCGCCTTCCAGCTGACAGGAATTCGGGTTGCCCTCGGCCACCTGCACGTAGTCCGGGTCGGTGCCCAGGTAAGCGGGTCGGCAGAGGATGGCGCGCACTTCCTCGGTATTCCCAGGCTCAGCACAGTAGCGGCAGGCTTCGAGCAACGCCTTGATCAAGGCCAGGTGGGTGTTCGGGTGGCGCAAAAGCCAGTCCTCGCGCACACCCAGCACCTTGGCCGGGTGGCCCAGCCAGATTTCCAGGTCAGTTGCAACTGTGAAGCCGGAACCGTCGACGGCCGCCCGAATATTCCAGGGTTCGCCGACGCAAAAACCGTCGATGTTGCCGGCTCGCAGATTGGCGACCATCTGAGCAGGCGGGATGACAGCCAGGTCCACGTCCCGCTCCGGGTCGATGCCGCCGGCGGCGAGCCAGTAGCGCAAGAGCAAGTTGTGCATCGAGGCTGGGTGGACCATGCCGAGGGTGTGGCGCTCGTGGGGGGTGCGTTTGAGGTGGTCGGCAAAACCGGCCAGGGAGTAAGCGTTCAGGTCCAGAAAGCGCTTTGCGAGGGTGATCGCGTTGCCGTTACGGGCGGTGGTGAGGGCAGTCACCACCGGCAGGGGCCGCTCGTCCTGCCCGCCCAGACTGAACCAGAGGGGCATACCGGCGGGCATCTGGGCGGCATCGAGCCAGCCGCCGACGATACCGTCGCTAATCGCCCGCCAGTTGCCTTCGC
>JANNPH010000190.1:0-3282 GCA_031399965.1 Gloeobacteraceae cyanobacterium SOY_34_metabat_159 | reverse complement strand
TCCATTCGCACAGTCGATGGCGAGGGAGACGGACGGCGCCTGCCCGGACATGACCGCCCGGAGGTGATCGAGGTACGTGCCGACGAGGTCCACACGCGCCACCGACCCGGCCTCGCCCGCACGCGTCGTCCAGCACGGGTCAGCGATGATGGCCTGGAGAGATTAGCGGCGGTTTTTTGGGCTTGTCTCGCTTTTGGGAGTGGGACGGGAAATGGGTGGTGGGTGGGTCTGCCGCTGCTTGGAGTCTGTGTCGTGGTGATGGTTTCCTACGGGCGCAGTCGGCTGGTTGGGACTTCGTTAGGGTTTTAGGCTGGCTGGCTATGGCAAGTCGAGATGAGCGATGGCTGCTGCCGGTCTGGTGGAAACGTATCGTAACGACCGTGTTTAGATCTACCCTCCGGGACATTTGGCTGGGGGGAACTGACTTGTAGAGTGAACTCATTGGATTACTGGGAGAGAAATCGTGGGTTGGCTACAACGTCTATTTGGCCTGGAAAAACCGAAACAGCAAGCGCCTACGCAAACCGCGCAGACAACTCCCACTGGGGAGCCGGTTCCTCCAGAGCGCGTCGGTCTGAATGGCGAATATGATCAGAGCGGTCTTGCCAAGCGCGTCGCAGCTGCTTTTGATGACGACTCGCAAATCGATGACATCGATACCCTCTACGTTGCCCAGACTGGAACCACCGTGGTTCTCAAAGGCAGCGTCCCCAGCCAGCAGATTCTGACCAGAATTGTCCAGGTTGCCAAGGGTGTTAACGGAGCCGGCTCCGTGGAGACCGATCAAGTCAAGATCGGCTAGAAGCAATCTTTAACTTGCTCACATGAGCCCATAGGGGGCAGCATCGCTGTCCCCTTTTGCATTAATCGGCTGGGCAGTCTATCCCATGTGAAGCCCTCAGCTTTTGCTCATCAGCCGTGCTGGAGTGTCGGCAGGCGCACACTTTAGAGAGCAGTAGGAAGTAAAAATGCAGTCGGCGGATGTCAGGTTGATTGTCGAACAGGCGAGAAATGCCTGGATCGAGGGCAATGCGCAGGCGTTTGCAGAACTTTTTGCACCGGAAGGCAAGCTGGTCGTTCCGGGTAGGTGCTGGGTAGGTCGGGAGGCAATCGTTCACGCTTTTCTAGAACACTCGGCAGCTTATACCCTGGTGCGCATCGAGATTCGACAGATTCTGGTTGACGGTGAGCACGCTGCTGTGGAATGGACCTGGCAGGATACCGAGAAGGCGACAGGAGTGCGCACCCAGGCTGAAGACGCGATCCTGGTCGATTTTGAGGACGGTCTTGTCAGTCGCTGGCGCGAATACATCGACGCTGAAAGTCCAAAAGCCCAGGTCTGACGGCACTGCCTCTCCCGAGGGGCAGTTTGTCCGGGTAATGCCGGAGCCTACAATCGGGCCTTCCAGAGTCGGAGAAAACTGTGATCGAACTCTATACATGGAATACACCCAACGGTCAGAAGATTCCAATCTTTCTCGAAGAAACCGGCACCCCTTACAACTGGCACCCGGTCCACATCGGCAAAGGTGAGCAAAAGCAGCCGCAGTTTTTAGCCATCAACCCAAACGGCCGCATCCCGGCCATCGTCGATACCGAAGGACCGGAGGGACCTCTCCCGGTTTTCGAGTCGTCAGCTATCCTGCAATACCTCGCGGAGAAAACCGGCCAGTTGCTTTCAAAGCAGCCGCGTCGCCGGGTCGAAGCTATCGAGTGGCTTGCCTTCCAGGTGGCGGGCGTTGGACCGATGTTCGGTCAGGCGGGCTTTTTCTTGCGGGCCAAAGAGCGCAACGAACAGGCCATCGAACGGTACACCACCGAGTCAAAGCGGCTCCTGACGGTACTGGAGAGCCGACTTACCCAGGAAACGTTCCTCGCCAGTGAATACTCGATTGCCGACATCGCCACTTTTACCTGGATACGGGCCTTTCAGCTTGGTGAGTACGCGTTCTGGCAGGAAGGGTTTTCGCATGCACCGAACGTGAAGAACTGGTATGAAGCGATCGCAGCCCGGCCCGCTGTCGTGCGCGCATTGCAGCTTACTAAGGAAAGGTGCCAGTAGGAGTTTGACCTGTCAGGCATAGAGCACACTCGGCAGTGGAGGTGCGCTGGCCGACATAGTTCCAGGGATGCGCCCCGTAGAATACGGCCATGCCGTCCTGACAGGTCCGACGTGAACTTCAACCCAAAATATATTGGAGCGGTGGCTGCTGCTATCCTGGCTGTGCTCGTGCCCACCATCCTGGTGCGCAACCCTTCGCCGGAACGTCGAGCGGTCGAGATGGATGACCCGGCCGATACCGAGCGGTTGAACCGCGAGATCTGGGAGTGGGCGAAGAAGACTCCCTACGAGACGGCACTGCGCCGTGCCCGCGAGTCTCAGACTGCCCGCGCTTCCGAGCAGGCGACAGTGCAGCTGCCGACGGGTTGGTCTATCGGTCCGGTCGGTGCCCAGGTGCCGCTCGGGACACTGCCCTTCGAGGCGGTCCCCTTTGCAGGCTACGTGGTGGTGATCAACTCCGGTTACGCTCGCGGCCCGCAGTCGGTGACGGTCGTCGATCCAGCAACCAGCAAGGTAATCCGCACTCTCTCGATTGATACGCTCTACCCGAGTGCGCGCGTCGGCCTCGACGGTGACCTCTATATCAGTGGCGGCTTCTCGAAACAGGTTTATCGGTACAACGCCCAGTTCGAACTGGTCCGCAGCTACACGCTTCCTGCCTACACAGCCGGGCTGACCCCGATCGATTCCGAGCGTGTAGCGGTCTCCTATTTCAATGGCCCGGTTGCCGCGGGGCTTTTCAACCCCGGAGTGCTGGCCATCCTCAATACAACGACCGGCACCGTCGAGGCCCAAACGGCACTCGCCGCCCAGGAGCCCTACGCCGTTGAATTCGTGGGCGACCGCTTCTTCGTGACGATTCCGGCAGGCAACCGACTGGTGGTGCTCGACCGCAACCTGCAACTGGTCCGCTCACTCTTCCTGGGTCGCTCACCCCAGGCCCTCTGCCGCAACGGCACACGGCTCTACGCAGTCAACAGCAACTCCGACAGTCTCTCGGTGATCGATACCGCTACGGCCCAGGTCGTCGGGACAATCCCGGTCCGCTACAAGGGCTTTCCCCTCGGTAGCGCCATCACGAGCTGCACAGTCGATAACAACCGCCTTTACGTCAGTCTCGCCAACGCCAACGCCATCGCGGTGATCGACCCGGATCAGAGCCTGGTGACGGGCTTGATTCCCACCGGCTGGTATCCGACTAAAGTCCTGAGCGTGGGCGA
>JANNPH010000143.1:0-6788 GCA_031399965.1 Gloeobacteraceae cyanobacterium SOY_34_metabat_159 | reverse complement strand
AAAAAATACTCTAATGACGTTCGCTGACTGCCGGCACTCCCCCGGCCGCGAGCGCGAGCACGACACTGATCCCGACTATCAGGCCAACTGGTAACCAGAGGCGCCACTGGGGTTTTAATCTCAGGCTGAACCGACTGTAGAAGAGTGCGGCGAGAAAAGCCAGCATCGCTGCGAGCGCTACCCAGCCGCCGCGCGAATAAGTGAATATCAGGCAAAGTGTGGCCCCGGAGGCTGCACTCAGTGCTACGAATTTGGCCCCCCAGCTTTTCCAGATGAATGCACCGACGAGCCCGAGCGGGATTGCCGCGAGTAAATAGCCGGCCAGCAGATTTGGGTTGCCCAGGAAACTGTAGACGCGAGTCGTGTCAGCCAGGGGCGAATCTGGATCGACCCAGGTTGCGAGGGCCGCCGCCCCGGTGCGCCACTGCCAGAGTCCGTAGAGCGACATCGGTAAAGTGGCAATCAAGTAGGCGGCAACGGTAACAGTGCGGTAGAGCGGGCGCTCCAACAGTTGAACTGCCAGTGCAAAGCCACCCAGGTAGAGGCTGAACTTGACGAACCCATCGATGCTGAGTGCCAGTCTCGGCGAGGCTGCGCAGGCCACAAGGGCCGCCACCCAGAAGGCCAGCACCGGTAAAGTGAGCGGTACTAAAGGCCGGGACCGGACCGCGAATAGAAACACTGTGCACACCGAAGCTGCCGTGAGCAGTAATCCACTCAGGGCGGTGGGCAGGTAAGCAGAAAATAGGACGAGCGCACAGAGCACCACCAGTGAGGCGGGCTCCACCCAGCGACTCAAGCGGCTGCTACGCGACCAGGTGTTGAGCGCGCTTTGCACTCTGCCCGGCAGACTTTCCTGCCAGATGCGCGGCGAAACCTCACTCAGGGCCAGCAGCTGCAGACCACGCAGAGCCAGGCTGCTTTTTGTCCAATTTCGAATTGCGGTCATTGTAATGAAAAAACGTTATCGAACATCATTTCCGCTTCTTTACAAAGTGACGCCGGTTTCGTGAACAAAGCTTCAGTCTTTCCTACGAGAAAACAAGTTATATGAACTATCACCCTGTTTTCTCAAGATTGCCCGGCCTGTCGGGATTTCGGGTCGTTGGCTTCCGATACTGGAGAGGTCGCAATTTGGCCATTTTTGTGCCCTCAGCCTTACCCAAACCGGTTCCCGCCGATCCCTGGCAGGGCTTCCAATCGGGAGCCTGGCAGGAGTGTGCAGACGTTGAAGAATTTATCACCAGTCACTATACTCCCTACCTTGGAGATGACAGCAGTTTAACCGGGCCGACCGAGCGCACCCAGGCGCTCTGGATGCAAGCTCAGATGCTGCTGCAGGCTGACCGGGCAAGCGCTCAGCACCCGGAGTGCACTGATGTCGATTGCCAGCCAAATTATCTGGACCGTCGCGAGGAGCTGATCGTCGGTCTTCTCGACAACTGCCCGCTGCCGGTAAATCCAGGCGAGATCGATTGTCGGGCAGTGGCACTTTACGGCGCGGCACGGCTGCGCAGGCTCTCGGGTACACCAGCAGTCCTCGATGCTGCGACCACCCTCGCCCGTTGCTATAGCCTCGACATCGAGCAGCCGGCGGCAAACGCCAGGCAGGCGATCCAGTGGATCTATCTGGCTCTGCTCGGTGCCTACAGTGCTGACTGTGACGGCCCGCACGCTCATTCTGGACTTGATACTTTTCTAGATATCTACTTGCAGCGGGATATTGAGCGCGGCATCCTGATTGAGGAAGAAGCCCAGGAACTGATAGACGACCTGGTGATCAAGTTGCGCCTGATGCACCGGGTACAGCCAACTCAGCGGCAGCCAGGCTCATTGCAGCTGCCCCTTGCTGGAATAGGCCCCGACGGGCGGACGCTGGTCACACGCACGAGCTTCCGTCTCGTCAACACGCTCTACACCCTCGGTCCTGCCGCCGATCCGCACTTCGTCGTGAAGTGGAGTTCAGAGTTGCCGGAGGCCTTCCGACAATTCTGTGCCGAAGTGACCATCGACACTTCCTCGCTGCGCTACGGTCGTGAGCTACTCGCAGCGACAGGCAGCAGTCGCCTCCATACACCCGAATTGCTGGGTAATACCCACGGCGAACAGGCTTTGCAAGTAGCCCGTCTACTCGACAACTTGAAAGATGACACGGTCGTGGGCATCAATGTTTTCCGGCGCGAGGTACTCGAAGCGGCCCTTGCCCGGCCCAAGCACTACGCCTGCCTCACGGTTCAACTGGCCGACCACGCCGTCGATTTACAAAGCCTGTCTCCTGCCGGACGCAAAGCGCTCCTGCACCAGCTGCTGCAGACTCTCTCAACGCCCTCGCCTGTTGGTGAATAGCATCCTTGCCATTGGCTTGATGAGCGGCACCTCACTCGACGGTATCGACGCCGCCCTGGTCGAGATCGTCCCAACAGACGAGCAACCAGCAATCTCGACCCTGGCGACCCTCGGATTACCCTACTCTGTCGAGCTGCACGAACGGCTCCTGAATGTTGCCGAGGGACAGCCGGTTCCGGTTGCCGAGGTGAGTGCCCTCCACCGCGATGTCGCTGTCGCCTTTGCCGATTGCGCGGGGCAGCTCATGGCCCAAGCTGGAGTACCTGCTGGAGAAATCGACTGCATCGGTTCCCACGGCCAGACGGTACACCACCAGCCGCCCACGGCAGGCTGCGTCGGCCATACGCTACAGCTGGGCGATGGAGCCTTGATAGCCGAGCTGACCGGCATCGCCACGGTGAGCAATTTTCGCAACCGCGATATGGCAGCAGGCGGGCAGGGTGCGCCGCTAGTACCCCTGGTCGATTACCTGCTCTTTTCGCACCCAGAACGGCACCGCTGCATCCAGAACCTGGGTGGAATCGGCAACGTCACTTTTTTGGAGGCCGCAGGGCCGAGTGAGGCGGTGCTGGCCTTCGACACCGGACCGGCCAATCTGCTCATCGATGGGGCAATGGGCCTGGTAAAGGGCGTCGCTTACGATGCGGGCGGTGCGACCGCGAGCCGGGGAACAGTACATCCAGCCCTGCTCGAAAGCTGGCTTGCCGACCCCTACTTTCAGTTGCCGCCGCCGAAATCCACCGGACGCGAAGCCTTCGGCAGTGCCCGTGTCCGGCGCTACGTCCAGGAGGCAGAAAACCTCAAGGCTGAGGACCTGCTTGCGACGATAAGTGAGCTGACGGTGCAGTCGATTGTGCGGGCCTACCGTGACTTTCTGCCGCACCCGCCCGACGAAGTTTTCCTAGGCGGCGGCGGTGTCCATAATCTCTATATTCGAGAGCGGCTCGCCTTGCTGCTCGCCCCAGCCCGCGTCGAGAGCACATCGGCCCTCGGCATCGACAGCGACTTCAAAGAAGCAATCGCCTTTGCAGTGCTTGCCTGGCTGCGCTGCCGACGGCTTCCTGGCAACCTGCCCTCGGTGACCGGGGCGCGCCGGGCCGTCCTGCTCGGCGATCTCCATGGGGGCGAGGTTGGGGTGGTAGGGTAGAACAAATATGCCCGTCTAGCATGCAGAGATTTGAAGTTCCCTACGTTTTGGTGACCGAGAACGCACAATTGCAAGCAGCAGTTGACCGGTGGCAGTCGGCGGACGTGCTCGCCGTCGATACGGAGACTGCCCACTGGCATCAGGTTCCCGGCGGCAAGAGCCGCATTTCGCTTTTACAGGTGTGGGACGGCGAGAGTGAGACGGTCTGGGTGGTCGATTGCTTCGCAGTTCAGCTTGCGCCATTTATCGAGACGACGATGCGCAACTGGGAAATCACCAAGCTGATTCACAATGCACCCTACGACCTCGCCTACCTCGGCGGCAACGCCCAGGCCCGGTCGGTCGTCTGCACCCTGTCGATGGCCCGGTCGATTCCGCTTGACCGGCGCGAAGGTCTTGAACGCAATTCGCTCAAGGCCCTGACCAAACACTTCCTGGGCATCGAACTCGACAAGCGCTACCAGGCGAGCAACTGGGCCGTTCGCCCGCTCAGCGAGGGACAGCTGGCCTACGCCGCTCTCGACCCCTGGGTGACCTACCGCGTCTGGGAACGGATGCGCGAACTCGTCATCCCGGAAGATGAAGGATTTGAGGAGTTGTTGGTTTGACGAGCGTTCCCGGTGAAAACCATCTCAAAGTCCTGCGCACCAACATCGCCGCTGTGCGCGCCATCGTCGAAACCGTGGCCGGCACCCTTGGGCCAAAAGGACTCGATGTCCTCTTAGTCGATGACATCGGACGCATCACCCTCACCAACGATGGCGTCGAAATTCTCTCGCAATTGGACGCCCAACACCCGGCCGCCCGCCTGGTCATCCAGGCGGCCGTCGCCCAGGACCGGGCTGTCGGCGACGGGACGACCACGGCGACGGTGCTTGCCGGTGCCCTGCTCGACGCCGGCCTCGACGCCATCGAGCGCGGCATTGCCGTCAATCCACTGCTTGCTGGTCTCAAGGCCGGGGTGCGCGCCGCGACTGAGGCCATGGAAGTCATGGCAAAGCCTATCGGCAATCTGGACGATCCCCGACTGATTGCGGCCACCCGCATCGCTGCTCGCGGCGACGAGTCGATTGCCGATGTGGTCCTTGAGGCAGCCCGCCAGATTGGTGCAGAACGATTGCGTTCAGGCGAGTTGCGCCTGGGAGAACTGGTTCTATCGCAGGTTGGCACTCCCCACCGCTGCATGGGTGGCCTGCTCATCGGCAAGTTGCCGCTGCAGTTACCACCTGAAGATTTTGAGCGCACAGGCGGCATCTTTGTCCTGGCAGACCACCTCGAACCTGAGACGATCGACGCCCAGGCCCTCGGCACCGAGGGCGGTTTCACCCGATTTCTCGAAGCCCAGGAGTCACTACGTCGCGGCGTCGAGTTGCTGGTCAAAGCCGGTGTCGTCCTGGTTGTCTGTGAGAAAGGGATTGCACCGATAGCCGAGGACATGCTGGCCGAGGCAGGCATCGTCGCGCTGCAGCGCGTGTTGCGCCGCGACAGCGAACGGATCGTGAGCTTTACTGCCGCCCGCCCGGCGCGCCGCCGCAGCCTGGAGCGTCCGGCCGAGATCCTCGGTGAATATCTCGGTCAGGCGACAGTACAATACGACCGATCGACGAACCGGGTGATACTCACAGCCGGGGCGGGTCTACCGATGGCTACGATTCTCGTTGGAGCAGTCAATACTGATGTTGCGGCTGAACTTGAACGGGTTGCGATCGATGCAGCCGGTGCCCTGCAATCGGCCCTGCGCGGTGGCACGGTGACTGGCGGCGGTGTGGCCGAGTTTGTTGCCGCCCGGCCGGTGATGGCACTTGCGGCGCGCACCGAGGGGTTAACCCGTTACGGCATCGAGGCGGCGGCCATAGCCCTGCGTCGGCCACTCGCCCAGATCGCGCTCAATAGTGGGTTTTCAGGTTTTGAATTGGTAGCACGGCTTGAGGCTGTCCAGGAACGCACCGGCAACTATACTCTCGGCCTCGACTGCGATAGTGGTGAGCTTGTCGATCTTGAGGCGGCGGGCGTCGTCGATCCGCTCCTGGTCAAGACCCATGCCCTCGCTGCCGCCGCTGAAATCGCCGAGCGCATCCTGCGGATTCAAACTGTCGTTCGCAAACGTGAAATTCATCCCAACGATTCTTGATTTAGGCCCAGAATAGGCGAGAATCGAAGCGACTAGCATCGCAAAGGACAGATCGCGCTATGTCGCGGGTTTGGCGGGACGGAGCAGCAGCACTACTGGCGCTGGCAGTGTTGCTTGGGGGGGGTTCCGCGGCGCAGTCGGGGAATCTCAGGCAGGGAGAACTGCGCGTCGGCAATAAAACGCCCTACCCGGTCAGGGTCGTGGTCACTAAATCCGACGGCTCCCTGGAGGGTGCTTTCTGGGATTTTGCGCCGGGGGAGGGCGGTACTGAGGGTATTCGCCTTGCCCTGGCCGACAAGCCGGTGGTGATGGCCGATGGCGATGTGATCACGATATTTACTGTCGATGGCTCGCGGCGCTACTGGGGACCGAATATTCTCGGTAGAACGGCAGCCCCCTTCTGGGACGGCAAGCGGCGGCTCTGGAGCACGGTGCTCAGACCTTGAAGCTTTCGTACTGGTCCTGGTACCGCAACATTTCCTGCATCGAGGCCAGCAGGCGGACTCGCAAGCGAGCAATCCGCCCCCCACTCAGCTGAAAGACCCAGGCGGCCCTGACCCGAAAAGCCGGACCGCGCACGTGGCCCAAGACTGCAATGCTGTCCTCGCGGCCTTCAAAAACTTCCGGCTCAGCACTCATGCCCCGGCCCTTCTCAGCAATATAGGCAACGATTGCAGTAGCCGAGCGTACTCGAATGTTCACGGGTGCGATCAAAAGTGCCTGTGGGTCAAAAAGCGCTGTCAGGGCTTCGCTATTGCCGCGGTTGAAAGCTTCAAAGTAGAGGGCAACCACAGCAGGTAGCACCAGGTCAGTAGTTTGATGATCAGTCGTGCTCAGCATCGGACCTCTCTAGAGTCGTGGGGCCGCAGGCCAAGCGGCCATCCCCTGCCCCGCTATCCGCAAGCATCCGGATGTCTCCGCCGGCGCAAAAGCCGCGCTCGCCGGAATGGTCGAACATCACCAGCGCGACGACCGGGTCGTCCCGCCAGGCCAGCAACGCGTCGGTGATCAACCGGCACATGTTGGTGGTGAGCGCGTGCAGCGCGGCGGGTCGGTTCAGGATAATGCGACCGACGCGGCCTTCGATGCGGATGAGGACTTCGGGGTCAGACATGGGCCAACTCCTCCTCTCCCCCACGCGAAGCGTAGAGGGGAGAGGTTAGG
>JANNPH010000125.1:0-7062 GCA_031399965.1 Gloeobacteraceae cyanobacterium SOY_34_metabat_159 | reverse complement strand
ATGGGATTGGTTGGGGCCTGCTGCCGGAGGGGCTGGGTAGACGGCGGCGGTGGTGGACAAAGGCAGGTCGTAGGCGTGAGGGGTGGCTGGGTTTGCGGTAGTGCAGGGCTTGGGTTCGGTGTCGATTGGCGCGGGAGCTTTGGTGGTACTCTGTAGTGCGACTCGTGTGGACCGGGTGACTTCAGCGTAAAAGGCTGGGGATGTGGCCTAAAAATGGACGGGTTTGCTGCTGGGTGAGAGCTTTTTGAAGTTGAGCTGATGCTGCAACCCCCCGATATTGCGGCCGATGTGTGGCTTTTCCTTTGTATGGTCAAAATTTCTGCTAAATTTTGATTTCGTCCGATCTGAACTGTACTGGTAGGCGCTGTATGCATTTCAATACTGACGATCTGCGTATTCGGTGGACTGAGGTCGTCGTCTCTCCGGCTTTGTTGCACACAGAGCTTCCAATTACCCAGGAAGCGGCCTGGACGGTGCACTATACCCGCAAGAGTCTTAAAAATATTCTGGACGGTGAAGACGATCGTCTGCTGGTGGTGGTCGGTCCCTGCTCGATTCATGATCCGGTAGCCGCCCGTGATTACGCCCATCGCCTTAAGAAGTTGTGTGAGCTGCTGTGCGATGAGCTGCTTATCGTCATGCGGGTCTATTTTGAAAAGCCGCGCACCACGGTGGGCTGGAAGGGGTTGCTGAATGATCCTCACCTCGATGGCAGCTTTCAAATTAATGATGGCCTGCGCATCGGTCGTCACCTGCTGCTCGACCTGGCTGAGATGGGTGTACCGGCCGGTACCGAGTTTCTTGACTTGATGACGCCGCAGTACCTCACTGATCTGGTCAGTTGGGGCGCTATTGGGGCCAGGACCACTGAGAGTCAGGCTCACCGCGAACTGGCCTCAGGGCTTTCTTGTCCTATTGGGTTTAAAAATGGGACTTCCGGTAATTTGCAAATTGCCGTCGATGCAGTGATTTCAGCCGCTCAACCGCACTCTTTCGTGGCCCATAGCAAGCTCGGACAGTCGGCCATCTTTGCTACCACCGGCAACCCCGATTGCCACGTCATCCTCAGGGGCGGACGGGGAACTGTTAACTACACCGCTGAGCACGTCGCCTTAGCGAGCGACCAGCTGAGCAAGGCCCGCCTGCCTGCTCGCCTGATGATCGATTGCAGTCATGCCAATAGCAACAAAGACCACGCTCAACAGCCGGCGGTCTTCCGCAATATTGCGGAGCAGGTTGCGGGCGGTGAACGGCGCATCTTCGGGATGATGCTCGAAAGCCATCTGGTCGCCGGTCGCCAGGATGTCAAGCCCGGACAGCCGCTTTGCTATGGCCAGAGCATCACCGATGGCTGTATCGGGTGGGAGGAGACCGAGGTCTTGCTGCAAGAACTGGGTCAGGCCGTCAAGGCCCGACGTACCGCTCTTAATCGCACGCGCACTGCAGGCTGCAGTCAGGACTGATGCAGCGCTTTTGGCGTGCGATTGCCTCTTCAGGGCAGGTTCTTACTCCTGGGAATGTTGAGCAGCGCCTGCAGGGCTGCGTAGATGTCGATTCGGGGTTTTGCCAGGCCGCTACGCGGGTCGCTCACGTTTACTCCCGTGGTCGTGAGCGCATTTAAGATCTGATCGATGCTTGCGCGCGGATAGCGCGACCGCAAGAGCGCCCATGCGCCGGCTACGTGGGGAGCCGCCATCGATGTGCCGCTCGAATAGGTGTATTGGTCATCTGGATACGAAGAATAGACCTGTTCGCCGGGGGCCAGCAACTTTAAAAATGGGGCGCTGTCGGAGAACCCCGAAACCTGATCGGTTTTGGTGGTCGAGCCGACGCTCACGACGTTGGATAGGCAGCCCGGTGCCATCAGTCCGTCTGCGTGCCCGCCGTTACCGGAAGCGACGACCGAGGCGACGCCGACGTTGCGCAGGAGATCGACCGCTGCTTTGATCGCCGGGAAAGCGGCGTCACAGGCGTCGGGGCTTGTAAAGTAGCCCCCGCCCAGACTCATATTCACCGCCGCCACCCGGTTGCTGTTGCTGGCGGTATACACCCACTCCAGGGCTGACACGATGTCCGAGTCGTAGATCTCGAGCGACCCCGACGCGAGCAACGATGCCACCTGAATTGAAATCAATTCGGCATTGATCCCAATGCCTGAAAAACTGCTGCCACGCCCGGCAGCGATGCCCGCTACGTGGGTACCGTGACCACAGCCGGAAATGCTGGTCGGGCAATTAATTCCTGAGCCGGTGCCGATCTGGGCCTGCGCACCGTTCGGGCACAGACTGGTAATTCCGTCCTCGGCACTATTGGTCGAATAGCAGGCTTCCAGGACGACTTTGCCTGCAAGGAATGGATGCGTGCTATCGACACCCGTGTCGATGATGGCGATTTTTTGCCTTCTGCCGGTTGCCCCGACATTCCAGGCGGCATCCGCCCGTAGGAGGGGCACTGTCTCCGTCAGGAGCGGTCGCAGGCGAGTGTCCTCGCGCACACTCGCCACCTGTGGGTCTGCGCTCAGAGCCGCGAATCCGATCCGGTCGAGCCTGAGCACTAGAAAGGGAACGACCTGGTAGCGCTTGAGTACCTGCGTTCGGGTGGTGCCCAGGCGTGCAACCAGTGCCTGTTGCGCACGGGCCAGTACTGCCGGTTTGCCGTCGAAGTCGCCCGCCAGACCTACGATGACCCGAACCGTGTTGTCCCCTGTAAGCCTCTCGCCGAGGGCGCTGTCGAGCACTTTCGGTATGGGGCCTGCCGCGACGGATGGGGCTGTGACACTCAGGCCGAGTACCGCCGCCAGGAGCGGTACGCATTTCTGGAAGTCAATGTACAATTTGCGAAGCTTCGGGAGGATAGCCATCTAGGGGGACTCGGGGATGGGAGGGTTGTCGATCAGGTTTTGTTTGGACTCTTTGAGCTTCCGCCAGAGGTCGCGAATTTCGAGGTACGCTTCGTCTGCTGTGATTTTACCGCCGGTTTCGAGCGCGCAGATGAGTGAGACTCGATTGGCGAATTCCTGCAAATTGGCATTAAAAATCACGTCGCCCAGCGTTGTCTTGCCCTGAAAAGAAGCCCGCGGATTTAGAAATTCATCTTTGCTGGCCATGAAGACTCCTGAACTTGCGCAGACAAACGGACGCTGTTGTGCATAGACCAGTACACCATATCTGTTTGGAGCCGCCATCTCAGAAAACGGCACGGGGAGGTTAAAATAAATTTGGTGCAAGTTTACTATAAATTCCCGTGTATACCTACTTTAAATGTGGCGATCTGAAATTCCGCACGCTGGAAGAAGCCCTCGCCTACTCCGTTGCAACCGGTGAGGATATTCAAGAACTCACCTCCAAAAGTGACCCCTTTGGTGAGCGGCGCCAGCGGCCTAACCGGCCCGTCTCCTGGATGATTGACGAGCCCTGGAACGGTGAAGCCGGTTATCTCTCAACGCCGCAAGATAAGCTCAGGGTCGTCGAATTTGACAACAACAATATAGGCAAAAGTCGGTTGCGCAAGCCCCGCCCGCCGCGCCGCCCGCCGAACGAGGGCAACGCGACACCGCCAACTACTTAGTTAAACGACAGGTACCAGGTGCCGGCGTACTTGAAGATCGGGTTCGGCTCGGTGCCGAGGTAGCGTACCTGGATCTTGAAGATGCCGCCGGCGCGCGGGTTGGTGAAGTTTTGCATCCGGATGCGCAAGGGCGTATCCGACGGAATCGGCTTTTTCATGATCACCACGAGTACCCGGTCTTCGTTGTCGCGCTCGATGCGGTCAACTTCGTAAGGAGCCTTGGTGTTCTCGTCGAGCACCTGGATGGCGTTGGTGTCGAAGCTGTTGTCGAAGAAGTACGGATAATCGAGTCGCAGTTCGGCAATGGCAACGTTCTTGGGTTTGAACTGCAAGTCGAGCAAGTTCAGGCGAGCCCTGGCCCGGTTGTTGATCATAAAATAGTTGAGCGTGTTGTCGGCGTCCTTCTCGCCACCAAAGAGGACGAAGCCGGATTGGGCCAGAACCGGTACGGCCTGACATGCCAGGATGAGGGCCAGAAGTAGTAGTTTGAGGCGCATCGATGCGTTCACTTCGAACATCAAGAATAGTTCTAGCATTCTGCCGGTCTTGAGGTCTTCCGTGCGCTCTGTTGTGGTCAGCGGTATCGGGGTTGCCACGACCCTCGGTCTTCAGACATCCCCGCTCTGGAAGCGCCTGAATGCGGGCGAACGCGGCTATAGCCCGAGCGACCCCCACGGCCGGGTCCACGACCTGCAGCAAATTGACGGCCGGGCGATTGCCCTGGTCCAGCAGGCGGCCCGCTCAGCCATGGAAGACGCAGAAGTGAGCGGCCCGATGGGCGTCGCCATCGGCTCAAGCCGGGGCCTGCAGGCCGATTGGGAGCGCACGGGCGGCCTGGTGGCGCTACAACTTGACGCCCCTGCCCGCGCTATTGCCGCCCTGGTCGAGAGCACGGGTCCTGTCAGCGCCCTCGCCTGTGCCTGTGCAACCGGTTCCTGGTCGATTGCCCAGGGCTACCGCTGGATCCGCTCGGGGCTTTGTGATCGGGTGATTGTCGGTGCGGTGGATGCAGCGATTACCGACCTCAACCTGGCCGGCTTTCGCAAGGCCGGCTCTCTCTCTCCCCGCTCATGCCGGCCGTTCGACTGCGAACGCACGGGTTTTATCCTGGCTGAGGGAGCGGCCGTGCTGATTCTAGAAGCCGAGGACAGCGTGCACCGCCGACCTTACGCGCGCGTGCGGGCTTTTGCCGCGACCTGCGACGCCTATCACCCGACTGCTCCGCATCCGGAAGGCGAAGGTCTGGAGCGGGCCATCCACCGCTGTCTGGCTGAGGCGGGCAGTTCTCAAGTGGACGCGGTAATTGCTCACGGTAGCGGCACTCGCCTCAGCGACCCAATTGAAGCAGCGGTCATCGAGCGCGTCTACGGGGCAGGGACACCGATTGCCGCCCTCAAGGGCAGCCTTGGTCATAGCCTGGGTGCCAGTAGTGCAATCGAGGCGGTGGTCGGCTGTCTGGCACTGCAGGCGGGCGGACTGCCACCTGTCTGGGGACTGGAGCGACCCATTCGAGATCTGCGCTTTGTGCGCGAAGCAAGCGCAATTCGCTGTAAAACTCTGATGTTGCACAGCCTTGGTTTCGGCGGCCAGAACACTGCTTTGCTGCTTGAAGCGATCGAGTAGGCTTGTTTTGAGCTCTCAGCCGCGCTAGTCTAGATAAGCGATTTCGGGACGTAGCGCAGCTTGGTAGCGCACTACTTTGGGGTAGTAGGGGTCGTGGGTTCAAATCCCGCCGTCCCGATAGATTGAAACCCGCCCTGAGAGCGGGTTTTTATTTTTCATTCTGCTGGGCCGACTGTTCGGGGAACATGGTCCAGAGATTGTCGACTGCTTCGAGTTCGAGGGCATCGAAACTGGTCTCGATTGCAGCTTGCATCTGCAGGTGTGCTTCTTCGAGCGACTGCTCTCAAAAGCAGCGCGAACGCGTCTCTCGATCGGGCCAACGCGCTACTGCGACCCAGGTTCCGTCGCCGGCCTAGAATAGACAGGAGCCACCGCTACCGCAGTGCAGGTAAGATTCGGTGATGCTGTTGGCGAATGCGGCAACAGCAAAGCGTGAAGTGCGGGTTTGAGGGAGCGGCTCTCCCATCTGCCAATCCACGATGCGCAACAGGTTCACCGCCGTTACCGTGATCGCATGCTGCAGGTGCGGTTTTTGCCAGTCCACGATACCGACATCGAGGCGAGTCGCCGGCATCTTTGACTTGTTTGGTCTGGTTGAAGAAGTGATCTGCTTCCTTAAAACTGGTTCAACAATTTGGGAGCAGACCAAGGGGGAGCGCTGCTAATCGATGAGATGCATTGCGTGCAAGTATTTGAGAGATCAGGCTGAAAGTTGAAATGCTCCACGACTTCAAAATCAGCTTTAATACCCCAACCTCAACAGGAGAGCAATCATGTCCAAACGCAACGTGATTTATCCCGCCGGCCGTCAGGCGCTCTACGAAATCAACCACTACTCGCCCGCGGTCAAGTCTGGCGACCTGTTGTTTGTATCGGGGCAGGTTGGTAGCCGCGAGGACGGGTCGCCCGAACCCGACTTCGAGAAGCAGGTGCAGCTCGCGTTCGACAACCTCAACGCGATCCTCGAAGCCGCTGGCTGCACATTCGATGACGTGGTGGACGTCATTACCTTTCACACCGATCCGCAGGCGCAATTCGAGACCGTCACCGCGGTTCGCCTGAAGGCGTTCGGCGAACCGCCCTATCCCAACTGGACCGCAGTCGGCGTCAACTGGCTGGCTGGCTTCGACTTCGAGATCAAGGTCATTGCCCGCATCCCAGCGGCCAACTGACCCCCGCTGCCCGGACGACCCAAAGACAGCGCAAGGAACAAGAGTGCTACTCGACGACGCCACCCCGTCTGACGTGCTCGCACTCGTTGCGCTGATTAACGCTTCCTACCGCACCCCCGGCAACAAGCTGGGCTAGACCGACGAGTGGGAGTTTCTGGAGGGTACACCGACCGACGCGGACCCGCTCGTTGCGGCACTGCCCATGCCTTGCCGTCGGTCGCTCCTCGTCGAGGAACGGCTCGTCGTTGTTGCTCGCCCCCCGTCTCAGCGCCGCCGTCAGCGTTGGTTCTCGGGATGTTCGAGGGCGGCGTGCAGGAGTGCTTCGACATCGCCCGCGAGCAGCCTGGAGGAGGTGGAGTGGGCCAGTTCTGCGGCGGCCTGGGAATGCAGTCCGGCGCGTTGGAGTCCGTCGCACAGCGCGTCCGAGAATGCCTGCACGGCATCGTCAAGGACTGAGGCGGCGGTTTCTGCTGCATCGTTGTCGTTGCCGGTATGCATGGCGTGCGCCTGGGTCTCAAGAACGGAGGTGTTGGATCGTTGTTTGCTATCTTCGCTTTTCCTGGGGACACCAAAGCGCTGGACACCCCGTCCCCTCGTGGGCGGGGAGGAATCGCGACTATCTTTACTGGTTGCATGGCTTTTTCCCACAAAGTATAATGCAGACATGATGCAAGTGCTCACCGTCTCCTGTAAGCTCGAC
>JANNPH010000110.1:0-3429 GCA_031399965.1 Gloeobacteraceae cyanobacterium SOY_34_metabat_159 | reverse complement strand
GACGTTGTGGAGACTGAGGGTGTTGCTCTGCATAGCTAAGCCTGGTAGGTCACTTTCTTTTCGAGCCAGGCGAAGGCCCGGTCGATCAGGCTGCCGATCAGGCCGATGAATAAGATCGTGACGATGATATTGGAGATATTCAGGTTGTTCCACTCGTTCCAGACGTAGTAGCCGACCCCGGTGCCGCCCACCAGCATCTCGGCTGCCACGATCACAAGCCAGGCGACCCCGACTGAGACGCGCAGTCCGGTGACGATATTGGGTGCAGCAGCAGGCAGGACAATCTTGCTGATGATCCGCCAGCGCGAAGCCCCCAGGGTGCGGCCGACATCGAGGTAGACGCTGTTGACGCTACGCACCCCGAAGATCGTGTTGAGCAAAATCGGCCAGAGGGAGGTGATGAAGATGACAAACACCGCCGTCATCTCAGAACTCTTGAATAAGGCCAGACCAATCGGCAGCCAGGCGAGAGGTGAGACGGGCTTCAGCAACTGCACGTAGGGATTGATTGCCTTTGAAGCGACATTCGAGAGCCCGATTAAAAACCCGAGGGGTACTGCGACCAGGGTCGCCGCCCCGAACCCGAGGCTCACCCGCTGCAAACTGGCGAGCAACTGCCAGCCCACTCCCTTGTCGTTGGGACCGTTGTCGTAGAAAGGGTTGGTGAGTGCCGCCCAAAAATCGACCGCCACCCGGCTAAAGGGCGGCATCAGCTTGATGAACCAGCCCACCTGCACCGCCAGTTCCCAGAAAGCGCAGATGAGCACCAGCGACCCGAGAAAGAGCGCAAAGGCGCGCGAGCGCTCGCTTGTCAGCCAGCTAGTTCCGGCTATCTTGACGGGAGCCGGGCTGGAGCGGGAAGCATCATTGCCGGTGACGGCCACATCGTTGTCCCCTGAATTAGACGCGGTACTTTTTGACCTGGGCCGGTACGTATTGCTTGGCCTTGGCCGGGTCGAAGGTGTCGTATTTGAGTTTTTCGACTCTGACCAACTGGGTGGGCGGCTTGAGCGAAGCGTAATTGAGTTCTTGCTGGAGGCGGCGGGCGGTATCGGTCAGGAAGACCTGCTTGCTGACATCGGCGTAATCGACGTTTTTCGCCAGTTTCCAGCGCTCAAGCTGGCTCAAGATCCACTGGCTGTAGCTCTGCCAGGGATAGGGGTCGAAGTCGATGCGGTCAGGTACGTCGCGCTTGTTGCCGAGGCCGTCGTCAAATTTGCCCGTGAGCACCGCTTCAATTACTTCGACTCGCTGGTTAAGCAGGCCTTTGTCAGAAATCGCTTTGGCAATCGCCGGGCGATTAACCCGGTTTTTGGCGAATAGCGTCGCGTCGATGATTGCCTTGTTGACCGCGTTGAAGCTGTTGGGGTTGGCGGTGATCCAGTCCTCGCGGGCGGCGAACGAGCAGCAGGGATGCCCCGGCCAGATGTCTTTACTGAGGATGTGGATGAAGCCGACTCCTTCTGCCACGGCCCGCTGGTTGAAGGGGTCGGGCATCAAGTAGGCGTCGAGTTCGCCGACGGTCATCTTGGCCAGTGAGTCGGGCGGCGGTACGACCCGAATTTGCACGTCTTTGTCGGGGTCGAGGCCGCCTGCCGCCAGGTAGTAGCGCAACAGCAGGTTGTGCATCGAATACTGGAAGGGTACGCCGACGATGAAACCCTTGAAGTCTGCGGGGCCTTTCACTTTGTCTTTGTGCTTGAGGGCGACGGTGATCGCCTGACCGTTGATGTTCTCGATACTGGCGAGGCGCACCGGGATGGGCGCTGAGCCGAGGCCGAGGGAGATGGCCAGGGGCATCGGAGCGAGCATGTGGGAGGCGTCCAGTTCGCCTGCAATGGTCGCGTCGCGCACAGCTGCCCAGTTGGGCATCTTTTTGAGTGTGACGTCGAGGCCGTACTTGCTATAGAAGTCGAGCGGCTTCGCCATCAAGATCGGGGTGGCGCAGGTAATCGGAATAAAACCGATGGTGAGCTTTGTCTTTTCAAGCTTGCCCGTCTGCGCGGCAACCGGTGTGCTCAACCCGGCAAGTCCGGCACTGACCATCGCCATCGCCGCCCCGATTTTTTCGAGAAATTCCCGGCGGCCAAATTCTGTCTTCAGCGCGTCCTCAGCAAATTCAGCCGAGCGGTCGCCAAAAGCGGCCTGCCAGACCTGATCTTCCCCCCCGGCAAGCGTAATCAACGCTTCGCGCAGCGGCTCCAGGCCGGGTTCTTGCGTGGAAGCGGCTGCCTGCTGAATGGTGTGCTCGGCCATTTCCCGCGCCTGCTGCTGCGCCTGGGCAGGCACCAGACCCATCCGCAAAAAATCGCCCGACAGTTCAACCGGGTCGGCAGGCATCCCCTCTGTAAAGCGGTCGTGCTGGCTCGCCGGGTGCTTGCCACCACATGGACAAAGCTGAGTCATTTAGGTTTTTGGTAAATGCGTGTACTCAATAGTTCGATTAAGAAAAATGAAACGGAGTGTGGATTGATACAAACTCAAAACTGGCAGTCCTGGTGCGAGCGGGTGCCAGGTGCCGTATCGTGCTGTGCCTTCTACGACCGGCAAGAACCCGGCTAAAATCGCCAGTTCTACAGCTAGCGATGCTATTTGGTTATTGCGCCGATAACAAATACCCCGTTCCTAACTTTTTGTGTATCAGAAAACACGCTTCCTGAGAGTGACAGAGTGTTTTCTGATGGAAACAAAGCTCGGATCGACTCCACCGCCATGCTCAACGACAAGCTTCAAAATCAGACCCTGACTCGTAGAGAGATGCTCGTCGCGGCTGGAGCTGCGACTCTCTCAACCCTGATTGCTCCCGGTTACGTGAATGCTGCAGACGCGCCAGAAACGACGAAGGCGAAGCTCGGATTCATTTCTTTGAGTGACTGTGCGCCCCTGGTGATTGCCAAAGAAAAGGGTTACTTCGAGAAGTACGGCATGAAAGATGTCGAAGTCTCGAAGCAAGCGTCGTGGGGAGTCGTGCGCGACAACCTCGAACTCGGTATCGACGGCGGCGGCGTCGACGGGGCTCACCTGCTCACCCCGATGGCTTATCTCATCTCTAACGGCAACATCACCAAGGGCAGCCGCAAAGTACCGATCTTTATCGTTGCCCGCCTGAACGTGAACGGCCAGGCAATCTCGGTTTCCCAAAAATACAAGGCGCTCAAACTCGGTCTCGACGCTTCGCCGATGAAAGCGGAAGCGCTGAAGGCTAAAGGCGGCGGCGACCCGATTACCGTCGCTCAGACTTTTCCGGGCGGTACCCACTGGGCCTGGATTCGCTACTGGCTTGCGGCCGGTGGCATCAACCCGGAAACGGACGTGAAAGTGATCACCGTGCCGCCGCCGCAGATGGTCGCCAACATGAAGACGGGCGTCACCGACGCTTTCTGTGTCGGCGAACCCTGGAACCAGCAACTGATCAACCAGCAAATCGGC
>JANNPH010000097.1:0-29895 GCA_031399965.1 Gloeobacteraceae cyanobacterium SOY_34_metabat_159 | reverse complement strand
TGCGGCTCCGCCTCGCGCAGGCGGTCCTGGAGTGCAAGTAATTGCCGGACGGTGTAGTGCCGTGCCCGTTCCGCCATCTGCTCCCAGGTCGGAAGCGTCACTGCCACTAAGTCGCGGCGGTCAGGAGCCGTGTGGGCAATCAGCAAGTCCCGATAAAAAGCGAGTAAGTCCTGGAGCACCTGCAACGGCTCTTTGCCGCCGTCGAGTAGTCGGCGCACCTGATCGAGTAGGGCCGTGCTGTCAGCGGAGCGGATACTGTCGCTAAGGGCCAGCAGTTCGCGTTCGGGTACGGCTCCCACCAGTTGCCAGACCCGCTCTGCACCGATGATGCCGTCGAGCAGTGCCAGTTGGTCGAGCAGGCTCTCCGCATCGCGCAGGCCGCCCTGGGCAATTTGCGCCACCAGTTCGAGCGCTTCGGGCTCGATGTCGATGTTTTCTGCCCAGCTGATTTTGCTCAGGTGCTCGACCATATCGACCAGCGGAATGCGCCGGAAGTCGAAGCGCTGGCAGCGGGAGATGACCGTCGGCAGCACTTTTTGTGGGTCGGTCGTCGCCAGAACAAAAGTGACTGAGGGCGGCGGCTCCTCAAGCGTCTTCAAGAGGCAGTTGAAGGCCGCGTTCGAGAGCATGTGGACTTCGTCGATGATGTAGATCTTGCTGCGACTCTGGACCGGGGCAAACTGGGCACGCTCGATCAGTTCGCGGATATTATCGACGCCTGTATTGGAAGCAGCGTCGATTTCGATCACATCGAGGGCTGTACCAGTGGCGATGGCCCGGCACTGCACACACTGGTCGCAGGGGTCGGGGGTCGGCCCGTCGATGCAATTGAGGGCCTTGGCAATCAGCCGGGCGGTCGTCGTCTTACCGGTGCCGCGTGACCCGGTAAACAGGTAGGCGTTGGCAATGCGGTTGGTGCGTAGAGCGTTGGTGAGCGTGGTCACAATCGGAGCCTGCCCCACGACTTCACTGAAGCGCTGAGGCCGATATTTGTGATGAAGCGGCTCGTATCCCATGACCATGCCCTCGCTGTGTCCCTATTATGACGAGTGCGTCCCCAGTTCCAAGCGGATTAAAGTGCTGGACGGACGACAGGCACCGCCTGGACGGTACCACCAGCGAGCAGACCAGCAATTCCTGCTCCCTTGTGGACAAGAAGCAGAGGGCAGAGCGTATCCCAAGCAGGGCCTCACACTGGCGGAGTGCCGTTTTGCTGCTTTTTTTGCCAATTCGCCAGTAGCAGCCGCTGGACTCCGTTGCGGACGTTCCATTCCAGGTGCTGCAGTTCTACTTCGTCTAAAACAATACTGCGCTCCTGCAGCCACTCTTCTATAAAAGCGAATAACAGGTCGCCTTTGCCGTGGTGCGCACTTTGTTGACGGGTGTAGGACCTGACAATCTCTGCCACGCGTCTTGCAGTCTCAGCATCATTTGCATGCGGATCTGGTGCGCGAGTGTTGTGTGGGTGCTGCATAGGGACTTGGAACCTTGTCCATGTTGGTGACCTGGGACGGGCTCTTGAAGAAGGCTTTTTGAATACTAATAAAGTTGTCAGGAGCGGGTTGTCTTTAACTGACTGGCTCCAAAAATTCAAAATGTTGCTGAGTAACGCTGTGCAGGGGAACTGTGAGATTTTGAACAACGCTCCCGTCCGAGTGCCGTCTACTCACCGCCCTCCCCTCAGGTTCACAAGCTCGGCAACCCTCGTCACCAGGATGTCGATATCGACCGGCTTGGCCAGGTGCTCGTCGAAGCCCGCATTGAACGCCCTGCGCACGTCCGCTGCGCGAACAGCAGCGCTGACCGCCAGGGCCGGGCCGTTCCAGCCACCCTCACGCAGCCGACGCATCAACTCGAAGCCGTCCATCGAGGGCATCATCAGGTCCGCTACCAGGACATCGGGCGGGTTGGCTTCGAGCAGGGCGATGCCCTCCGGCCCCGAGAGAACCATCTCGACTGTGGCCCCGGCAGCGGAGAGCACCTCGGCAAACAGTAAACAACTGTCGCCGTCGTCGTCCACCAGGAGCACGCGTAAACCCTCAAGGAGCATCAAATTACCCATAGAAAGTGCCTGGGCTCAGGCCATTTTAGAAGTTGCCAGGGTCTTAAAACTGCTACCGATGAGAAGTCACCCAGGCAAACTTGCGAGACAATGGCAACTGTTGCAATCCTCGTCTACCTGGAATCTGCACCGGTTGGGAGCACTTGACTGTAGACTCGCACGCCGCGACCGCCATTCGGGTCTTCGATGAGTAGATGGGCAAATTCGACGTCATCGTAGTTGGCGACTCCCACCGCTTCCAGCATCCGGCCTAGCTTATCGTCATCAAGGATCGCCAGCGGATAAGTTTCAAGGCTCAGGGTATTGGTACCCGACCTCAAAAGAGCGCGCGGCAGCGTCACGGCCAGGTTGTCGCCGTTGAGATAGATCTTCTCGACCGGCTGGTTGTTGAGGTAGATGCGTAGCCCGTCGGGCGCGGCGTTCAGAAACTGGGTAAGACCCGATTGGCCGGCTGCCACGGCAAGCGACGTATCAAGCCCGATCAAGGACCCGATCCGCAGCACCAGGTCACCGGCCGGAAAACCCTCGACTTGGAAGCGCCGCACATAGCGCCTCCCTTCCGCTTTCAAACGAAAGTCGCGGTTGTTGGCGGATCCTGATCCGTACTTGTCATCGCCCAGGTGGTGCAACTGGTTGTCGATCACCGCCAGGCGCGGCGAGAGTCGCTCCAGGCGCAACCGATAGCCGCTACCGGCTGACGAAGTGGCAGCGGGCGCATAGTTATCGGCATTGGCGGTCAAAATTTTACCCGGCCGCAGGCGCGGTAGCCGGAAGCGACCCTCAGCGTCCGTGCGCACGGTAATTCCCTCGTCGGGCAAAGACACTTCCACTCCGGCCAGGGGCAGTCCGCTCGCGCTATCGAACACCACGCCGCTGTCGGCACTCGAAAGGTCGATCTGCCGCTTGTCCTCTACACCGGACTTCAGAGCATTCAAACGCCGCTGGAGCAAGTCGCGGTCACTCGCGGTGATCTTGCCGTCACCGTCCGCGTCGGCCGCCTGAATCTGCTCCGCCTGTAACAGTAGAGTGCCTGCCAGGTAGCTATCGAGTAGCTCGATATCTTTCTGGTCGGTGCGGCCGTCACGATTGACGTCACCGCCCTCCGCCCGCACTGGTATCCCCTGCAACCCCCAAATCAGCAACGGCAACAGCAGACGTTTCATATGGCAATGCCTCGCGTCAGTGGAGCGACCTGCCATCAGTCTACTGATCTTGTTCGGGGTTGCTAACCTGCGCACTGTCCTGTATCCGAATCGCCACCCTGGGGGCTCGACACTCCCTATTGCGGGCTACTCAAGCGCAGCCTGCACGCCCGGTTCATCTGAGCGCCGGACTTAGCCCTTTGTGGCCATGCCGGAAAACTATGCTGTCTCAAATAAACTACGGTATCTTGATCGGTAAACGAGTGTATTTTGTAAATGGTCGCTCGATAGTCCACTACCGCAGTTTTGACATGGTTCGCGTCAGGAATGAACTTAGCCTGGATCGCACTTCGCCGCCGCATTGGGTGAGATGGTTGCTCCTTGCTCAATGCGTCCTGACTCTGGTGGTGCTGAGTACGGGCTGCGCCGGGCCGAGCGCCCCGAGCACCCTCGATCCGCCCGGCGCAGCCCGCCGGGTGGTGCGCATCGGCTACCAGAAATCGACAGTCCTGCTCAGGTTGCGAGGTGGTCTCGAAGAGCGGCTGCGGCTGAGAGGAGCACGGGTGGAGTGGGCGGAATTTTCGGCAGGCCCACCGATGCTTGAGGCCTTAAGCGCCGGTCGGCTCGACTACGGCTCGACCGGCGATACACCACCCATCTTTGCCCAGGCAGCCGGTTCCCCGCTTGTCTACGTGGCGGCCGGAGAGCCGAATCCCCAGACGCGGGCCATCCTGGTGCACGCCGATTCGCCCCTGTATAAAGTTGCCGACCTGCGCGGCCGGAAGGTGGCCGTGCAGAGGGCTTCCGGGACGCACTACCTGTTGGTGCAGGCGCTGGAGCGTGCCGGAGTGCCCTGGGAGCAGGTCAAGGTGGTGTACCTTGCTCCTGCCGATGGGCGGGCTGCCTTTGCAAGTCGCAGCGTCGATGCCTGGGTGACCTGGGACCCGTATTACGCCGCGGCTGAGGAGGAGGCAGGTGTGCGAGTGCTACTTACCGGCCTCGGTATTACCACCACCGGGGCACGGTACTTGAGTTCGCGTGCCTTTGTCGAGCAGAACCCGGACTTGCTGCGCATCGTGCTCGAAGCGCAAAACCGCGTCGGGCAGTGGTCTGAAGCCCATCCCCGCGAAGCCGCCACCCTGCTCGCCGCCGCCCAGGGCCTAAAGCTCTCCACCCTCGAACGGGTCATGGGCCGACAGAGTGAGCGCCTGGTGCCGATTGACGCCCGTTTTCTCGTAGAACAGCAAAAAGTCGCCGATACCTTCTGGCGGCTGGGGCTTTTGCCGCGCCGCGTGGACGTTCGACAGGCAACCCTCTCCCCTGCCTGGTACGCCGCCCTGACGCCCCCACGGTCTTTGACACCCACACCGTAAGGAGCATCGATGGAAGTTTTCTGGTACCTGCCCACCCAGGGGGACGAACGCTACCTGGGCACGACCATTGGTCAGCGCGAGCCGAGCTACCCCTACTTGCGCCAGGTGGCCCAGGCCGTCGATGGCCTCGGGTTCGACGGGATGCTCATCGGCACGGGCCAGAAGCAAGATACCTGGGTCATTGCCACCGCCCTGATGGGCGAGACTGAGCGCCTGCGCTTCCTGCTCGCCGTTCGCCCCTCGCTGATGACCCCGGCGGTGTCCGTGCGCATGAGTGCTACCTTCGACCGCCTCTCCAATGGCCGCATCCTGCTCAATATTGTGACCGGCGGTTCGGACGCGGACGCGGCGAAAGACGGAGTATTCCTCGACCACGACGGCCGCTACGAACACACGGACGAATTTCTGACGATCTGGCGGTCGCTGATGCGCGGGGAGGAAGTCACCTTCCACGGCAAGCACCTGCGCATTGCCGGCGGGAAACTGGGCTTTATGCCGGTGCAGAAGCCTTACCCACCGCTCTACTTCGGCGGCTCCTCACCCGCAGCCCTGCGGGTCGCAGCCAAGCACGCCGATGTCTATCTCACCTGGGGCGAGCCGCCCAACCAGGTGGCTGAGAAAATCGCCACCGTCCGCCAACTGGCGGCTGAACAGGGACGCAGTGTTCGCTTCGGCATTCGCCTGCACGTGATCGTCCGCGAGACGGCCCAGAAAGCCTGGGCCGCCGCCGAGGAGCTGATCCGCTACGTGGACGACGAGGCAATCGCAAAAGCCCAGCACCACTTAGCGCGCTCAGACTCAGAAGGCCAACGCCGGATGATGCGGCTACACGGCGGCAAGCGGGACAACCTGGAAATCAGCCCCAACCTCTGGGCCGGGGTCGGTCTGGTCCGGGGCGGAGCCGGTACCGCCCTGGTCGGCGACCCGGAGACGATTGCCCGCCGCATGCTCGAATACACCGACCTCGGCATCGACACTTTCGTCTTCTCGGGTTATCCGGCCCTGGAAGAGGCTTACTACGTCGCCGAACTGCTGTTTCCCTGCCTGCCGCGCACTGGGGTGAAGCAGCTCCCGGTGCGGGGCAGGCAACCGTTTGTCCGCGAAGGAGCCGTCTGAGCGGACGACATTTGATCCTGCAGACCGAATTGACACCGTAGTGCTGTAAACCTAATATACGGTTTAACGATTGACAAACCGTACTTTGATGAGGAGTGTATGAGGCGCAGACAGGACAGAAGGCTGAGCAATCTGCTGGTGTATGCAGTGCTCGTCCAGGGGATCTCGGGTGTGAGTGTGCAGGCGGAACCGGCCCTGGTGCGGGGGGCTGTACCCTCGAAGGTCTCGGACTTGCTCAATGCGGGAGCGACGGCTGCTCGGGATCTCGGTGCACGGCCACCGGCCTGGAACTGGACAGGGGCAGCCTACCGCCTTGGGCAGGTGACCCCGAGTCCGGGGGAGCCGGTGCCGGCAGCAGCAGCCCCGGAGCCGGCCGATGAGGGGGATGTTTTAGACGAGGTGTCGGTGACGGCCACCCGGCGACCGACGCGCCAACGCGACACAACCGCGACGACCTACGTGGTCAGAAAAGAAGATTTTCGGGCCACGGGGGCGACTGCCCTGACAGACGGGCTGGCACTGGTGCCTGGATTTCAGTCTGTGCCGTCCCTGGGCGGCGTCCGGATCAACGGCATTTTCTTGCGGGGCTTCGACGACTCGCGCTTTCAGGTGCTGCGCGACGGCCTGCTCATCAACCGCACCTCCAACGGTCGCAGCGACCTGACCTCTTTCCAGGCGGAGGACCTGGAACGCGTCGAAGTGGTGACCGGCGGTGCGACGCTGCGCTACGGCAACGGGGCCGTAGGCGGTGTCATCAACCTCATTACCGAGACGCCAAAAGGCCCTGGTAAGCTGACCCTGGGTTACGAAGGCGGGTCCTACGGCTTCAGCCGTTACCGGGCAAAGTTCGGCGGCGGTGATGACACCTTCAGCTACAACTTCTCCTACGTAGGGCTGGCTGCTTTCAACACCTATCCCTATTCCTACACCCTGCCTAACCAGGCCGTGTTCTACGGGCCGACCGTCAACCCGAACGCCACGGCTCCCCCCGCCATCCGGCCGGCCGGCTACCCGAACCGCCGAAATTCTTTCTTGATCGGCGGAGCAGCGGCGGGCGATCCTGGCAACAACGGCAACACCGACCTGTACGGTTTTTTAAAGCCCGACGTCGGTGCACCGGTCGAGGTCAAGGGGGTCTTCAACATTGGCCTTGCCAACAACGACAACTACTCGGCGAAGCTGGCCTTCCGGCCTGACCCGACCAACCGGATCACCCTGCAACTTTTCCATCAAAAGCGGCTCTTCACCCAGACCGGTGGCTCCTCTTTGACGTCGTTCTCCGTCTGCCGGGGTGGCCCATCCGGGACACAGGTCGTCAACCCCGTGCTGGGCGGCAACCAGTTTTTCCCGGTCGTCCCCGACAATAGTGCCCCCGGCGGTGCGCGCATCCTGCCCTGCGACCAGCAGCGCTATTTGGTCTCTAGCCCAAGCAGCACCCAGGCCAGTGGCCCCTACCCCTACAACGTCTCTCTGGATGGCCAGGTTTTCCCGACCGGCAACAGCTACCCGTTTGTCGAGCAGGCCACCGGTGCTGCCCCGATTGCCTTTCAGCAAATCAACACCAGCCAGATTGACGTCGCCTTGCGGTGGGATTACGACATCACCCCCACCACTTCGCTCAACAGCTACGTCTCCTACAACAGCCTCAAGGGCAACCAGTTCACACCGACCCCTTACTTCTACAACACCAACATCCAGCAGGCCCTCGGTACCGCCGTCATACCCGGACCCCCCGGCCAACGCGTCGCGCCCGCGCCCGGCCAACCTTCCTTCGACAACACCCGCTTCGAGATCCAGACGGCCCTCAATACCCAGATCTCCCCCGGCCAGAACCTCTCCTTCGGGGCCAATTTCACCGAGGAGCGCTCCGCCCAGATCCGCACCGGCGGCACCACTTTTTTCGATGCCAACATTGCCCGCTACTCGTTCTTCTTGATCGACGACATCAGCTTCGGTCCGGAATTAAAAGCTAACCTCGGTCTGCGCTACACCTCCAACTCCGCTTTCGGCGAACTGGTCGTCCCGGCGGCGGGGGTCCGCTACAACCTCAACAGCCTGATCTCGTTTCGGGCCAACTGGTCCCAGGTCTTTAACGCCCCCAACCTGACCAACCTCAACGTCTCCACCGGCGCCACGATCGCCAACCCCAACCTCAAGCCCGAGACGGGCGTCACCTACGATGTCGGCTTCGACCTCACCCCCGTCCGCAACGTCGGCCTGCGCTTCACCTACTTCAATACCTATCTCAATGGGGCAATCGAGTCGATTACCTTCCGCAACCCGGACCCGAACGGGCAGTTCCCGCTATTGTCCCAGACTCAGAACCTGAGCAGTCGGCTCGCTTCGGGGATCGAATTCACCGGCGACTGGCAGATAAATGACCAGTTCAGCGCGCGGGTGAGCTGGACCAACACCGACGCCCGCCCCTACGGCCTCAGCGACGATGCGAGCCAGTCGTCGTTTCCTTACTTCTACGGCTACCAGGACCCCAACATCCCCTTCAACAGCGTCGTCTTCAACCTTCTCTACCAGAACCGCGGGCTGCTTGCGAGCCTGGTCGGCCGCTACGACGGCGGCAAACGACGCTTCAACTCGCTCGACCTCGTACCGACCTGGTTTACCTTGGATGCCACAGTCGAACTGCCGGTCACCCAGAACATTACTCTGACCGGCAGCGTCTTCAATATCTTTGACACCCAGTACGAGTTTCGGGACGGCAATCCGGCCTCAGGCACCACGTTTCGGGTGGGGACGCGGCTTGAGATCTGATTCTTCAGGCGAGCATCGCGCTGCGTTAATCGGGGTAGAAGACCAGGGAACGCAGCACCTCGACGACGGCGGCACAGGTTGAGCAGCAGGGCAGAACCGCTCAGGGTGGCGGCAGCAGTTGCAGGGGCAACGCCTGAGGAACGGTCGTCTCTGACGGCAAAGACCGAGAAGGAAAGGCCTTGCTTCATCAGTCTTTGCGAACTATAGTTCGCTGTGATAGGGTGTCAGGAAAGCTGGCTTTGACAAAAGAAGCGAAACCGAAGCAAGTTATCGTCTATGCGGATGCAGATGGAAAAGAGCCTTTTACCGACTGGTTCAACGGTCTGCGTGATGTGATGGGGCGCAAGCGCATCCTCATTCGCCTCACACGCCTTGGTCAGGGCAACTATGGCGACTGTGAGCCTGTAGGCGAAGGGGTGAGCGAGCTGAGAATGTTTTTTGGTCCCGGTTACCGGGTTTATTTCGCAGAAGATGCAGACAGCCTTGTGATCTTGCTTTGTGGTGGCGACAAAGACAGCCAGCAGAAGGATATCGAACGGGCAAAAACCTATTGGCAGGAGTATCGCGCTGATGAGGAATTATAGGACTTTTACCGATGTTGAAGAGTCGTATTTCCGCGAACATCCAGAAGAAATTGACGATTACCTGGCTATGATTTTCGAGGAGTACGCAAAAGACGCAGACACAGGAGCGTTGCTGTCTTCGCTGCGCGTCTTGAGTCGGGTTAAGGGTGTGACTAAAATCGCGGATGCCGCAGGCATGAGCCGAAAGGGTGTTCAGAAGGCTCTTTCTGAGAATGGAAACCCGGAGTTCTCCAGCGTTAATTCAATCATGCATGCCATGGGCTACCGGCTTGCGCCTCAAAAGATTGAGGCTGGTATCAATTCCTAGCGACCACGGCGAGAATAGCTCACCCCTTCAATGCCCGGTGAAGGGTCGTCCGATCCACTACTACTGGAGCGCTTGGGGCTACGACCTAGAGCGGCTGACCCGCCAGCCCCCGGCCGTGCGCTTCCAGGCTGAGCGCAGCGATGAGTGTTGGCACTTCGACCTGAGCCCTTCAGACTTTAAGCATTTGTCGGCATCAAGGCTTAATATACGCCCGCCAGGGATAAGGTCCACAGTCTCTACAATAAAGCTGGCCCTCGACGCGATTGCCGGTTATTCTGCCCGCATAGGTGCACGGGTTGTCGGTGTTAGTGCTAGCCGGGATATGTTGTGCAGAGATTGGATTGTCGGCAACTCTAATGTACATTTTTCCAGTCAGTCTCTTGCCGGCTGTGTTTGCTTGATTGAATCGGAATACGCCTTGCTGAGCAGTTGGAGTCCAGGTGCCACTTCACTCGTACGTGGCACCTTCCTCCATATCATAGGATTGCGCATGGGTAGGGGTAGAGGCAAATCCCAGGCAGAGTGCATAGCAGTGCTTAAAATTGTAAATACTTTTTGTACAATTTTCAGGAAGGCATTGTAATTTCTCCTAAAGTAGGGGGATGACAAGTAAGCAAACGCCAATTGATTTCCAATCGTGGGGATTTGTCTCACGTAGACGTGAGAATGTAAATAGACTACTATCGCACGGATGGGCAACTGCATGTCCTGCCAAGTTCAATCCTTCAATGCCTGGTAAAGGGGCGTCCGATTGACGTTCAGCAACGCTGCCACGTCCTGCACAGAACTGCGCCCTGGTCAAGTTGCTGCCGGGCGTGGGTGACTTGGGCGGCGGATAGCTTGTACTTCCTGCCGGATTTCACGCCTCGGCCCTAGGCTGTCTTCACTCCGGCGAGGGTGCGTTCACAAATAAGACTGCGCTCCAACTTGGCTAAGACGTCGCTCATCTGCCACATGGCTGCAGGTTTGGGCTTCTACTACGTCCTGGTCCCTACAGGTAGCGAAGTGTCTGGCGACGTATGCCAGTCGTGATTCTTTTGGGACTGACAAAGGCTCGCGCTAGGGTTTAGCACGATTCTGTAAATCAGGACGATGCTCTGGCTTTTTGCACACCGCTGCCCTCTGTGTGAGCGGCGGTCTGTCGAGCTGATCTGCAAACTTTGTGAGGCAGAGCTTAACCGGCTACACAGCGGTGAAATGCTTGGCAGTCCAGACCTGCCGGTTTTCGCCTGGGGAGTCTACTGCAAAAAGTTGAAGCGCACCCTCGAACTGCTCAAATACGACAATCGACCCGAGCTTGGCGACTGGCTCGGCGAACGGCTCGGGCGCTGGTGGCTACTGCAACGCCCCTACCAACTTTTACAAGTCATGGCGGTGCCGCTCCATAGGACACGGCAGCGAGAGCGTGGCTACAACCAGGCCGAGCGCATCGCACGGGCTTTCTGCCGCCGCACGGGCCTTCCCTACCAGTCGAGCCTGATTCGTACCGAAGTCACCCCGGCGCTACACAGCCTCGGTGCGTCAGAACGCCGACAGGTTTTACAAGACGCTTTTGCAGTTAGCGTGCGGCCGACCGGTCAGGCGATTTTGCTGGTCGATGACATCCTGACCACCGGCAGCACACTCCGGCAATGCGCCTCGGTGCTTAAAAAAGCGGGAAGCGGTCCGGTGACGGCAATCGTCGTCGCCCATCCTGCTTTCAGGCGCTTAAAGCCCGATGCCTGAATATTGAACCCGTCCTGCTCCCTCTCGCCGGTAAGAGTAGAGCCACTGGGGCGTCTCGAAAGTACAGACCGGGCAGATGCTGATTTGCTGCTCGGGGATACCGGCAGATCTCGCTTGCTGCCGATTGACCTCGCGTACGTCGAGGCGTATTTTGCCGGGTTCGGGGTCAGTGTGCAAAGCCGCCGCTGCGTCTGGAATCGTCCCCGTCACCGCCTCGGCGACTGAAACCGAAACCTGATAGACCGGCCCGCCAATGGCCGGGCCAAGCACACAGCGCAGTGCCGCCGGGTCAGCACCCGCCCGCACCAGGGCCTGAATCGTCTTGGGCAAAATCTCCTGAGCGGTACCGCGCCATCCAGCGTGTACCGCCGCCACCAGCTTTTTCTGGGGGTCGGCGAGCAAAACCGGTGTACAGTCCGCCGAACAGACCCAAACTGATGCGCCTGACTGGTCCGTCCAGAGCGCGTCGCCCTGGGAGCCGGGTTCTACCGGGGCTGGGTGAACCGTGTCGCTATGGACCTGCTTGAGTGAGTAGGCAGAACCTGGCAAGTTAAGGGACTCGGCTAGAGCCTGGGGAGGAGCAGAAGCGACCCGCGTAAAAAAACCGTGGGGCCAATCTGAGAGCAATGCACACTCCCAGCGGCTCCACGGTCCATTTTCAACGAACTGCCACACGGCTTTAGAGCGGGCGATGCTGGACGACCATGTCGATCAGGCCGTACTGGGCCGCCTCGTCCGCCGACATGAAGAAGTCGCGGTCGGTGTCGCGCTCGACGCGCTCGAGCGGTTGGCCGGTGCGGTCGGAGAGGATCTGGTTGAGACGATCTTTGGTGTAGAGGATCTCTTTCGCCTGGATGCCGATGTCGGTCGCCTGTCCCTGGGCACCGCCGAGGGGTTGGTGGATCATGATGCGCGAGTGGGGCAGGCTGGTGCGCTTGCCTTTGGCACCGGCAGCGAGCAGGAAAGCACCCATGCTCGCGGCGAGGCCGACGCACATCGTGGCGACGTTGGCGCGGACGTGCTGCATCGTGTCGAAGATGGCGAGACCGGCTGAGACCGAGCCACCGGGACTGTTGATATAGAGGTAGATGTCTTTTTCCGGGTCTTCTGAATCCAGGTAGAGCATCGAGGCGATGATCGCGTTGGCGATCTCGTCATCGACTTCGCGGCCGAGGAAGATGATCCGGTCGAGGGCCAGGCGGTTGAAGATGTCGATCCACTGGCTCTGGCCACCGGGCAGGCGGTAAGGGACTTTGGGTACGCCGATAGGCATGTTGGACTCCTTGTGAGATGGCAGCGATTAGAGCGGGGCGCCGACGGCCTTGAGCTTACCGAGCTTGTTGGCTGAAGGCTCGAGCACCTTGTCGATCAGACCGTAGGTGACGGCCTCCTCGGGCGACATGTAGTAGAGGCGCTCGGTGTCGCGGTCGATTTGATCGGCGTCTCTGCCGGTGTGCACGCTCATCAGGTGGTTGAGCGTACGCTTGGTGGTGAGCAATTCTTGAGCACGAATATTGATGTCGGTCGCCTGACCGCGCGCACCACCGTAGGGTTGGTAGAGAATAATGCGCGAATTGGGCAGGCTCATGCGCTGACCCTTGGTACCGGCTGCCATCAATAGAGCGGAGAAACCACCGGCAAGACCGAGGCAGATGGTCTTAATTGGCATGTGGACGTGGCGCATCGTGTCGTAGACGGCGAAGGCACTCGTCTCAAAGCCGGCCACACCGGGACTGTTGATGTAAATCTCGATGGGCTTGGCCGGGTCTTCCGATTCGAGGTAGAGCAACTGAGCAATGAGCAACTCGGCAACCAGGTCGTTAATCGGTGTGCCCAGGTAGACAATGCGCTCATTGAGCAGTAGCGACGGCAGGTCCGGTGGCGGTGTGCGCAGTCCGTATTCCCCGGAGTAGGACGCCCGGATTTCACCGGGTCCGTAGTTGGCAGATTCGCTCATGATGGCTCTCCGGACTTGTCTCTTTAGGCCAATATAACAGTTTGCACTTTTGGGTTGCAGACCGAGAAAGACCTCGGACCCGTCGATCCGAGGTCTCCGGCTGCACGATTAGAGCGCTCTAATCGGGGTAAATTCGCAACCGGCGGTTGGGCTCCTGGCCGAAACTTTCCGACTTGAGGCGGTAGTGCTCGACCAGTTCGTGCTGCATCTTGCGGATGTGGGGAGCCCTGGGCAAGAGTTCCACCGGCTGCCCCTTGGGAAGCACGATTTGCTCGACTGCGAGGCGCGCTTCTTCCATTGCTTCCAGCTCATCCTCCGAGTCCAGGCTGCCGCCCAGGATACCCGTATCGCTATCGCCCAGGATGCCGGGTTCATCGATTTGCAAGATGCGGCGCAGGGCGCGGGTGATGTGCGGAATCGTATTGGCCTTGACGGTGTGCACGGGGATCTGGCGATTGTGGGCGACGGAGGCGATTTTGCCCTTGTCGCGTACGTGGGAGCGCAGGGCGAGCACGACATCGGCATCGTCGATCTCTTTAGTGAGCGTCACCGGGTAACCGAGGGTATTGACGATGCGCTCAAGATGGCTGCGGGAGACGGCGTAGGGATAGATATTGACCCGGTTGGCGTCAGCACCGATATCGAGGTCCATCGCCGAGAGCGGTACGACGTTTGACTGGCTCTGCCAGGGGGTACGGCTGGTGATGGGCTCATCCCAGTCGGCGTCGGCAAATTCGCGCATCATACTCACTTTGCCGGAGCCGTTGATGGCCCGCGTCTCCGGGAGCGGTTTGCGGTCGCGCAGCAAGAAGTCAACTGTCTCCGCCACATCTTTGTGGACGAACCACTTGTAGCGCTCGTGCATCTCGATGGCGATTTCAAAAGTGGGCGGCGCTTTGCGTTCGAGCACGCTCTTTTGAGTACCGCGCCGACGGGCCTCGTCGTCTCCGAGGGTAACCGTCTGGATACCGCCGATTAAATCCGAGAGGGTCGGGTTTTTGATCAGGTTTTCGAGCTTGTTGCCGTGGGCGGTACCCACCAGTTGTACGCCGCGCTCGGCGATCGTGCGGGCGGCCTGGGCCTCAAGCTCAGTGCCGATTTCATCGATGACGATCACTTCGGGCATGTGGTTTTCGACCGCCTCGATCATCACCTGGTGCTGGTGTTCGGGACGGGCCACCTGCATGCGCCGCGCCCGACCGATGGCCGGGTGGGGGACATCGCCATCACCGGCAATCTCGTTGGAGGTGTCGATAATCACGACGCGCTTTTGGATGTCGTCGGCGAGTACGCGTGCGATTTCGCGCAGGGCCGTTGTCTTGCCGACACCGGGACGGCCGAGCAACAGAATCGACTTGCCCGATTCCACCAGGTCGCGGATCATGCCGATCGTGCCGAAGACAGCGCGGCCGACGCGACAGGTGAGGCCGATAATCTTGCCGTGTCGGTTGCGCATGGCGCTGATTCGGTGCAGGGTGCGCTCGATGCCGGCGCGGTTGTCGCCGGAGAATTCGCCGACATTGGCGGACATGTGATCGAGTTCGGCCTGGGTCACTACGTTCTCGCAGAGATATTCGCTGCTCTCACGAAAACGGGCTTCCGGGCGGCGGCCCAGGTCCAGGACGATTTCAATCAGTTCGCCGAGGCGTTCGTGCTCCTGCAGTTGCGTCTGCAGGTGTTCAGGCAGGATAGCCAGGAGTTTGGCCAGATCGTCAGTGACGCGCGTTTCATCAGTTTCATTCAGGTGGACCGGGGTAGCGTCGTTAGCCATGAAGCGTCACCCTCCTGGTGGAGATAGGGTTTGAGTTGCTGAACAAGCGTCCGGGCGGAGACCACGGCCTCACGCAGTAACACCGGACAATTTTCGAGCGGCCCGCCGTCGGTCTGGGCCTGGATCAGGCGGCGGGCGAAAGATCCGTAGCCGATGCCGCTGATCTGTAAATTCCGCGTGCGAGCAAGCCTGACACTCGTGTCGTTGGTGCCCCCGGCCAGTTGCAGATGGCCCGGCAGCCCCCAGGTCTGCACCCGCTCGGCAAAGCTGACGGCCGCCCGCGCCGTACCGGGGGCGAGGTCGCCGCTCATCGGCAGTCCATCGATTTGCCAGACGAGGTGCTGCTTGGCCGCCTCGGTAAGCGCACTCGCCTCGACAATCTGCCAGATAGCGGCCAGGTGCTCGCGCATCCCAGGCTCGTCAGGAAAACTGACTGCGAAGAGCTTCAGGCGCGGCAGGACAGGGGCCAGCCCTTGCCAGAGCCGCTGAAAACCGTCAAGGTTGCCGACGTGAGTGTGCACTTCGACCGCATCGATGGCACAGGGAGCGAGCAGCAACCCGATGGTCTCTACTGGAGGTTCCCAGGCGGCAAACTCGATAAGCCCGAGGGGGCAGACCGGCCCGCAGCGGCCACAGCCGTAGCAATAGGCGGGGTTGACCCCGATTTCGCTGATGGCTCCCACCGGGCAGATGCGCAGACAGGGCCTCGGACAATCGCTCGGGCAGCGGGCCGAGGGAAACTGGGCCTTGCGAAAGTGCGGGTCGGAGCCGTCATTCAGGCTGACCATCAAAAATGGTGCGTGCCGGGGGTCGAGTCTAGCGAACTGCAGCGCCAACTTGATCGCCCGCTGCACCTGGTCGATTACGGCTGGGTCAGCGCAAACATCGATGCAGTCGGCCCCGGCCAGAGTGTAGGCAAGAGCCAGATTGTGCAAAGTCGGAAGATTCTGCAGGCTGGCTCCGCCAATCAGCTTGAACCAGCTACCTGAGAGTAAAGAGTGGTAAGGGCGGGCCGTACATTCCACGTGCGTATTCTAGCGTTCCTCGGTCATTCTGGACACCGCTTGGGCCAGGGGCTCAAAGCGCCAATTAAAGTCGCTGCCGACCTCGACCACCACTTTCAGTCTGGGAACGGCGGCAGGCATCCCGGCCAGGTACTCAAGCTCCTGCAACGAGAGCACGCGACCGTCGATAATCCAGAGCACCAGACCCTTGGCGGTCGGGCTCAAAGTGCCGAGGTGAATGGCAATTTCCGGTGGGGCTGCGAGGACGCGCTTTTCTTTTTTACCCAGGTGGGCCGGACGCACACCGTGGCTTTCGAGTAGAAAGCGCGAGATATCTCCCAGGCCCTTGGCGCTCATCAGCAGGGTGCGATAGCCGATACCGCGCAGGCGACGCTCGTAGTTCCCCTCGATGCCCCCTTCCGGTGGTGCCCAGACAGCAATCGCCCCATCGGACTCGACCGCCTTCACGAAGCGGCTGCCGTTGTCCGGCACAAAGTTGAATAGTGGCATGGCAGAAGCTTTTAATTTTGCTTGATACTAACTTACCGGCAAGGCCGCCCGAGAACGACTTTTGCGGCGAGCGAAAAACTCGTCCGCGTAGGTGAGGCCATTTAAAAGCGTGTAGCGGTCAAGCCCCTTGAAAAAGCTCGGAATCAAGTAGCACCAGACGGTGCAGCCCTCGCAGACTTTTAATTGGCCCTGGGTTTCGCGGTGGGTACGCACCTTTTCACCCTCGGTATAAAGTTCGTAAAGGCGACCGTTGATGGATTCTGAATCCTGGGCAAAGTGATAACAGGGCAGGAGCAGTTTGTCGTCAGGAGAGATCACGATCACCGCATCGACGGCCTTGCAGCGCGGGTTGTCGATGTCGTTGCCGCCCGCTTCGATGAGGGCGAGGGCCGCCTTGTTGTGGCCGATGGTGCCCTTGTAGCGGATGGCAGCAGCCCGGATTGCACCGACAATCTCGGGGGTCGGGTTCTTGGCGCCGTTGTAGTTTTCGTGAGCTGTAAAAGCGGGGTTGAGCCAGGCGCGTACGTCGAGCCGCTCGGCAAGTTCGGCCACTTCGCCGATGCGCTGGTAGTTTTGACCGGTGACGGTGAAGTTGAGGGTTGGGTACTCGCCCAGGCTGCGGGCGATGTGCACGGATTCGACCAGTTTTTCAAAAATATCGACGCCACGCGACTGGTTGTGGGAGGCGGCGTCGGGGCCATCGAGCGAGAAATTCAAGAAGTCTACCAGGCCCTTCAGCGCCTCGGCCTTCTTGGGGTAGAGGATCGTGTTGGTGGTGAGCGAAGTGAGCAGGCCGAGGCGCTTGGCCTCTGTGTAGATTTCGACGATATCGGCGCGCAGGAGCGGTTCGCCGCCGGTAAAGTCTACATATTTGACCCCCAGGCGCTTGAGGTCGCGCAGGTTGCGGCTGATGGTCTCCAGGCTCGATTCCGGTGGCGGCGTCAGCGACCAGATATCGCAGAAGTGGCAGCGGGCATTGCACTTGTAGGTGACGTAGTAATTGGCAACCAGCGGAGCCATGCGCAAATCCTGGAGTAGGCGGTTATTCAGTAGTGTACTGCCTGTGTCCGAGGGGCGAAGTGCTGCCTGACCCGTCTGTGCCTTCAAAAAAAGCGTAGGGGCTCTGGTAGCGACGCACCTGCTCGACGCGCAGCAGTGCCTCGGGGTTGTTGCGGCGTGCCCACATCACCCAGCGCCAGCCCCAGTAAGTGGCAAAATAGCTGAGCCGTTCGCGCCACTGCATCCAGACCTGACGGGAACGAGTACGCGGACAGGGGCAAAGGTAGCGCTCGGCCTGAAACTGCGGGAAGTAATCGTCGAGCCAGCGGTTGCAGCCAAGCACATTGTGAAAGTAATCTTCGCCCCAGAGCGGTCGGCTCAAGAAGAGTTCGAGTGCCATCGGCCCGTCCTGGCGGACAAAAGGCCGCGTGTCGCTGTCGAGCCAGATGACGTTGATGCTCATCAACTTCGGGAATGGAAAGCGCCGGGTGTGGGCGTCGGTCGGCCTTTGACGGTGGCGGAGGCTGAAGCCGAGGGCCAGCAGGTTTGCTTCCAGGTAGGTTGTATAGCGGGTACCATCCTCGACGAACAGGTTGAAGTCGATGTCGTCGCTCTCTAAAAACCCGCCCGCCGCCATCGATCCGGCGAGGGTCACGCAGCGAATCTGGGGTGCACGGGCCACCAGTTGCTCGACGTAAGCTCTGACGGCCGGCCAGTAGCCCCGGCAATTTTCGGTGTGGGCCTGCTGGCGTTCGAGGCTGCGGCGGACCCGAGTCGGGTCCAGATGGTCCGTGTGCACGAGGCCACTATCGAGGTATAAGCCAGGACTCGCCTCCACCACTGTCTTGAGCGCCTCGACCGTCACCGGTCCGCCGACCAGGCACTCGGCCAGGCATTCGAGGCGCACACTGTAGCCGCGCCGCTCGATGAGCGCCAGGGTTGCGTAGACCCGCTCGGTGAGCGACAGGTGCACAAACGGTGGTGGCAGATCAGGCATGAGCGCCAAGTCGGCTGCTGAAGTCGGCGACGGTACGCTTCAAGCCTTCCGGCAGCAGCACCTGTGGCTCCCAGCCGAGAAGTTCGCGTGCGCGGGTGATATCGGGTTTGCGCTGTTTCGGGTCGTCAGCAGGCAGAGGATTGAAGAGGATCGGCAGGTCGGGGTTGATTAATGCTCGTACCTGTTCGGCCAGTTCGAGGATCGTGAACTCGTTCGGGTTGCCGATATTGATGGGTCCGATGTGTTCTCCTTCCATCAGGCGCATCATGCCTTCCACCAGGTCGTCGATGTAGCAGAAACTGCGCGTCTGTTTGCCTTCTCCGTAGACGGTGAGCGGCTTACCGCGCAGGGCCTGGAACAAGAAGTTGCTGACCACCCGGCCGTCGAACTCGTTCATGCGCGGGCCGTAAGTATTAAAGATGCGCATGACGCGGATATCGACGCCGTTGTGCCGGTGGTAGTCGAACATCAGTGTCTCCGCCAGGCGCTTCGATTCGTCGTAACAACTGCGGATACCGATCGGGTTGACGTTGCCCCAGTAATCTTCGGTCTGCGGGTGAACGAGCGGGTCGCCGTAGACCTCAGAAGTCGAGGCGAGTAGGACCCTGGCTCCGGTACGTTTGGCGATACCGAGCATGTTCATCGTGCCGAGCACGCTCGTCTTGATCGTCTTAATCGGATTGGACTGGTAGTGGACCGGGGAGGCCGGGCAGGCCAGGTGGTAGATGCGGTCTACTTCGAGCCAGACCGGCTGCACCACGTCGTGGCGCAACAGCTCAAACGCAGTATTGGAACGCAGATGCGCGACGTTTGTGCGCGCACCGGTAAAGAAGTTGTCGAGACAAACAACCTCGTCGCCCTTGGCAAGCAACCTTTCACACAGATGAGAACCGATAAAGCCCGCGCCGCCAGTGACCAGGACCCGCATAAACCATACCTATACAAGCAACGCCCGTCATCGTAACGCAGGAGCACCCTCCGGCACAGCCGCATGCAATCAGGCCCGTCTGCACCTCAGCCTACAAGTCAACTGCCGTGGTACGCTCTAGCAGTGTGACAGGGGGTGCCGGCGAGGATTCGCCCGCTCAGGACTGCAGGCATTTATCTTCGACTTTTGGCAGGTGCAGGTGGAACACTCCTCCAGGTTTAACCAATTGGCCAAGCCGGGCGCGAAGCCGTGAGGCCAGGCGTTGAGGTCGTGCTTTCCACCTACAACGGTGGTCGCTATCTGCCACAACAATTGCAGAGTCTGCAGGCGCAGACTTACACCGATTGGTACCTGCGCTCAAGAGACGACGGCTCCAGCGACGATACCCTCTCCATCCTGCAGCGAGCCGCTAAAGACCGACGGATTGCCCTGACTGCAGCAGACGGCGAACGACTGGGAGCCTGCGCAAGCTTTGCCCGGCTACTCGCGAGTTCTGAGGCGGACTACGTTCTCTTTTGTGACCAGGACGACCTCTGGTTGCCGGAGAAAATCGAGACCCTCCTGGACTTGATGCGGGCGGCTGAGCAAGCCCACGGCGCGATTCCCCTGCTCGTGCACAGCGACCTCGTGGTCGTCAACAGCGAGGGCAACACCATCCACCCTTCTTTCTGGAGCTATCAGGCGCTTGATCCGGAGCGGATCCGCCTGCATCAGTTGCTCGTCCAGAACAACGTGACGGGTTGCACGGTTCTGGTCAACCGCGCCCTCAAAGAACGGGCAGTACCAATTCCGGCGACGGCAATCATGCACGACTGGTGGCTTGCCCTGGTAGCCAGTGCGTTTGGAAAAATTTTCTACAGCCAGAAGCCGCTTGTGCGCTACAGGCAGCACGAAACCAATCGTCTGGGAGCGAAGAAATTTGACCTTGCCTATGTCGCCCGTCAAATCTTGCCCGCAGAGAGCCTGCAGACGATGCGGGAGTCTGTGCACAAAACCGTGGTCCAGGCGCAGACTTTCCTGGATACCTATGCAGACTACCTGAGCCCAGAGTTGCATTCCACGGTCCAGGAGTATGCCACCCTGTTTGAGCGCGGTGCCATGTCGCGCCGGAGGACGATTCTGACCCATCAATTTTTCAAACACGGCCTGACTCGCACCCTGGGTCTACTCCTGAGCGTGTAGAACAGCTATGAGATACTTACAACCATCGCAACACTCTCGTCCCAGGCTTCTGCGCCCATGAAAAGACGTGCGGTCCCGCACATCGTTTCGAGTCAGCCTGACAGGAACACCACTGTAGGCGAGCTGACGTTCATGATCGTCAGCCACAATTCGGCAGATATGCTCGAAGGGGCAATCGAGTCGTGCCTGACGGCCATCCACACCTGCTTTCCGAAGACTGGAAAAGTGGTAGTGCTCGACAATGCCTCGTCCGACAGTAGCCCCAAAATCATCGATAGCTACGCCGAGCGCTACTCTGAATTTTTTGTCGGCATCAAGGGCACTACGAATATCGGCTTTGCCCGAGCGAATAACCGCATTGCCGAATGGTTCCCCAGCAAGACTTATGCTCTCGTCAACCCGGATGTCGTCTTCGCACCCGAGACGATTCGGCGTCTCTACACGACGCTCCACTCGGCAGAAGATGTGGCGGTCGTCTGTCCGAAGCTGTTGTATCCGGACCAGACCGTGCAGCCTTCGGTACGCCAGTTTCCGACTCTTGCCTACTTCTTGCTGCGCGACTTATTCGGTCAGAAAATCCAGGAAAGACTCTATCCCTTCCAGTACCACTACGCAGATCTGCAAGCGCTTGAGAAACCTTTCGAGGTCGATTGGGGCATTGGCGCCTTTATGCTCGTCTCGGGGGCCTACGCAGCCCGGCACGGGCTTTTTGACGAGCGCTATTTTCTCTACTTCGAGGATGTCAATCTCTGCTGCGAAGCCTGGGAAAACGGATTTCGCGTCTTACTTGACCCCCAGGCCGTCGCTACGCACAACTATCGGCGAGCAAGTACCCGCGGCGGCCTCAATTATCTGCGCCTGCTGCACATGCTCTCCGCCTTCAAGTTCTTTTTGAGGCACGGAGAACTCTGGCTCTAGTGTGCGCTCAGGCTACCTGGACGGTGCGACGATGACGGTTGCTCATCCCTGCAAAGAGAATATCTGCGCAGTCGTCGTCACCTATCACCCCGACCCGGCTCTCTCGGAGCGCGTCACCGAGGTGGCCCGGCAAGTTGCAACGGTCGTAGTGGTCGATAACGGCTCCAGTCCCGCCAGTCTTGAACGTCTGCACAGGCTCGCCGGACCGGGCGTGCACTTCATTTTGAACGGTGAAAACCTCGGGGTCGGTGCAGCCCTCAACCGGGGACTCACCTGGGCTCTAGAGCAGGGTTATCTCTGGGCCTTGACGCTCGATCAAGATACTGAGGTGCTGCCCGATCTGGTGGATGCGCTATCCAGGGTGCATGCCGCTTGCCCAGGCCCGGTGGGCATCCTCGGTTGCAACTATTACGACGCCAACACCGGCCTGCTCTTCGACCCGAGTAAGCGGGACGGTCCGGGTTACCAGTTGGCAAAAGTGGTGATTACCTCCGGCAGCCTGCTACTGCTCTCTGTTTTCAAAGCCGTCGGACCATTTCGCGAGGAATTTTTTATCGACAGTATCGACCATGAGTACTGCTTCCGGTTGCAGGCCCGGGGTTATGCTGTGCTCTTCTCGTTCAAGCCGGGCATGGTGCACTCCCTCGGCACGCAGAAAGTGCATCGATTCTTCTGGAAGCGTCCGATCACCAGCAACCATCCACCTTTCCGGCACTACTACATCACCCGCAATCGCCTGGTGCTGGCCCGCGAGTACGCGGCGACCCAGACAGCCTGGCTCAGCCAGGATGGCTTGAATGCCTGCAAAGCAGTGCTGTTCGTCCTGCTCTACGAAGACCAAAAAGTCAGCAAGCTAAAGGCCACTGCACTCGGAGCACTCCATGCTATGACAGGCCGGATGGGTAAGCTTGACCACAACTTCTAAACCCGACGATGGCAAAGACAACCTCTTGAGATTGAGATGACCCGCCCTGGCAGTCGAGTGCGCAATCTGTTCGTCAATACCTCGGCGCTTTTTCTCGCAACGCTTTTTTCGCGGGTCGTCTCCGTTCCGATTTCGGCACTGCTCGTACGCACTCTCAATCCTGGCGACTTTGGGCAGTATTCTTATTTGACTGCCTACGTCGGTCTCTATGCGGTACTGGCGACTTTCGGGTTGCCGGTTTATCTCTCAAGAGAAGTCGTGCAGCAACCGCAGCGAGCGCCGGTATTGCTGAAGACGGCGTATATTTTGCAGGCAGTTTTTAGCACAATCACGCTACTGCTCATCCTGGCAATTGGCGGAACAGGACAGAGTACAACTGAGGTTCGGCTGCTCTTGCTGAGCGCCCTCGGTTTAATCGGGACGACCACGGCCACTTTCTTTCTTTACGTGATGAGCGGTCTGAACCGTTCGTATATCAGTGCTGCTGTGCAGTTTGTCTCGTCGCTGCTCAATAGCCTGGTATTGCTGCTGGTGATCTTTTTGAAGCCTGACCTGGAGGCACTCATCTGGGCACTCGCTTTTACCGGGCTAAGCCAGCACCTGCTCAGCTACCTGGCCTTTAAATACTATTGCAAAGAACTGACCTTTGCGCCGGGCTGGCCCGCTTTTGAAGATTTTAAGCGCGTGCTGCTCGAAGCGCTGCCTTATGTCTTTTTGGTCAGCTTCTCAGCACTCTACTTCAAAGTCGATATCGTTATGCTGGAAGCCTTTGGCACCCTGGAGCAAATTGCCGACTACTCGGCCGCCTACAAATTTATCGAGATCATCATTGTGTTAGTCGGGGTGATCGGCATGGTTTTTTTCGCCGAGTTCTCGAACCTGTACGCCCAGGGTGGCGCAGGCATGGAAATCGTCATGAAGCGCGGCTTTCGCTACATGGTCTTGATCGCTTTGCCGATTACAGCCCTGCTCACTTTTTATGCCCGCGACGTACTTTTTCTTTTTTACGGAGATAAATACTTACAGAGCACTGCAATGTTGCAGGTGTTGGCCTGGGCCTCGTTTTTTCTCTTTGCCCGCAACTTGCAGATGTGCCTGATGCAGTCGCGCAACCAGATTAAAACTCAAGCCCTGATCTTTGCTCTCGGTGCACTGCTCAACGTCATTCTCAACTATTACTGGATTCCTCTTCTGGGTGGATTGGGGTGCAGCGTCGCCACCCTTGTCTGCGAGGTATTCAGTTTCGTAGCGTTTACCTATTTTATTGATTACAAGTTCGGCATCTCGCTCTGGGAGCCCTGGGTTGGGCCAACCGCCCTCGCCTTCGGTGTGATGATCACTGTGCTCTGGCTCGTGGCGGCCGTGGGCGCAGTTTTCGGAACCGGGCTTGCCCTGTTCTCGTTTGTGGGGACGCTCTGGGTCAGTGGCGGTATCTTGCCGGACGACCTTGCCTACGTGCGCCGCATCACAGCCAGGCTGATCCGCAAAGTTTCCTGAAGCGCAGCTACTTTAGTAAGCGTCCTGGGGATGGCGCAGCACCTGCCAGGCCGTTGCCAGCACAATGCGCAAATCGAGCAGTAAAGACCAGTTTTCGATGTAGTAAAGATCAAAGCGCACCCGCTCGGGGATCGAAGTGTCGCCGCGCAGCCCGTGGATCTGTGCCCAGCCGGTCATGCCAGTCTTGACCAGGTGGCGGTCAAGATACTTGGGAATGTCCTGGCTGAAGCGCTCTACATACACCGGGCGTTCTGGACGGGGACCGACCAGGCTCATGTCTCCCACCAGCACATTCCAGAGTTGGGGCAGTTCGTCGAGACTGCTACGGCGCAGACGGGTACCGAGAATCGTTCGTCGCGGGTCGTTGCGGGTCGTCCACCCCGGACCCTGACCCTCGGCGTCGGCGCGCATCGTGCGAAACTTGTAAATCCAGAAGGTTGTACCGTCGCGCCCGATGCGCTCCTGCCGGTAAAAAATCGGTCCTGGCGAGGTCAACTTGACTGCGGCGGCGAGGGCCAGTAGCAGCGGTGACCCGAGCAAGAGCGCACCACCGGCGACTGCGACATCGAAAAGCCGCTTCCAGAAGCGGTTGTACCAGTACCGCAGCGGCGTGTCCTGCAAAGTGAGCAGAGCCGTGCCGCCCAGGACATCGACCTGCATGCGCGCCGTCACATATTCGAGGATGTCGGGGACGAGGCGCACCTGTACTGAGCCCTGGGCCGTCACCACCTGTAATAGAGAAAGAAGCTGTGGGCGCGGACAGTCAGGCAGGGCGAACCAGACCTCAGCCACCGGGTGCTCCGCCAGATAACGACTCAGATCCTGCAGCTGTGCGACACTGCGCACCTCGGCCCGAGCCCTGGCGCTGTCCTCAGCCACCAGCCCCGCAAGCCCAAGTCCCCACTGCGGATTCTCTTCGAGCAGGCGGCACAAAGCGTGGGCACTCGGTCCGGTGCCGAGCACCAGCACCGGACGCATCCCAAAGCCAAGCCCGCGCAACTTGTGGTTGAATTGCTGAATCAAAAGGCGGGCCGATACCGCGAGCCCGGCCGCGATCCCCCAGGCATAGAGAATGACCAGCCGCGAAAAGGAAGCCTCCCGGAAGAAAAAAGCACCGGCGATCACGAGCGTAAAGGCAATCGTGATTCCGAAGACTGCCTTCACGGTTTCATCGAAGCGCGACTGGTAGCCTGGAGAGCGGTAGAGCCCCGAGGCTGCCAGGACCAGCAGCGTGCCGATGCCTGTGAACTGGGCAAGCCCCCAGTAGAATTCAGCGCTTTCGAGGTTATTCGGACTGAGGGCGCGCCACCGGTAGGCAAGCCAGTAGCCGGCCGCGACCGCAAACGCGTCGGTCAAAAGGGTGAGGACAATCACCAGCCCATCCCACCAGGGTCCGGCTTGTCGGGGTAGAGAGGTTCGCAGTGCCATCATGAGGGCTTCAAGGCTCTATGATGCTACGACATTTGGCTTCGGCCGGTAAACAGCTACCGGGTCCGGCAGGGTAGACTAATTTACATTGCTGAGGGGCAACGCTCTAAATGAACATCGATTTAGCCAATGCCAAGATTCTGGTGACCGGCGGCAGCGGTTTTCTGGGCCGTCACGTCGTCGAAGAATTACTCAAACAGGGTGCTACCAAAGACCTGATCGAGCTTCCACGCTCCAGTGAGCTGGACTTGCGCGAACCTCAAGACTGCGAGCAGGCTGTTAGCGGCAAAGACCTGGTAATCCATCTGGCCGCCAAGGTCGGCGGCATCGGCCTCAACCGCGAAAAGCCGGCCGAGCTTTATTACGACAACCTGATGATGGGCACCCACCTCATCCACCAGAGCTACCTCGCGGGTGTGAGCAAGTTCGTCTGCGTGGGGACTATCTGCGCTTATCCAAAATTTACGCCTGTCCCTTTTAAAGAAGAGGACCTCTGGATCGGCTATCCCGAGGAGACCAACGCACCCTACGGCATTGCCAAAAAGGCGTTGCTCGTACAGTTGCAAGCTTACCGGCAGCAGTACGGCTTCAACGGCGTCTACCTCTTGCCAGTCAACCTCTACGGCCCCTGGGACAATTTCGACCCGAAGAGTTCCCACGTCATCCCGGCCCTGATCCACAAGATTGCCCTCGCCAAGCGCAACAACCAGCATCAGTTGCCGGTCTGGGGAGACGGTAGCCCGACGCGGGAATTCCTCTACGTCGAGGACGCGGCCGAGGGGATCGTCAAAGCCGCCATTCACCTGGAAACTGAGGAACCGGTCAACCTCGGTACGGGCATCGAAATCTCGATTCGCGACCTCGTCGAGAAGATCTGCGAGTTGATGGGTTTTGAAGGTGAAATTGTCTGGGAGACCGACAAGCCGAACGGTCAACCCCGCCGCTGCCTCGACACCCAGCGTGCCTTTGAAAGCTTCGGCTTCCGGGCCGGGACCAGCTTTGAGGAGGGCCTGCGCAAGACCCTCGAATGGCACACCGCCCACCAGGACAGCCTGAGCCTCGTCTAGCTCCGAAATCTAGGCTTGCAAACGGTAGCTATCGACAGCTCTTGCAAGCAACTCGTACTCGGCGGGCTCGTTGTAAATTTGTGCTGAAATGCGGAGCCAGTAACGGTCCCCGAAGGGAAAGACCGGCACCTCGATGCGGTGGTGGTCCCAGAGGTCGTCGTGCAACGTGGCGGGACTGCGCACCGCAGGCAGGTCGATGCTCACCATCGATCCGAGCATTGACTGGGGAGCGCTGAGGGTGCCACCCCAGGCATAGTTGAGCTTTTCTGCAGCCCAGAGGACCAGTTCATGGTTGTGGGTGCGGATTTTGTCTGGGTTCAGTTCGCGGTGAAAGTCGAGGGCGGTACTCAAGGCAAGCCAGGCACTCGGGTCGCGGGTGCCTGTCCAGTCAAATTCAGCTACATAGCCCTGGCCGTAGCCGTGGGAAATCGTCAGCGGATGGGTGTCTGCCTGCCGGTCCCGGCGAGTCCACAGAAAACCGCATCCTTTTGGCGCACAGAGCCATTTGTGGCAGTTCCCGGTATACCAGTCGGCTCCAAGGTGTTCCAGGTCGAGTGTGACCATTCCTGGTGCGTGGGCACCGTCAACCAGCACCGCGATCCCCCGTTCGCGGCAGAGTGCTACCAGGCGTTCGATGGGAAAGACCAGGGCCGTCGAGGAGGCAATGTGGTCGAGGACGGCAAGGCGCGCCCCAGGCTCGATTGCTGCTGCGAGAGCTGCTACAACTGCGTCTTCTCCGGGGCAGGGAAAAGGTACCTCAGCGACCACCAGTTCGGCCCCGGTGTGCTTGCAGATGTAGACAAGAGCCTGATGAACGGCATTGTAGGTGTGGTTGGTCGTGACGATGCGGTCGCCCGGCCCGAGGTCGAGCGACCGCAGGACGGCATTGACCCCACTTGTCGCGTTGTCGATCAGTGCCAGGTCATCGCCATCGGCTCCAATAAAATCCCCGAGGGCGGCAGCAGCGGCGCGCAGGTGGACCGGCAGTTCGCGGGCCATGAAGCGGACCGGCTGTCGCTCCAGACGTTCGCGCCACTGCGACTGCGCTTCGAGGACGACGCGAGGGGTCGCACCATAGGAGCCGTGATTGAGAAAGATGGCGTCCTCTTCGAGTAGCCACTGCTGCCGTATCGCCCGTCCGTAGTTCATATTTTGTCTCCGCGCACGGAAATGAGTCTATCGCTTAAGGTGAGAGCACGTTGCCCCGAGGTGGCTATCCCATGCAAACCGCTCTCGCTCCCGGCTTGCTGCGCCGGGTTCACCATATTGCCCTCAACGTGCGCGACTTAGATGCCTCGCGGCACTTCTACGGCACCATGCTTGGTCTACACGAACTGACCGGCCTGGAAATACCCGCTACATTGAAAACCCTGGTGGCGGACGGTAAAGTTGCCAATTTCAGGACCCCAGACGGCACCATTCTCGATCTCTTTTGTGAGCCGGAGCTAATGCCGCCTCACCCGGATCCGAAGCAAGCTTTTACCCGTGCCAACCACCTTGCCTTCGACATCGACCCGGAGTGCTTCGACGCGGCGGTGGCCGTACTCGAAAACAACCGGGTGCCGGTCGATCATGGTCCTGTGAGCCGTCCGACCGGACGCGGGATTTATTTTTTTGACCCGGACGGCTTTCTCGTTGAAATTCGCTGTGATTTGCGATCTTGACGGTGGCCGACCCCGGCTGAGCCTAAGATAGACAGAGTGCTTCACCTGGGTGTGACGATGAATCTTTTCAGCACGTTCTTCTGGCTTTCTCTATTCGGCACGCTACTTGCCGCCGGGCTCGGTATCGGGCTTGGGGCCTATCTCGGTGCCTCCACTAAGCCGCTGGTGCGCGCCGCGGGCCTACCGGCCTCTGCCGGGATCGGCATTGGTGCCGGGCTTGTCGCTGCTATCGGCACCGGGGCACTCGTTCTAGGCGTCATTTTCTTGAAACTCTTGAACCTGCCTGTGGGCTCGCTTGCGGCGGGCCTTGCCTTCGGCCTGGTGATTGCGCTTGTCACCGTCGATTGGGCCGGGACAGCCCTTGCCGCCGGGTTCGTCGGCATCTACACGGCGACTGCGATTGCGAGCGCCTTTGGGCTTTTCTCGCTTCTGCGCTTCCTGCCGGAGTTTTTGAGCCGGTTCATCCTGCCTTACATCGGCCAGATCGTCACTTCGCTGGGTGGCCTTGCCGCTCTACTCATCGTCGGCTTTGTGGCCGCCCTTGTCTCGCGCCTCGTCAATCAATACGTGACTGAGGGCAGCACGACCCCGCCCACGACCTCGATCTGAATGCGTTGAGCGACCGTATTGATTACACCACGCTCGACGAGCGGACCAAGCGACTCATCCTGGGTGGAGTATTGCTCGGGCTTTTCCTGACAGCTCTCGATCAGACGATTGTGGCCGCCGCCTTACCGAGCATCCTGGCCGATCTCAAAGGGGTTGGTCTGCTTGCCTGGCTCTCGACCGCTTATTTGCTCGCAAGCACCACCACGGTGCCGATTTACGGCAAGCTTTCCGACCTCTACGGCCGCAAAATCGTCTTTTTGACCGGCATCGTCATCTTTCTAATAGGCTCGATGCTCTGTGGCAGTGCCGCCGATATCCTGACCCTGGCCATCTACCGGGGAGTGCAGGGGTTGGGAGCCGGGGCGCTCACGGCGCTTGCCTTCACGATCCCCGCTGACCTTTACGTACCGGCGGAGCGGGCAAAACTGCAAGGGGTGTTCACCTCGGTCTTTGCCCTCAGCAGCATTCTCGGTCCGTTTGTCGGTGGTGTGCTGACCGACACGATCGGCTGGCGCTGGAACTTTTATGTCAATCTGCCCTTCGGAGCGATTGCCCTCGCTTTTATCATCGCTTTTATGCCTCGCCTCGAAAGTGGTCTCAAAGGCCGCATCGACTACGCGGGTGCCGTCTTGCTTTTTTTGACGGTCTCGCCTTTTCTGACCGCGCTTACCCTCGATAAATCGCTCTATCCGTGGACATCGCCAACGGTGCTCGGACTCCTGGCAGCGGCCTCGGTGGGGCTCGTTGCACTCCTCCAGGTTGAGTCGCGGGCAGAGGGACCGGTGATTCCACTGCCACTTTTTCGCCTCCCGATTGTCTCGATTATCATTGCCATCTCGACCCTGCTCGGCTCGGTCTTTCTCACGGTGGTACTTTTTATCTCGATTTTCCTGGTCAACGTGCTGGGCACCACTGCGACCGAGGCCGGAACGACGTTAATCCCACTTACAGTCGGCCTGATGGCCAGTTCGATTGTGGGCGGTATCTTCGTGCAGAAGACCGGGCGCTACAAGCTTGCTGCGATCGCGGGGCTTGCCCTGGTGGCTCTTGGGATGGTCATGCTCGCCAATCTGGGTGCCCAGTCGAGTCTGACGGATGTGCGAATCCGGCTCGGGATTCTTGGCCTCGGCTTTGGAGCGACTTTCCCGCAGATGAGCCTGGCTCTCCAGAACGCTGTTCCTTATAAAGATGTCGGCACGGTGACGGCGAGCCGACAGTTTTTCCAGCAGCTTGGCCAGACTGTCGGAGCCTCTGTCTTTGGCTCTATCCTCGCAGCCCTGCTGACAACGACGATTGCCGGCAGCCTCAAACCGATCACAGCTGGTCTTCCGCCTGCCGCACTTGAGGCTCTCGACCCCGAG
>JANNPH010000050.1:0-1715 GCA_031399965.1 Gloeobacteraceae cyanobacterium SOY_34_metabat_159 | reverse complement strand
GGGCAACTTTGAGGCGCAGGGCACTCGCGTCCATGAAATTCTTGATTTGTTCTAGTTCGCCAACGCTCGGATAGCGCAGCTGTTCATCAGCACTGATGATCGTAGACAACACGACACTCATGACGTTCTCCTATGTCCCCCGGATGGCCGCAGCCGGTGGCTGGTTCCGGGTTCACACTCTTCAGCCAGCATTGTACTTTAGCCGTGCTCAGTTGGCTCAGAACTGAATTGCACGAGGAAGTGTCCCTGGAGTTGACGTACTTGGTCGAGATTCAAATCTCCCAGTAAGTCTTCTACAGTGCGGCTCCCGTCGGCAGCTGTGAGAAAGGCGATTTCAGACTCGCTCAGATTGACGACTTCGTACTCGTGGTCGAAGACCTGAGCAGCAGGCCAGGGATTGATAAAAGGACTTCGGTGCGCGTAGGCGGCTTGTAGACGGGTATCGGTCCACTCGACACGCTCAAGAGGGGGCTTGCATAAGAAAAGTTCGTACCAGGAGACGACCGGGTCGAGCAGTTCGACAAGTCGGTAGCGTTCGCGCTCTGATAGGTAGGCTGAGCGCTCCAGGAGCCAGGGTGCCTTGTGCAGTAGTCGTTCTAGCTGCCAGAATTGCGGGTTGGAGAAGCCCTGAAACTGAAGCCCGGATGCATCTACGAGGGCAAAAAGTTTCGGGATGGTGTAGCGGATTTCCTGGACATGGACGTACATATCAACAAAGCAGGCATCGTCTCGATTCTCGAGCGCCCAGCGTTCGGCCTCCGCCTTAACCAGGCGATTGTCGGGGCTTAAAGCTTCAAAAAGGCCCCGGCCCACTTTCAGTCCGTCAGCAAGTGGGTCTTCACCACTGCGCAGAATTCGGATCGCTTCTTGCATCAACTGGATCTCGAACCGCCCCAGGTCGGCGTAGACAAAGACATGTAGCAGCCCGCCGGGAGCCAGTTGGTCCGCAAGGGCACGGATGCCCGCTACCGGGTCGCTCATGTGGTGCAGCACACCGACGCAGTTGATGAAATCAAATGGGCCTTCGAGTCGGGCTATTTCGGTGATGCTCATCTGCTCAAAGTGCACATTGGCACTGGCCGGACGCATTCGGGCGATTGCGAGGGACGCTTCGCTTAGATCGACGGCCGTCACTGAGGCTTGCGGGTTCTGAAAGGCCAGATATTCGGTGCTCACGCCTGTACCGCAGCCGGCATCGAGGATACGAATCGGGCGCGGCGCGGGGCGAAGACCTGTACAGAAGCTATGGGCGAAACTCCAGCTCCACCGCCAGTTCCAGCCCGGCGGCAGTCCACCGCTGACCGGGTCGGGCGGAAACGGAAAGCGTTCGTAAAGGTTCTGAACGGCCTGGGTGATATCCACAAGGTCAGCTGCGCGGGCGGGGTACTTGCACGATGGTACTCACAGGCGGGCCGCTTGCGCCTGGTAGAGGTCTTCGAGAATCGCCCGCAGGTCGTACTTGTAGCGCCAGCCCGGAAAGTGGCTCCGGCACTTGCTCACGTCCGAAACGTACCAGATGTGGTCGCCGGAGCGGTTGTCGTCAGTGTAGGTGCAGGCGAGTTTCTTGCCGGTCAGTTCTTCGCAAAGAGCAATCGCCTCCACCATCGAACAGTTGCTGTGGCGGGAGCCACCGATGTTGTAGACCTCTCCCGAACGCGAGTCCTGATAAAAGTGGTGGAAGACGTTGACCAGGTCGTAGCTGTGGATGTTGTCGC
>JANNPH010000022.1:0-8638 GCA_031399965.1 Gloeobacteraceae cyanobacterium SOY_34_metabat_159 | reverse complement strand
TCTGTAGCTCGTTGTCCACGGGGGTTTCGTCGGAGTCGGGCAACTCGGTAGAACTGGGCAGGCGCAAACGCGGATCGAATTGAACCATGGTCGCCCCAGCGAACAGATGGCCTCATTCTAGCGAGCAGCCGACCTAATCCTGACTGAGCACCACCTGGCTCATCTGGGGCCGAGCGCTCTCGGCTTCCAGTAATTCGCTGACCAGCGGCTCGACCCAGTGAGCCGCCGCCTCCAGAAAGAGCGGGTCTGCGTTGAGGCAGTCGATGCGGGTGCAGGGCACGCCTTTCTGGTCGAAGCGCTGCATGATCGATTCGACGTCGAGGATGGTTTCGTGGTTCTCGGTGACGAAGCCAATGGGGACGTAGACGAGGGTACTGGCACCCACTTCCAGCAGGTCGTAACTAAGCTAGTCGGCGGCCGAGAGTTTGGTACGGTCGAAAGTTTTGAGCTTTGCGAGCGCCGCTACGTCGTGCTCGTATTCTTTCGCAAACGCCGGGAGGCTCAAGTCCGGCCAGCGGTCATTAAAGCGCCGGTCGCCCAAAAGCGAGGCGCGTACCGGGTTTTGGGCAAGTTGATAGTTCCATTCGGCGGCAAAAAATGCCAGCAGGCTTTCCTGGGCTTTCACCCCAGTAGTTCCCAAGAATAAGGCCGCAACGACGATGAGCGATCCGATTTTGTGGCGCATTGAATACTCGCAAAAGTTGACGACAGGCAGATTCCGGCAGTTTAGACGCCTCAAGCGAGGCTATAGTACCTTGCTCAAGGAATGGCGATCTGTTCCACCTGGGCAACCCGCATACATTGCGTCAGGGCAGTGGTGTTAAGGGCCAGAGCTTCACCGTGCCATCTTCACCGGCACTGGCCAGGGTCTTGCCGTCCGGGCTGAAGGACAGGGCATTGATCGGTCGGTCGTGTCCGAGCAGAAAGCGCGTCACCGTGCCCGAGCGCACATCCCACAATTTGATTCTGTTGCTGGTGCTGTCGCCGACGGCTACCGATCTGCCGTCCGGGCTGAAGGCGAACCGCTTTAGCCCGAGTTGACCCATCGACCGGCGCAGTTGACCCGTGGCGACATCCCAACTGCCGATACTGCCGTGGCCGCCGCCACTCAGCAGGGTTCGCCCGTCAGCGGAGAAGGCGAGGCTCGTCACCGACTCAATCCCCAGATCCTGCGTGCGCAGACGTTTGCCGGTTTTGACATTCCAGAAGATGAGGAGCGACTTTGCATTTGACCGGTGGTAGTGGCTGCTTACGAGCGTCTGGCCGTCTGGGCTGAAGGCGACGGCGAGGATGTCCGAGACGGGGCCTTCGAGCAGATGGGCGAGCTTTCTTTGCTCGACATTCCAGAGCGAGACGATGTTGTAGGTGACCGTCGCCAACAATTGACCGTTCGGGCTGAAGGTGACCAGGTAAGGAAAATAGCCGTCTTTCGAGAAGTGGTCTTCGAGCCTGTGCCCGAAGACGCCGGTTTTGGCGTCGCGCAGGCTGGCTGGCGCGTTGCCGTCGACCGTGGCAAGCAGGCGGCCGTCCGGGCTGAAGCTCGCGGAGAGCGAAAAGAAGTTCGACCGCCGGGGGTCGGCAGTCGAATCGATTCTTTTGAGGGTTTCAGCACTCCAGAATTGCGTCGCGGTGTCCGCCTGTCCGACTACGAGCGTCTTGCTGTCGGGGCTGAAGGCCAGGGCATCGACCGTACCGAACCCCGGCACAGAACGCGCATCGACCGTAATGCCCAACTGCGAAAATCCAAGCCAGCCCAACCCCGAGACGCCGACGAACGCCGCCGTGACAGTCGCCAGCACTTTTTTGGGTATGGGCGGCAGGCGCAGACCAAGCCGGTCAAAAAGCGGCACCTGAGCAGCAAACTTCAGAGGAAACGGATCGCGTCCACCCAGCAATTGTCGGCGTTCGCACCAGGGACAGGCTTGCAGGTGAGCGCCGTAGCGGTGCTGGTTGTTATGGCCGCAGACGATCAAAGCGGCTTCCGCCTTCTGCAGGGCCAGTTTCCAGGTCTGGGCGTCGGGCCGCAAGGATGGGTCGCGGTGCCCGGCTTCAAAGCAGCGCTCGAAGAGTTCGCGCAGCCGGGGGTCGAGCAGGGTGTAGGGTGGGGCGATAGGCGACGGACGATAGGGCGTCTGCCCGCTACCGTGGGGGAAATGGCCCAGGGCGATGCGTTGCTCCAGTGCAGGTGGGTCGCCTGACCCTTGATAGACGCCCGCGAAGGGATGGGTGCCTTCCATCAGGATTTGAAACAGCAACACTCCCAGCCCAAACCGGTCCTGGGCCGGGGTGCGCTCGACCTCGGCAAAATTTTTGCCCTGCAATTCCGGGGGTGTGAATTCGGGTTTGCCGACCCGGCAGAGGTGCACCGTCTCGCGGTCGTTGACCTGAAAAGAATCGGCATCGACCAGGGTGACGAGGCCGGCCTCGCTCACCAGGATGTTCGACTCGTTGAGGTCGCCAATCACGTAGCCGCTTTCGTGCAGACTCGCGACCGCCGCCGCCAGGTGGTAGGCGGTCCGGTGCAGGCGACGGTAGTCAAAGCCAGGCGAGTGCAGGATCCGGGAGCCGGGATTGTAGTAGTGGAAGACGGGCCGCACGCCGCACGCTCGGGGCATCAAAAAACCGACAACCCGGCTCTCAGGATCGACGAGCAAATCGACCGGCCAGGCAATCGCGGCAGGCCCGGCAGGGGGATTGGCGATCATCGCTCCCAGCTTGCGGGTATACGCTGCGCTCGGCTGACGGTACACTTTGGCGGCCAAGTTCTTACCGAGAGCGAAGACGTGGCCTTCGCCGCCGCCACCCAGGCGGTCTGCCGAATCAAGGGCGATGGTCTTGCCGGTGGATTGCCGTTTGAGCTGGTGCATGGGTCAGCCTGTCAGGGTAGCCAGTACAAGGGTCAGATCGTCGTCGGTGCGGCTTGTGACTTTGGGGGCCGCCAGGAAAGCGGCCAGTTGGCCCTGGGCTTCCTCCGGGTCGGTTGTACTTTCGACGAAGCGAAACAGCGGTCTAAAAAAAGGCGGGTGCGGCGTGCCCTCGGGCATCTTGAGCGCGAGCATCTGCAGCCCATCCGTGAAGAGGGCCAGGTGTCTGGGCGGTTGGTGCCAGATACGGACACGGATCTGCGCAAGGGCGTCGGGAGCGGTCAGAAAGATAGTCTCATTAAGGTATTCGCCCGCCGACCGTTCACTCAGTCCGACCACGGCACCATCACCCGCAGCCACGACCACCGCGCCGTCGCCGACCTGGGCTACTGCCAGGAGCGCGGGGGTGGCGACAGCCAGTACCAGGGTAGTGGCCAGGTCACGCGCCTCCGTCCCGAGCACTTGCGCTTGCGCCGCCACGGCCAACTGGGCCGAGCGGAAGGCTTCGATTAGTAGCCCCTGCCAGTCTTCGTCACTGGTGGGGACAATGGCGAGCCGGGGGCAGAGGGTTTCGACCGCCGTGCGCGCAGCAGTGATGGCACCTGCTGCCGAGAGCGGCGCTGAACCGGCACCGTCCGCTACCGCCGCAACGAGCGTCTGGCCTTCTACTTGCAGCCAGTGATGGGCGTCCTGGCAGGATAGCCCCAATTTCTGGTGGCTCGTTCCCACCCGAGAAGCGCCGACAACTCGCCAGGCAGGTACGTCCGCGCCCATGCTCATCAGAGTGCCCCCCAACCCGGTGGCGGCAGAGTAACCTGCTCGTCCAGCTTCGATTGTGAGACCCGCTGCATGCTGGCCGACAACCACAAGAACATGTCTTTGAAGTTGAGGCCGCGCAGGCGGATGGGCGAGCGCACCGAGAGGGTCTGCAACCTGGCGAGGTTGGCCCCCTCCACGGCGACGGTAAAAAAGGCGACGCGCTTCTGTTCTTCCTCGCGACGGACGCGCTCGGCTGCCAGGGCAACCACGTCCGCCGCTTCGCCCTGGGGTTCGCCGTCGGTGATCATGAACACCCACGGACGATAATACGAGACGCCGAAGGTGCGGTACTGGCGCTTGCGCGCCTCGATCAAATCGAGGGCTTCGTGGATGGCCGCTCCCATGCACGTCGTTCCCTGGGCCAGCAATAATGGCGGCTCGAACTGGTCTGCCGTGACGAAATCGCGCAGGACGCTCACGTGCGTGTCGAAGGTGATCACGGCGATTTCCACCCGCTTCTTTGCCAGGTCGTCAACCCGTAGATCGAATTTGAACGCTTCAAGCCCATCGCTCAAAGCTTGAATCCGTCGCCCATCCATCGAACCCGAGGTGTCGAGAAGCAAGACGCAGGGACAGCGAGGTTCGGGGTTCTCGGCGAACTCGACCGCGTCTTCCAGTCTCAGCACTTCAGACATCGCTTGCCCTCTGTTTGAGCATTATAGTTCTAGCCGAATTGCCAGTTTCGCCGACCTCAGTTCGAGGACTCCAGTTTGCTCATTTCAGTTCCAAGCGCAAGTCCGGGTCATCCTCGAAACTCGCTGCCTGGACGGTGACAATGAAGGCCATCAGCAGGCCGCCAATTGCGGCAGGCCAGAGATTAGTAACCCAGTGGCTGCGAAGGTAAGTTTCAGAGACCAGTACCGGCACGGCCAGCAGCCCTGCCGAGCTGAGCAAAAACGACGACAGACTCAGTGTGAGAGCGTTTAAAGGCACTGACAAAATTCTGAGTGCCAGCAACAGGGCGGCGTTGGCGACAGCAACCACAACAGCGATCTTCAAGCTTGCACTAATGGAGTAAAGGCTCACCAGCGAGAACGCAAAATGGTTAAGGCTCACAACCCCCAGGCTCAGCGTGCAGGCAAGCCAGGTTACCAGGAAATCGCCGGACAGAGAACTGCGTCGAAACAAGCCGATGTTGCCGCAAAGTGCGATGAAAAGCACCATCGGAGCAATAAAAACACCGGCGAAGAAAACATTACTCATAGGTGAGTACAAAGGACCACCCCTGTGGCAGAACACAACGGCCATGACCAACAGGGCGGCCACGGCAATCCGAGTTTTCCCCAGGGGAGACGGCCCTCTTGATTGGAATGCGTCCCCCATCCGGACCACTCCAACAATTGCGCCGAGTAACAGGGTCAATAGCACCACGGTGACAAACAGTACAAACGGAAACATGGTTTTCCTACCGAATAGTTCCTGGTTCACCGGACATTGACGCGGTTCCAGCCGTCTTGCCCAACCAATGCCGGATGTGCGCCTTGATCCAGTCGCGCTCCAGCTTTGCAAGGCCAAAGCCGAGGGCTTGCCTGCCGCTCAGCGCGGAGAGGTCGCCCACCCGTCTGTGAACCACGGTGTCAAACATGCGGTGAACGAGGGTGAATCCTTCCCGGTCCAACTGGATATGCGTGCGGCACAGGATCGGCAGCAGGTTCGCTGCCATCGTGAGTCCTAACACTGCCCAAAAACCTAATGAGAGCAAGGCCGCGAACAACAGCACGAACAAACCGTCTTCCGGCGGCAGTCTGAGGGTCGCCTGGGTGGTAAAAGTGGCGACCAGAGCCAGAACGGTGCAGGTCGAAAAGGCAAAAAGTTCCTCCAGAGCGGGTTCACGGGTGGCAATCTCCACACTCAGCCAGGCGTCACAACTTTGGGCGGTGAGCCGACCCGCCCGGACGCTGGGCAAATTGAGCGGGCCATCGAGGGTGCCTTTGCCCTTGAGTGCGGCGAGGGCTTCGCGGGCATCCTTGAAGCGGCGGCCTGGATCCGGCTCGACTAGCTTGTGAATCCAGCGCTGTAGCCAGGCACTCACGTTCATGCTCCTGGGGACGCGGATCCGAAAACCGTCTTCGATCAAGTCGGCAGGATTGGTGCCGGTCGCGAGAAAAACCAGCGTGCTCCCCAGGCCATAAAGGTCAGAAGCGGGAAGCGCCCGTCCCCCGAATTGCTCGGGAGCCATGTAGCCATAGGTACCGACGACCGTCAGCGTTCGCCCGCTCGTCTGCTCGGCCTGGACCGAGCCAAAATCGACCAGGTAAATGTGTCCGTCCTCGCCCTTGATTAAATTGCCGGGCTTGACGTCGCGGTGGATCACAGGAGGAGCCTGTGCGTGCAGGTAGTCCAGGATCTCTAAAATCTCCCTCGCCGCCTGTTCTAACTGGCTCTCGTTCAGGCGCTGGCCAGCATGGACCTGCTCCGCTAGAGAAGTGCCGGGAATATAGTCCTGGATGAGGCAGAAGTAGTCCCCTTCCAGTTCTTTCAGTTGAAAGAAATCGCGGTAGCGGGGAATGCGCGGGTGGTTCAGGCTCTGTAGCGTCTGGGCTTCACGCTCGAAGAGCGTCAGGTTCTGCCACGACATGCCCGGTCCGAAATAGAGAGCCTTGAGCGTGACCGTCCGCCCGGTTTCTTGATCTTGAGCCGCCCAGGTTTGCCGGGTGCCGCTTGCCCCAAGTTGCCGCTCAAGCGAGTAGCGCTCTTTCAGAAGCGTGCCGCGTTCCCAGGGCATAGTCGGCTCGGAGTCAATACAGCGCTGATTCTAGCGCGCTCCCCTGTCGGTACTCCGAACGGGTGGCTTGGCAATCCCAGGCGGAGGAAAAATCAGACACCCGGCGGTGGATCGATGCCCAGATCTCGAAGGCGTTGCCTCAGTTGCTCCATCTGTCGCTCGGCTTGTTCAGCCCGCTGCGCTTCGGCATTTGCCCGCTGCGCTTCGGCATTTGCCCGCTGTGCTTCGGCATTTGCCCGTTCCTCCTCGATATCTGCCCGGTAGCGCTGATATTCTTCGGGAGAAGGATAGCGCTCCCCCGATTCTGTAAACCAGTAGAGCCACTCCCGCTGCCAGCCCCGAAACTCGCCTTCCGCCCGGCCGAGACCAAGACCGATTTCAGCAAGCCAAACGGGTCCCCCCGGCTCCTGTTCCGGCTGGCGCACGTACTCACCCTCGATCAGCTTGTACACTTCCAGCCGGTCGCGCTTGGGCCTGTAACCGTCCGAGTCGTAGACGACGTAGTAGAGCACTTCCAGCTTCCGATACTCTTCAAGCTTGCTGTCGTACTCGCCCCGGTAGGTCTGGGAGACGACCTCCAGTACCAGGATGGGCATGATGCCGTCTTCTTCCCAGAGCACATAGCTCAACCGGCCACCGGGGCGTTTGAGTCGCTGGACATCCAGGCTCAAGAAACCATCCGGGATGATGGCGCGATACGGCGGTTCTGTGTCGGCGTAGATGCCCATGTCCACACCGAAGAACCAGTCGGAACGTCCCTGCCAGAGTAGTGCCAGGCTCATGTCGAGTAAGTTGGGCACCAGGTTCTGTAGCTCGTTGTCCACGGGGGTTTCGTCGGAGTCGGGCAACTCGGTAGAACTGGGCAGGCGCAAATGCGGATCAAATCGAACCATGATCGCCCCGGCGAACAGATGGCCTCATTTTAGCCAGCCTAATCCTGACTGAGCACCACCTGGCTCATCTGGGGCCGAACGCTCTCGGCTTCCAGTAATTCGGTGACCAGCGGCTCGACCCAGTGGGCCGCCGCCTCCAGAAAGAGCGGGTCTGCGTTGAGGCAATCGATGCGAGTGCAGGGCACACCTTTCTGGTCGAAGCGCTGCATGATCGATTCGACGTCGAGGATGGTTTCGTGGTTCTCGGTGACGAAGCCGATGGGGACGTAGACGAGGGTGCTTGCCCCCACTTCGAGCAGGTTGCGCGAAGCCTGAACAACGTCTGGGGTAGTCCAGCGGCCGGGGGTCTCGTGGTTGAGCCAGCCGACCGAGATGAGCGGGTAGCGGCGAATCAGCTTTTCACGCACGCGCTCGAAAAGAAACTGGCTCTCTTCGATGCCGGTTGTAAAGCCTTTCACCTCGTAGGGTGAACCGTGGTTGACGAGCACCAGGCCAATACGTGAGGGCTGATGACGCTTTGCAATCGGTTGGAGATGGCCTTCGATGTAGCTTGCAAGCCGGGTGTGGTAGCTGGACTCGTCAAAAAATGAGGGCAAATAGCGCATGTGATCGACCCAGCGCTCGTCCTCGGCGAGGGCGGCATTTACCTGCTGGAGGGCAAGACCACTGGTGAAGATTGAATCAATTACCAGCAGCGGGTAGATCAGCAACCGGCGAAAACCCTGGGCGCGAATCTGGGCGAGCACCTGTTCTGGAAGGTAGCCGTCGCAAAAGTTGAATGCCTTGAAGACTTCGACCCGGTCGCCGAAGCGGCTCTTGAGCTGGTCGGCAATCCCGGCGCGCTGGGCTTCAAAAATATCGTTGTGGGGTGAGCGGAAGTTGTCGCGCCCGGCCCACTCTTTCTCGTCTTTGCGGGCCAGTTTGCGGGCCAGAAACTGAAACCCGAATTCGGGTATCTTCAAAAATTTCGCCGTCAGCAGCCTCAGAGCCATCTCGTTGTAGGCGGCAAAGGAAGCGTATTCTTCCACTTCGCCGTAGCCGACCAGCAAAACTGCAACCCGTTCTTGGTGACTCAATACTCTGTTCTCAAAGGTTTTGCTCTCTCAAGCTATCATCCAGTCACTCGGTCTCAGTGCTCGTGACGAGACCGAAAGCAAACCCTAACAATCTTTTCAGGAAGTGACACCCGCACTGCTCGTCATCCCCGGCGACCAAAGTTCTCCCGAGCGAGAGGCGGGCACGGAGCGCTTTCTGGCAGCCCTCGCCCGTCCACATCTTCGCTTCGCGGGAGCCCCTTACTCACCGGGCGCAGTCGGCCGACAACTCGCGACACTGGC
>JANNPH010000001.1:0-2290 GCA_031399965.1 Gloeobacteraceae cyanobacterium SOY_34_metabat_159 | reverse complement strand
CTCGGTAGAAATCGGCTCCCCAGTTTCAATCCCTCAAAGGGATTCGTTTCGGTTGCAGCATGGATTGGGTGATGCTGGCCGCTGGAGCGAAGAGGTTTCAATCCCTCAAAGGGATTCGTTTCGGTTGCAGCATGGATTGGGTGATGCTGGCCGCTGGAGCGAAGAGGTTTCAATCCCTCAAAGGGATTCGTTTCGGTTGCAGCGGCGGCTTCTGGAAAGTAGTCACTATGCGGTTTTCAAGGTGCATTTGCGCGGGTCGGCTATATTCTACCGCAATGAGCGGGTTGAGCTGAATGCAACGGAGTGCTGCTGCCGCTATAGTTCTTGCTACAAGCTCTTTCCAGTTCTGCGCGGGTCGTTGTACTGCTTTCGCAGGCCAGGATCTTTGCTGCAATTGGTTTCTATTCCTTTTCACGACTTCATAGTCAGCGTACAGCCACTGCTCCGCGCACCCTACTCAGCAAAGAATATAGTGCTATCGGAAGGCGATTTGCCTCCGATTCTCTCGATCTTGATGCTGCAAGCCCGGCATAGGAAGTAGAAGCGGATGCTGTCCTCGTCGGGCTTGATGAGCTTTGCAAGGCGGGAGCGAAGCCGTGAGTAGTCTGTATCACTTAGATCGCACTCGAAAATGCTGAACTGCACCCACTCGCCATAAGACTTGAGGGTGTTGTGAATCTTTGAGCGCCGTTTGTCGTCGGACACGTCGTAAGAAACGATGACGAACATCTTCTACTTGAGAATCAGGGGCGGGTACTGGTCCGTTTCGCCCAGCAAATACTTGCCCAGCAGCCGCGCTTGCAGTTCGAATGCCTCGCGGTAGCTGCACTGGCGCCCGAGCACCGGGTGCTTGAACCGTGATTGCTTTTTCTGCTCGTACTGGCGCAAAAATTGCTTGCGTCCCTCCGAATTTAGGGACACTGCCTGGCTCAGCGGCTCGCTCTCGAAGTCACCCGGTACCAGGACTTTTTTGTTGAGGCAGGCAGTGACGACTGAGTCCACCACCAGAGGTCTGAATTCTTCCATCAAGTCGAGGGCCAGCGAGGGGCGGCCGTAGCGCTGGGTGTGCAGGAAGCCCAGGTAAGGGTCGAACCCACAGATGTTGAGCGCACTCTGGATATCGTGGCGGAGCATCGCGTAGCCGAAGCTCAATAGAGCGTTGACCGGGTCGAGCGGAGGTCTGCGCGTTCGGTGGGTAAACGAAAAGTGCTCGACCCGGAGCAACTGCTCGAAGCAGCTGAAGTACGCAGCGCTGCCCGCTCCCTCAAGACCCCGGACACTGTCGACGTTTTGCCCGCGTGGCAGGGCGTCTATGCTCTGCTGAATGCGCTCAATGGCCTTCTCCATTTTCAGCGCCGGGTGTTCGCGCTGGGCACGCATCAGGTCGTTGCGACAGTTTTTTAACTTGCCGCGCACAAACGCCTGGGCCAGGTGCAGCACTCGCTCGGGTTGCTCGCTCGCCCGCCACTGGGCCGACCGCACGAAGATGTTTTTGGTCAACTCGGGCTCCAGCCGCCCCAGATAGCGCCCGGTGACTGTCAGGAAGCTCATTGGAATCTGGCGCTCCATCAGTTCGCCCATTAGCGACGGGGAGAAGTTCGCCCGGCCGAGGACGACAATCCCATCAACTTTTAGAAGCGGTACCTCCAGGAGCGTGCGGCGCTCGTGGGTGATTTTCAGACGCTCATCGCTGCGTCCCAGAAACGCATCTTCCTGAGTCACATATACCGTACCCATCGATCAGTCCTCCTCTCGATACTTCGATACCTTCGCCGCCAGCTTCGGACGGCAGCGCTCAAGCAGGCTGCACCCATCGCAGCGTTTGGTGTATACCGCCGGCGGCATGACACCGGTAGTCAGCATTTGCCGGACCGTCTCGATCGTCTCGATCGTTTGCGCACGGACCTCATCGGCCAGGGCGACAGCTTCCCGGCGGTGCAGGCGAGTTGAGTAGATGAACCCGACCGGTACTGTACCACCGGTCATCTCCTCCAGACAGAGTGCCTGACCGCACAGTTGGAGGGCATCGTTGTCCCAGTCGCCCTCGGCCCCGCGCTTGTACTCCACAGGAAAATACTGTCCGTCCCGACACTCGATCAGATCTGCCTTGCCGATCAGGCCGTGGCACTCGGAGCGGAGCCATACCCCCCGCCACTGCCGAACCTCTTCGCGGTTCCCCATGGCCGGAATATGGACTCGGTGGTGCAGGTCGCTGCCCTCAATGGTTGCGGCGTTGTCGATGAAGTCGCCCGCACAAAACATCCGCCAGCAGCGGTGGGGACAGTAGGCG
>JANNPH010000263.1:0-6609 GCA_031399965.1 Gloeobacteraceae cyanobacterium SOY_34_metabat_159 | reverse complement strand
GGGATGGCTCCCCGACGCGAACGAATCGAAGATGTTCAACGCGATGGTGGTATGCCTGGCGGAACATGGCATCACTCCGAGCGCGATTGCGCCCCCTGCACCCCCTACAAGGGGAGTCTGGTGGAGCGTCAAGCGGGATTGGTTGGGGCCTGCTACCGGGCGGGCAGAGTAGATAGCGATGCTGGTGGACAAAGGCAGGTCGGTGAGAAGCAATTAGAAGTGATTAGTTGTGGGAGGCTGGCCGTGATTAGAGGGTGGGGTCGATGACGGAGCCGACAAATAGAATGAGGCCTGAGCTGTTGTCGAGGACGACGAAGAAAAAGGGACGGTCTGCGCGCATGGTGAAGGGCATTAGCTTTGGCCTGAGGGTGGGCGGGAGCATGCTGTTGTCGGTGCTGGTGCGGGATGTGATGATGCCGGTCTCGGTAACCTGAATCGAAGCTTTGTGGACTACCTCGCTCAGGCGTACGCGGTCGGGACCGGCTCTTCTGAGATCGGTGGCTGGGTCGAAAGCGGATGTCAGGCCAATTGCCTTGAGGGCAGGGCTGAGGGCGCTGCTGTAGTTGATGCCGAAACGAGGCAGCGTGATGGTGCCGTCTCTGAGCGTTAGCTGTCGGGACCAGCGACTCCAGTTCTCTTCGTTGAGTGCTCGCAACAATGTACGTAATGGTGTATTGGTGGATGGCAAGAAGAGCACCATGCTCCATAGGCCGTCCTTGCCGTAGGGCAGGTTGATCGCCTGGAATTCGCGGGTCTCCAGGTAGCGGTAGATGCCGACGCGTGACATCAGTTCGACGTTTTTTTGTTTTCCGTCACTTAAAGTGAAGGGCTGTTCGCCTTCTTGCTCGCGAAAAAAAGCGAGCGACCAGGGCGCTTTGAAGTCGGAGCTGACTTTGAGCGTGATCGGTACCTGATTGGCGGCCGCTACCCGGCCGGTCGCACGGTCTGGGTTGCGAACAGGGTCACTGCCTGCAAAACGGGTGTTGAGCGGCAGGGTTTCAGTGCCCGTCTGGGTTGTCACTGAGCGCTCAAGTGCAATATCCATGCGCGGGTCCGGGCTTGTCAAAGATGACTGCAAGAAGGCTGTGCCCTCGTTTACCTGGTCGAGGCTCAGGTTTCTAAATTCGAGCGCGCTGGCAAGTGTGCGCCGTGTCGGTCGGGGAGCATTGCTCAAGAGCGATGAGAGCGCCAGGCTGATGTTGATGGGGGAAATGAAAATGTTCTCGGTTGACTGGTTGCGGGTGAGTTCGCTCAGGAGCTTGAAACTAAAGCGGGTGTTGGCGTCGCGTAGGCGAATGTTGAGCGGAACTGTGATGTCCTGGGCTTGGAGATGAGATGGTCCCGGCAGAAGTGCGGCGGCCGGGACCAGCAACAGCAGAGCGAGCAGCAATTTCAACATGCGATTTGCAGAACTACAGTTCGACGCGGACGCGACCTACCTGCTGATCGCGGACCACCGTCAATAACAGTGTGCTTGGGTTTCGCTGGAGAATCTGCTGCAATTGGGCAGAATTTTGCAAATTGAAGTCGTTGATGCCCAGGAGCTGGTCTCCAGGTAATAGTCCACTGCGCGCAGCGGGCGAGCCGGGCTGCACTTCGAGGACCGTCAAGGTCGCTGCATCGAGGATGACCCCAAGACCGCGCCGGGCACGTTGGCTCGGTGCCGCCGCCACCCGCGCCGGAGCGGCTGTGCTGCTTGCGAGCAGCTGGCGCAGTGGGGCGACTGCTGTGGCGAAGCCGATGCCGCTGTTGCCGTAGCGACTGCCGAGAATTGCTTTGTTGACCCCAATCAGTTCACCCTCGGAATTGAGCAGCGGGCCGCCGGAATTACCCGGATTAAGAGCCGCGTCGGTCTGTAAGTCTCCATCCGCCGCGATCCGGCTCAAGATGCCCACGGTGAGCGTGCGGTCGAGACCGAAGGGGTTGCCGATCGCATAGACGCGCTGCCCGACTCGGGCCGAACCCCGGGAAATCGAGAGACTCGGCAAAGGTCGGTCGGCACGAATCTCGACGGTCGCCAGGTCGTTGCGCGCATCGACCGAACGGACCGTGCCGGTGTAGGTGCGACCGTCAGCAGTCCGCACCTGTACCTGCTCACTGCCCTGGACGACGTGGTTGTTGGTGACGATGAGGCCGCGTGGGTCGATGATGGCGCCCGTACCGGTGCCGCCCCGGCTGCGAATGCTCACGACCGCTTTGCTCGCACGGTCGTAGACGTTGATCGTGGTGGTTTCGTCGGGCTCGAAGGCCTGGGCGGTAACGGGCGAACCGAGGGTCAGTGCCAGGAGGGCAAGGGCGGCAAAAGGCTGCTTCATAGGTGGTTGGGTGGCGATCTGGGTACTACCGGTCTTAGACGCAAAAGGTTTGACAGTGGTTCCATCAGCAACAAGGTTTCGAGCGCCCGTGCAGGTGACAAAAACCCCCGCAATTGCGTAATCTCGATAGGGATGCCGGTATTCGCCTGGCCTCCACCGGGGACACATCAGATGACGGATACGCTCAAGCGCTCGAAGATCGAACTACTCAAAGAGAACAGCAACAATCTGCGCGGCAGGTTGCCTGAAGAACTCTCTGAAGGATCGACCCACTTTACCGAGGAAGCGGTGCAGCTGCTGAAATTTCACGGCGTCTATCAGCAAGATGACCGCGACAAGCGCAAAGACCTCAAAAACGCCGGACAGGAAATTGACTATTCGTGCATGGTCCGCACCAAAAATCCGGGCGGTTTTGCCCCGGCAAGCTTCTACCTCGCTATCGACCGGCTCGCCGATACGCTGGGCAACGGCACGATTCGGGCGACGACCCGCCAGGGTCTACAACTGCACGGCGTGCGCAAATACGACCTGCGCGAAGTGATCGCAACGATCAGCGACAATCTCGGCACGACCCTCGGCGCTTGCGGCGACATCAATCGCAACGTCATGGCTCCAAGCGCCCCTTACACCGCCCGCCCCTACGCGGTCGCCCGCGAAGCAGCCGAGAAAATAGCCGAATTGCTGACTCCTAAGACCGGGGCATTCTACGAGATCTGGCACGACGAAGAAAAAGTATTCTCAAGCGAACCCGAAATCGAGCCCATCTACGGCAAGACCTACCTGCCGCGCAAATTCAAAATTGCCGTGGCGGTTGAGCGCGACAACTCCGTCGATATCTACACCCAGGACCTGGGCGTCATCCCGGTCTTTGATGGCGGTGAAACGCTCTTGGGCTACAACCTGACCGTCGGTGGCGGACTTGGCACCACCCACGCCAAGCCCGAGACTTTCCCGCGCCAGGCCGACCATCTCGGGTTCGTGCGGCCGGAAGACCTGCTCGCTGCAGTGGAAGCCGTGGTGGTGGTGCAGCGCGATTACGGCGACCGCTACAACCGGCGTCATGCCCGCCTCAAGTACCTCATCCACGACCGCGGCCTTGACTGGTTCCACAGCAAAGTAGAAGCGGTTTTCGGCAAGCCCCTGCTTCCCTGGCACGAACTTGCCCCCTGGGCCTTCCAGGACTACCTCGGCTGGCACCCCCAGGGCGATGGGCGCTCCTTTTTGGGTCTGTGGATCGAGAATGGACGCATCAAAGATGAAGGCTCCTTTCAGCTCAAGTCGGCCCTGCGCGAGATTGTGAGCCGCTTTCAGACGGACTTGATCATTACGCCGACCCAGAACGTGTTGCTGGTCAATATCGACCCCGTCCACCGCGCCGAGATCGACCGGATCCTGCGCGATGCGGGTGTGCGCAGCGAAAACCAGATCAGCAATACCGAGCGCTACGCGATGGCCTGTCCGGCCCTACCGACCTGTAGCCTGGCCCTCACCGAGTCGGAGCGCATTCTACCTGCTCTGCTCGATGAGATTGCAGCCAAGCTAGTTGAACTGGACCTTGCCAGTGAGCAAATCACGATTCGCATGACCGGCTGTCCAAACGGCTGTGCCCGACCCTACATGGGTGAGATCGGTTTTGTGGGCAGTGGCTTCGATGCCTACAACGTCTACCTGGGAGGCAACCTCAGCGCGACGCGCCTCAACTGGCTCTTTAAAGAAAAGGTGAAACGCGAGGAGATCTTGAGCCTGCTTGCGCCGCTTTTCAACCGCTTCAAGCTCGAACGCGGACCGGGAGAGACTTTTGGGGACTTCTGCCTGCGCAAGGCCGACGACCTCAAGGCTCAACCCGGCCAGTAGTCAGGCGCAGGCGGTCGGACTGTGCTCGACCGCAATCTTTTTGTGCGGTTCACAGCGCGACTTAACTGCTCTGATCTGTCTGACCGGCCATCATGCCCACCAGACAATCGACATAGCGCTCCGGGGCGATAGCGAGCCAGCGGTCTCCCTGCAAAAGCGCCCGCAGCAGTACAAAGCCGATGAGCGACCCGATATAGAGCAGTGCACTGATCGGGGGAGCCGGGACCCTGAGGGCACAGGTACTCAAATAGGCGCTGAAGCAGAGGTGTCCAGGCTGGATGACAGTGCGCGTGTAAAGCTGGGCAAGCTCCGGAAAACGCGCCGATTCGCCCAGGATGAGGCGCATCAGCGACAGATACTCGCGGTCATCGAGCTTGGTGATGATGGCCCTGGCCTGCTTGCGCAATAGGACAAGCGGCGGCTGGGTAAGTAGCGCCGGGTACTGAGGAAAGATCAACCGGCGAATGGTCACGCGGGCGATCAGTTCGCTGAAGAGCCCTTCTTTGTCTTGAAAGCGGTTGTAGAGAGTCGGCTTTGAGACGCCAGTGCTCAAAGCTACCATGTCCATGCTGGTCCCGGCATAACCGTGCTCGATAAAAACGTTCATCGCAGCGTGCAGAAGCTGCTCGCGCTTCTCGGCTTCCGGCCCGAGATCGGGTGGCTTCTGTAGTTCGAGCAACGCTTCTAAATTAGGCGGCGGCAGGACGGGTTCGCGGAGTGGGCAACGGCCCAGGGCGAGATCGAGCAGGCCCTTGACCAGTTCGCCGCGCTGCACAGAAACGATCTGTGCACCTTTAAAAACCATGCTGAAGACAACGAAGGCAAACGCCCAGGCACAGAAAATGGCAGCCATCACTTCCGGGTCGGCAATCGGCAACTGCGGATGGGCTTGAAAGTAAGTCAGCAGATCGTCGTAGAGAGGGTAGAAAGCCGTCTGCAAGTACAACTCCCCCAACTGCGGCAAACGGGCCGACTCACCCAGGGCTATCTGCAGGAAAAAAACATTCTCGGCGCGGCAGGCGGACAGCAACCAGTGCTCGAGTCGGCGCTCAAGCCAGGCGGCCGGCAGTTCGTCCGGGGCACTGGCGGGCACATCTGTTTGAAAGTAGCGACCGCACAGCCATTCAAAAAGCGCCAGGAATAGCGTCTTCTTGTTCTCAAAATGACTGTAAAGGGTTGGCTTGGAGACGTGTGCCTCAGCAGCAACCCGGTCCATGCTGGCACCGGCATAGCCCTCCCGCGAGAACACCCGTAGCGCTCCTTCTAAAATTTGTTCGCGCTTGGCCCGCGCCCGTACCCGCGCTGCAGAGAGCGTCAGTGGACTCGCTTCAGAAGACACGCACTTCCCATCGATCGTTGCGCTCGATCCTACTACAAAGCTTTTTTAAGAAGGGGAACAGGTTTGTTGCCGAATGAACCAGATTGCGTATGATTTTACTAAACGGTGTAGTTAAATCCAAGAGTACGCTTCTACATATCTCGGGAGGATTTTCTCGTGGTGCAGACCTCACCCAGCCCACCGGCAGACCCGGACACGACAACTGCTGTCGCCCAGAAGCGGTCCAACCGGCCGCTCATCGCAATCTTTGGGATCGTGCTGGTGGTGCTTACCCTTGGGGCTGTGTGGTACTGGCTGCGCCCCGCCGCCGACACTGGTCGCTTGAGCTTGAGTGGCCGCCTTGAAGGCTACGAGACCGACGTGGGTGCCCGCGTTCCCGGAAGGGTACTGGCGGTGAGCGTCCGCGAGGGCGATGCGGTCAAAAAAGGGCAACTGATCGTCCGGCTCGACGATGCCGAATTACAGGCGCAACTGGCCGGGGCCGCCGCCACCCTCGCCGCCGCCCGCCAGACTGCTCAACAGGCTCGTTTGCAAATTAACGTTCTTGAAAATCAGGTCCGCGAGGCCAATTTCAATTTGCAGCAGTCCCAGGGCGATACTCTAGGCCGTATTGCTCAGGCCGAGGCGACGGTCGAAACAGCGCGCGCTCAGCTTGCCCAGGCCGAGGCCCAGGTGGTCCAGGCGCGCTCCGAATTGAAGTTGGCCCGCACCAACCGCGACCGCTCCCAGCAACTGCAAGCACAAGGCGCCGTCGCCCAGCAGGCCCTCGACCAGAACCAGACGGCTCTAGAAGCCGCCGAGGCAACCCTGAGTGCCCGTGAAGCGGCTGTCGTCGCCGCCCAAAAACAGGTGAGCGCCGCCCAGGGAAGCCTCACCCAGACGCGCACCACCCGGTTTAACCCCGCCATCCGCAACACCCAGATCGATATCGCCAGTGGCCAACTCGCCCAGGCCCGCTCGCAGCTACTAGCCGCTCAGTCTCAGGAGAAAGCTTCGCGGGCGGTACAGACCCAATTACAGGCCCAGCAGGCGTATCTCACCATCGTGAGCCCGATTGACGGCGTCGTCACAGCCCGCAGCGTCGAGCCCGGCGCGGTAGTG
>JANNPH010000259.1:0-8929 GCA_031399965.1 Gloeobacteraceae cyanobacterium SOY_34_metabat_159 | reverse complement strand
GCAGCAAAGCAACTAATAATAAGATCACTCCCCAGGCGAGTGGATCTTCGATAGCGCGGGCGGCAGCCGACCCGACCCGCTGCACTAAAAATATCCAGCTGCCGATGACGGCGCTCATGCCGATCACGACATCCCAGAACCCGCCGTTGCGAAAGAGCACGATGCCGCCCGGCAGCTTGAACGGTCGCCAGGGACGCAGTCCGGGTGAAGTGAAACTGTCGCACAGCAGGTGCGAGCCGTAACCGATGAAGGCAGCGGCGGCGAGGCTTTGACTGACGAAAAGCCACGGTAGACAAGTAGCCAGAGCAGCCCAGACCGTGTGGCTCCAGCCGCGGCGGCCCAGATTGCGCTCAAATAACTGGCCGACCAGCGGAATCTGGACTCCGAGCCAGGCCGTCGGACAGTCGATATCGGCAAGCACGCCCCACAGCGAAACGACCGCCACGTGTGCCCACCCGACTGGCAATTGCCAGCCGTGCTGCTGCGCGACCATCCCCAACGCTAGATAGGAGAGGTTGGCAATGGCGACGTGGGTGCCACCGTTCACAAGCAACTCTGAGAAAAGACAAGTTGCAAAAGCACGAGCTAGATTGGGGAGCAGTCCTATTAAATCCCAATCTGGGGAATAAAGCGCCGATTGCAACAAGGGGCACACAACTGCGCGAAGCGAGCAAGCGGTCGGCAGTGCCACTGCGCGGAAGTTTTGAATTGTTACAATTGCTGACCCTAGCCTATCAGTTGCAGGGCACGAGCGGCGAGGGCGGCGGCAGTCAGGCCATTGAAGGCCATCAATTCACCGGCACTCGCAGTCGTCTCGCCGCGCTTCCAGCAGAAAGTTTCGCGGCGGGGTGCGTTGGTGCGCAGCCAGATAGGCTCCAGGATGCCGCTTGCCCCACCGGTCACTCCAATCAGCACATCGCCGTTGAAGAGCCGCTCAAACCCGGCGTCGTCCAAAAATTCGCCATCGGGTTCAGAGCATAATTCCCAGGCAACGTCGCCAGGCCGGTAGAGGCGGCGGGGATTGACGACTGAGACGATGCGCACTCCGATACCGGCCGCCTTTAACTGCTCGGCAGCCTCGAAGACCGGCTGGAGAATCATGTCACCGACCACGGCGAGGACGACCATCCCCCGGCCTTCGCGCTCAAATAGCGTGATCGCTCCATCTTTGAGCGCTGTCCGGCCCTGTTCGAGGGTTGTGCGCACCGGGAGCGGTGTTTTACTCGCGATGATGGCGATGCCTTTATTGGCAGTACCGAGTGCCCACTCGTAGGCCACCTGGATCGAGTTGGCATCGAGCGGGAAAATCGGGTAGACGTTGCCGTTGCGCATCAGGGCCGCGTAGTAGTTTTCGATTTCCGGGCGCTGGTGGGTCCAGCCATTGCGGCCCTGTTCGAGCGCTCCGGCCGTAAAGAGGCAGGTCGTCGAAGGAGTGGGACGGCGCAACTCGGCCATCGCCTGAGTGACGGTCTGCCAGATGGGGAGGCCGTTGATCGCAAAAGATTCGTAAGAACACCAGAGGCTACGGCTACCCATCAGGGATAGAGCGGCAGCGAGACCCGCGCAGGCGTCTTCACTCAAAGGCTCGTAGACCTGGCCCTGGGGGTTCTGGTTGTAGAGCGGGTCGGCGGTCGGGTGGATAATTTTGAGCGCCTGATTGATGTTGGCGATGCCTGAAGCCTCATTGCCGTCGGCGTTGGAAACCAGGTAGCCTGCATCGAGCTTGCCGACCTGGGCGACGAGTGCACCCATGGCGGTCGTCGCCACCTGCACAGCGCCACCCACTGGAAACTCTTCAAGCGTCAGGGACTTCAGTTCGGGCAGGGGCAGCACCGACTCGGTGACAGCCACGGTGGCGGCCGGTCCGCCGCCGGCGCGCTCGAAGTTGGTGCGCACGACCACCCACGCTTGCGGGGCGAGGGCACGCCGCTTGAGGGCGGTGACGATCTCGGCATTGTCGAGGGTGTGCATCGCGTACAAGTTGTGGGACTTGGCACCGGAGGCGTGGACGCCCGCCCCTTTGAGCTGCTTGACGATGAGCACCGAGAGTTTGCCGCCGAGCGCCGAGCGCGCCGCTTTGTCGGCTGCAGCGAGCACCGCACCGGTAAAGGCGAGGCGCTTTTCGAGTGAGAAGCGGGTGCTATCGACGTAGGCACCCGGCTGGTCCTGGTCGTCGTAATCTTTCGCATCGACCAGGAACACCGCTTCAAAACCATTGCCGCTCCAGTACTCGGTCATCCGCTCATTGCTGAAGGTAGAAACCATCGAGTGGTGTTCCTGGCTATAGCCGTTCCAGACCAGCACCGGCAGGAAATTGGTCGCCTCAGGAAAAGCGGTATGAAAGTGGCCGATGGCACTCACAATATACGGCTCACCCAGACCACCGTCGCCGATGGTGACCGGAAAGAGCGTACCTGGGTGCAGAAGAGCGGCAGCCATCGCGAAGTGCTGTCCCTGACCGAGAGGCCCGGCCGGGGCCAGAATCCCTGGAATCAACCCTGAGAGGTGACCGAGCAGCCCATGCTTTTCGCGATAGCGCTCGCGCATTTGGGCGACCGAATGGATGCCCATCGCCTCCAGCGAACGGTCCAGGAACATGGCGCTATAAAAACCGGGGGCATGGTGGCCGACCTCGGTGGGGATATTTTTGTGTCCGAGCATCACGAGCGAGGCGTAGGCTTCGACACTGCTGGCGAATCCGCCAGGATGGCCGGAAGCCTTGCTCGCCGTCACCTGCAATGTCAAGTAGCGCAGGGCATCGGCAGCGAGCATCGTCTGAAAAATAGCAGCCGGGTCGGCCGGGTCGGCGATGCCCTTCTCGCCCGCAGCAATCGCCGGGGTACTTCCCCAGGTCTCGAAGCCTGCAACAGGCTCGGCAAAGTACTGGATACCCTCGCAAAAAGCGGGCAGGGTAGCCATCGAATCCTGGGTGGCGAGTGTCATCAAAATACCTCGACTGCTGTCCAATTTCCCCTCATGGTACAACTGTTCGCGGCAGCACTTTTGAGGGAACACCGTCTACAGGCAGAAGAGGTGCCGGCCTACGCAGCGGTGATTTGTTCGATTTTTAGCCCTCGAATAGAAGCGTCGAGCAGTTCCATCGGGTGCAGCACCGGGACAGATTTGCCTTGCAGTTGCAGGTGTTTGCTGATTTGCAGAGCACAGCCGGGGTTGGGTGAAGCTATCAGGACCGCACCGGTAGCGAGCAGATTCTCGACTTTCTGGTCGCCCAGGGATTCCGCCACCTCGGGCTGCAAGATGTTGTAGACCCCGGCACTGCCGCAGCAGAGAGCCGCGTCGATCGGCTCTCTCAAAGTCAGGTTGGGGATCTGCTGCAGGAGCTGGCGGGGTTGCAGGCTGATGCGCTGGCCGTGCAACAGGTGACAGGCATCTTGATAGACGACCGGCAGGGGCGCACTGGAGAGGGCTGAGAGCGGCGCTGTCAGGCCAATCTTGTGCAGAAATTCCTGTACGTCGCGCACTTTAGCAGCAAAGGCACTTGCCCGGTCGCAATAGGCGGGGTCGTCCGCCAGGATGTGGTCGTACTCTTTGAGCGTGTGTCCGCAACCGGCGGCGTTAATGATGATGTAGTCTACCCCGGTCCCCTCGAAGCTCTCGATCATCGCCCGGGCCATCTCCTGAGCCTGGGCTTGCTGACCCTGGTGCTGAGGTAGAGCGGCGCAGCAACCCTGAGACCTGGGGATGATCACTTCGCAGCCATTGGCCGTCAACACGCGGGCCGTGGCCTGATTCACCCGGTCAAAAAACAGGCGCTGCACACAGCCGAGGATCATGCCGACTTTAAAGCGCTGATGACCCTGAGCGGGCAGCCGTTCCGGCAGCTGGTCCGTAAAAGCACTTGCCGGCACTTCCGGCAGCATCGACTCCATGGCAGCCAGTCGCGGCGCTACTTTTTTGAGGATGCCGCTGGTGCGGATGAATTTCTGGACGCCCAGCTTTTGATAAGGCACCAGCGGCAGGAGCAGGGGGCGCAGGCGCTTCGGGTAGGGGAGCAAATTGAAGATCAAGGCGCGCAGCAGCCGGTCGGGTAGCTTTCTAGGAAAGTTGCGCTCGACCTGAGGCCGAGTGTTGGCAATCAGAGCGTCGTAGCGCACTCCCGAAGGGCAGGTACTCACGCAGGCAAGACAACCGAGGCAGGTATCGAAATGCCCCGCCGTTGCCGCCGAGAGTGGAATGGTACCTTCGTTGAGGGCATCCATCAGGTAGATGCGGCCTCGTGGGGAGTCCATCTCCGTACCGAGTGCCCGGTAGCTCGGGCAGGTGGCCAGGCAGAAGCCGCAGTGTACGCAAGAGTCGATCAGCGCCGGGTCGGGCGGATGGTCATGGTCGAAGCCCTTCGGCCCGGACTCTAAGGCAGTCATCATATCCTCCAGGGCACAGGGCGCTTCATGCAAGTTACACCAACACAGATGAACTTTGCCCGGAGTGTACCCGGTTCTTCATAACCTGGTTATCAGCAACCAGGACCTTGAGAGTGGCCACCGGGCAATCGGACGAAATTGGACAGTTTCGCTTGAGCGCAAGTAGAGTTGCGCCGACAGACCTGCAGGATATTCAGGCTTTGGGTGAATCTATTAGGGGGGATAGAAAATCCCGCTTACCTCACATCGAATCCATGACTTTTCGTAGATGTACCGGCCCACCTTCCATGACATGCTGAAAGTATCGAGTTGTTTAATCATCCGGTCTGTCAATTCCAACCCCCCACAACAAGTTTGCTCACAAGAGCTGATTCAGCAGGCCACAAAGCCACGGTATTTCGTTCGCATTCACCTATCGGAGTTTGAGGGAAATGATGAAGACTATGCAGTTTAAAGCCTCTCTCGTTGCTGTATTACTCATTCTGGGCAGTGCCCCCGCTTTTGCCGAGCAACAGACCCGGACTCGGGTCGGTCCGCGCGGTGCCAGCGCCGGCAGCGTCACCAACGTCAATCCCAATGCGAGTGGTGGTTACACCGGCACCGGCACCGGCGGCGCATCCGGTATCCGGGGCGGCGGTGTCGCGGGCCAGGGTCAGGTTCAGACCAACGGCCAGGGCAGCGGCACCTACGGCGGCACCGGCAGTGCAACTGGACCACGTGGTAACAATGTCGATGCCACCACCAGCGGCAGCGGCACCTATCAGGACGGTCAATATAGCGGCAGCAACACCACAACCGTCAACGGCAACACCGTCAACACCACCTCCGGCAATGGCTCAGCAACGGTGACCGGACCCCAGGGCAACTCGCGCACCCTCACCCGTCCGAATCAGCCCAGATAGTTAGTCGGCGAAGCGCAACTAGCCGTAACTTAAAAGCCCCCTCGCTCTGGTGACGGAGCGAGGGGGCTTATTTTGCAAAGCAGCTTTCTGTAAAGCCTTCAGAATTATGCGGACGGACGCGGTGGCAGAGTCGAACGCACGTGTAACTCAGTAAGCTGCTTTGAGGCAACCTCGGAAGGGGCACCAAACATCACGTCCTGAGCCTTCTGGGTCTTTGGAAAAGCAATCACTTCGCGGATGGACGGCTCACCCGAAATCAGCATCACCAGGCGGTCGAGGCCATAGGCGATGCCGCCGTGGGGTGGAGTGCCATATTCAAAGGCTTCCAGCAGGAAACCGAACTTGCGGTAGGCTTCCTCCTGGCTCAGGCCAATCGTCTCGAATACCCGTTCTTGCAGTTCGCGCTGGTAAATGCGCAGGCTGCCGCCGCCAATCTCAAAACCGTTCCAGACGATGTCGTAGGCCAGAGCGCGGGCTGTCTTGAGGTCGTGCTCGTCTTCCGGGCGGGGTGCTGTGAAGGGGTGGTGGAGTGCTTCGAGTCGCTTTTCATCGGCATTCCACTCGAACATCGGAAAGTCGGTGACCCAGAGCAGGTTGTGCTGATTGGGGTCGATCAGGCCGAGTTCTTCACCGAGCTTGAGGCGCAGGCGACCCAGGTAGTCGAGCACCGTCGTGCGCTCCGCCGCCCCAAAGAGCAGTAGATGGCCAGGTTCGGCACCCGTCTCTTTGAGTAAGCTCTGGGCCGTCTCCGGGTTGAGGCTGTCTTTTAGTGCCCCGATCGAGTCGATCTGATTGCCTTCGCGGATGCGCATGAAGGCAAGCCCCTTTGCCCCAAACTGAGCCACGAAGTCAAACAAGTCGCCACCGGGCTTGATGCGGGCACTGGTAATTTTGCTGTCACCGCCTGGAACGGGCAGACAGACGATTCGCCCGCCGCCTGCCAGCACACTCGCGAATACCTTGAAGCTGCTTCCGGCAAAGTATTCTGAGACATCGACCAGTTCGAGGCCGAAGCGGGTGTCGGGTTTGTCCGAGCCGTAGCGCTCGATGGCCTCCTGATAAGTCAGGCGCGGGAAGGGCCGGGGCAGGTCGATACCCTTGGTTTCTTTGAGCAGTTCGACTACCAGCCCTTCGTTGATGTCGAGGATTTCTTCCAGGTTTAAAAAGCTCGTCTCGATATCGAGCTGGGTAAATTCCGGCTGACGGTCGGCGCGCAGATCCTCGTCGCGAAAGCAGCGGGCTACCTGGTAATAGCGGTCCAGGCCCGAGACCATCAGGAGCTGCTTGAAGATTTGCGGCGACTGCGGTAGGGCAAACCATTCACCCGGATTGACCCGCGAGGGCACCAGGTAATCGCGGGCACCCTCGGGAGTCGATTTGGTGAGGATGGGCGTCTCGACTTCAGTAAAACCGCGCTCGTCGAGATAGCGGCGCAGGATGCGGGTCACCTGGTGGCGCAGGCGCAGATTTTTTTGCATCCGGTCGCGGCGCAAGTCGAGATAGCGAAACTTGAGGCTCAACTTCTCATCGACGTCCTCGTCGCCCGCAATTGGAAAAGGCGGCGTCTCTGCTTTATTAAGCACGGTCAGGGTATCGGCATAGACCTCGACTTCACCGGTGGCCAGGCGCGGGTTGAGCTTGTCTTCCGGGCGGGCGCTGACACGGCCCTCGACTTTGACGACGTACTCGCCGCGCAGTGTTTCTGCCAGGTGAAAACTCTCAGGCGTGCGGACCGGGTCGTTCACCACCTGCACGATGCCGGTGTGATCGCGCAAGTCGAGAAAGATCACGCCACCGTGGTCGCGGCGTCCATCGACCCAGCCGTAGAGGGTGACAGTCTTGCCGAGGTGAGTCGAGCTGAGAGTTCCGCAGTAGTCGGTGCGCATGAAATGTGAATAACAGTGTTTTCACATCTTAATCTGTCAGACTGTCGGCTTTTCGCGGCAAACGGGACCCGGCAAGTCAAGCCGGGCAACGGGCAACGATTTCCCAAAAATAGATCGGACGAGAGTGATCCTTTTATGAACCACTTCCCGCGTTCTATTTTGTCAGGGCAATTCAGCACTCGATTTTAACGGCGCTCATCCTTACCCCCCGGTTCAAGTCGATACGTCATCCGCCGCGAGAGCGTGAATGCCGCCCTGCCATCCTCTACATCTCACTCCCGAACGCTTATGCAAGCTCGTCGTGACCCACAGACCATCTTCTCCAGTTTTCTGCAGTTTGAAGGCGACCGCTGTCGCGGCTGGGTGAGCGATCCGCGCCTTGAGCGCAGCATGAACCGCTGTCTTGAGCACATGCGGACCGACAGCTCCGAGCACTGGGCTCTGTACTGGTTCAAGCAGTGGCAGGAAGCGCACTCGGAAGTCGCTAAGGCCCACCTGTGCGCCTACTTGCAGCAGGCTTGCTACTGGGCGGCGCGCCGCTTCCGCAGCCACTATGCCGAGACCGGGCGTTACAGCCTCGCCGACTACTTTCAAATCGCCCTCACCCAGGTCAACCGGGTGCTTGAGCGCTTCGAGCCTTCCCGTGGCTTCAGTCTCGAACGCTACGCAAGACCCGTCTTCAGCAGCGCCATCCGCCAGAGCCTGCGTCAGGCCCACGAAGCCGATGTCTGTACCGACTGGGCTTTACTGCGCAAGGTCAACCAGAAGAGTCTGACCGATGCCCTCCTGCACTACGGGCTGGTGCGCGAGAAACTGGCCTGCCATCTCGACACATGGCAGTGCTTCCGGCAGGTCTACATTCCCATCCAGGGGCGCTCCCGCCAGCTCGAACGCCCCGATACCGCCACCTGGCAGGCGATGGCTGCGCTGTTTGATGAGCGGTACGTTCACAAGCTCAGTCCGGGCGAATCGGGAGCAACCCAGCTCGAAAACTGGCTGATGACCTGTGCCAGGGCTGTGCGCCGCTACTACAACCCCGTTCAGACTTCTCTCAATGCCCCGGCTTCCTCGGGTGTTGAAACAGACGAGCTGCTCTACAGCCTGAGCGACCCGGATGCCCTGTCGCCTATCGAGCAACTGTGCGCGCAAGAAGAAGCACTGCTCCTGCACCAGCAGTGCTCGACGATGCAGTCTGTGCTGATGCACGCACTCGATAACTTGAAGCCCCAGGCTCGCCAGATTCTGGCCCTCTACTATTCGGCCGGGGAAACCCAGCAGCAGATTGCAAGCCGCCTCGGCGTCGGTCAACACACCATCTCGCGCGAGTTGCAGCGCACCCGGACAACCCTGCTATTGGCCCTCGGACGCTGGAGCGAGGCGAGCCTGAACCGGACCCTTGAACCTGAACGGCTCGTCGGCCTCGACATCTGTATCAAAGATTGGTTGGTCAGTCTTTACGCTCCGGCCGCCGTAGCACAGCCCCCAGCATCGGACCCTGGTGCTGCCGACGACAGCGACGACTGCTAACCAGGGCCGGGACAACCGGCAGGATGCCTGTCTGGGCTTGAGAAACCAGCTACTATTTAGCTGGCCTCAGGGTCGAAGTCTCCGGTCTGGATGGTGTCAGGGTGAACGCGGAGTGCCGTGCCCGAGGTGACCGGGATACGGATGACCTGGAGCAACGGCAACGAGGAGAAAGTTGATGTCAGCTGACGCACAGCGCCTCAAAGTAGTATTCGATATCGCTGTCGATACCGAG
>JANNPH010000228.1:0-4506 GCA_031399965.1 Gloeobacteraceae cyanobacterium SOY_34_metabat_159 | reverse complement strand
AGTTTGCGCGGCGGCAACCCGGTCCGTCTCGAAGAAGTGGCCCTCAGGCGTTCGCTTCCCGATACCGGAGTGGACATCTGGGAAGTCGAGAAGAGCCTCGAACAGGTCGATGACCTGGTAAAGGTCCAAAACTGGCAGGGCGGTCGGGAGAGCACCACCCATGCCCTCGAAGTCTTGAGCCGCAACGAGCCTGCTATCTTCGCACGCGTCCCGGCAGCCTCTAGGGCACAGGCGACAGCGGCGATGGCCGAACTGCGCAAAAATATCCGCACACTGCAAGACCGGATCGTCGCCCAGGACGTCACCGGCTCCAACCTGCAACTGCGCCGGACGCTGTGGTTTTTTGACCTGGTGCAACTGGCGATGCTCAGCGACTTGAAAGTCGAAGTACCTGCCGAGTACCAGAAGCTACCTCGTCTTGCCGGGGGTTGGGTGATGCTGCGCTTTACGACCAACCGGGGCAGCTTTACCGGCCTACTGGACGGCTTTAATGCGCCTGTGACAGCGGGCAACTTCCTCGACCTGATTAGTCGTGGATTTTACAACGGCACCAAGATTACGCGGGTGGAACGCTTCAACCTGATGCAGACGGGCGACCCGAAAGGGGACGGTACCGGCGGCTTCACAGACCCCGCCACCGGCAAGCGCCGCACGATTCCGCTCGAAATCCGGCCCGCCCGTAGAGAAGCCGAGATCACAGCAGCAGCCGTCATCGAGCGCCGGGCCGACTACACCCAGGACCGATTCTCGGTCGATCCGCTCAAGCTGCGCGAGGAGATGGAAAAGCTCTATCAAAAATACATCGAAGGCGACGAGCAACCGATTGTCTATGGGCGCACCCTCGAAAAATTCCCGGCCATTCCGCTCGGTCCGCCCGGCGTCCTCTCGATGGCACGCTACGAAAAAGACCCCAATTCTGCTTCAAGTCAGTTCTTCGTCTCTTTCTCAGACCCCGAACTGACCCCGGCGGGTAACAACCTTTCTGACGGCAAGTACGCCAACTTCGGCTACGTCACCCAGGGCCTACGCGTCCTGCGCAAGCTCAGAGTCGGCGATGTGATCCAGAAAGTAGAAGTGCTCGACTGCAAAGAAGCGCAGTTCCAGGAAACCCGCGATCAAGATTTTGCAGGCTCCGCTATCTACACAGCCAAGGCCGCTCCCAATACCAATCTTGAGACCCTCTGCCTGCCGCTCCCGAAACCGAAACTAATCCGGTAGAGCAGTCCTCCGGCACCCACCGGAGGACTGCCACCGGGCGACTACTTAGATAGGCATCCGAGAACCTTGCCGACGGGACTGTTTCTCGGATTCAATCTGCCGCAATTGGTCGCGTTGCTCGGGGGTAAGCACGGTTTCTACTTGCTGCTTGGTCGCCTGTCGGGCCTGTTGCAGCTGTGGACGTAGTGCCATCATCTGGGAGCGCAGGTTGTCGAGCTTTGCCGTGTCGTCGGCTTCACGGGCAGCGCGCATTTCGGTGCGCAGTTCGCGCATCTGGCTGTAGAGGGCGCTATTGCGCTCTTTTTCCGAAGCCATGATCTGCTGGACCTGGGTGCGCTGTGCCTCGCTCAAATTGAGGCGGCTGAGCGCTCCCATTTTGCCGGGACCTTTGCGGCCGTATTGCCTGCCCTCGCGTTCGTACGTAGGCGGTGTCTGTGTAGGCTGCTGGGCGAAGGCGGCAGTAGCACTGAGGAGTAGAGTCGCGCTCAAAAGAGCGCTCATGATCTTTTGCATGGTGAATGGCTCGCAAATCTACTACTTCTGACGATCTGCCCATTGCCCAGGTTCAAACATTGGCACCCCAGGTTTAACTTTTAGACGAAAAGTCCCGCGCTGGATTGTGCAGCAATTAGCGACGGGATGAAAGGCGCGTCCACCGCGAGGTGGACAACTAATTTTAAGGTATGATACATACATCACCGACTCTGGTGTCGTGCCTGTATGAAAAGCCTCTAGCACGGGTCCGTCCCGTCTACAGCGAACCCGTTTCAGACGCCGGAAGAGAGATTTGCTATCGCACCTTGAAGAAGATTGATTCTCCTGAATGGTTGGGGTCAAAAGTATGAGATTGCTACTCATGTCGCCTTGTCTCCACAAAATTGATCGGGTAGAGGGCTAAAACTAAAACCGGTATAGGGCTGTATACCGTCAAGCTCGGCTTGTAGAAGCCCGCTCTGTAGTGCTTGCACTCAGAGACGGGAGCAGTCACTAGAAGAAGCAAGCCCGAGATTTGCCTGTGCGCTTACCCATCCCGCGTCTCGATGCGCGCAACCCCATCAAGCAGACGCGCCTGCGCCTGTTGCTGAGCTATATGGGCGTCACAGCCGTTATCCTCGTGCTGTTTGCCTTCGGGTTTTACAACTATGTGCGCGGTACCCTGGTCGAGCGCATCGACGACACCCTCGACCATGTGGTCGAACTGATTGAGCGTTCGCTGCGGACCGTGCCCGGTCCTGATGGCCGTCCGGTCGTCAACATCGCAGATGTCTTCGCCGGTGGAGACGACGACCCGACCGTCGAGATGGACCTCATTTATCTAGAGTGGTTCGGCAGCGACGGCAGACCCCTGCGCTCGACGGCAGTGTTCCCGAAGCCCTTGCCGCTCGTGCGCGGTTACCTGCACGAAACGGTCGAAGTGACGGAAGACCACAAACTGCGCCAGGTCACAAGGCCGGTGCGGCGGGCAGGCCAACTATTGGGCTACTTACGGGTCTCCCACCAGTGGTTTGAAGTCGATAAGCCGAGCCGACAACTGTTTGCCGATCTGCTCGTGGGTGCTGTGGTGACGATGGCGATGATTGGCCTTGGGGGCTGGTTTTTGACCGAGCTTGCCCTTCGACCTGTCCGTCGCGCCTACGACCAGCTCAGGCAATTTACGGCCGATGCCTCCCACGAATTGCGCACGCCGCTCGCGGCGATCCAGGCCAACGTCCAGGTGGCCCTGGCCGACCCGCAGCCGACGGTCGAAGACTATCGCTCCCGTCTCGAAGTGACCGAACGCCTCACTCGCCGGATGGGGCGTCTGGTGTCTGACTTATTGTTTTTAGCCCGCAACGAAGGTGGTCCTGAGCACGATGCGGTCAGCTGCAACCTGAGCGAACTGGTGCAGCAGGTTGTCGAAGAACAGGCACCCCTCGCCCGCGCTGCTGAACTGCAGGTGCAGTTTAAATCGAACGGACCGGCCGTGGTGAACGCCAGCCCTGATCAGTTATTGCGCCTGTTGACCAATCTGCTGAGTAACGCCATTCGCTACACGCCGCCCGGTGGTCGGGTGCAGTTGAGTGTCAGGCGCGAGCCCCGCGAAGTCGAGATCATCGTCAAAGATACTGGCATCGGTATCCCTGCAGCACACCTGCCGCAAATATTTGAGCGCTTCTACCGGGTCGATTCGGCGCGCAGCCGTCAGGCAGGGGGATCTGGACTGGGGCTCGCCATCGCCAGGACCATTGCCGAAAACCACGGCGGCACGATCTCGGTTGAGAGTACTCCCGGAGCAGGAACGACCTTCAGCGTGCGCCTGCCTGCTCGCCCCGGTATACAAAGTGCGGTGCCTGACGAGAGCAATCAGGCTCTTCCCCTGGAAGGCTGATTCGGTCGATACTGTGGACAGACGTTCAGGCTCTCTTTTGTGACCTACCCCGCCCGCAAGTCCCGGACCTACCACGACCCGATTCATGGAGCGATCAGCTTGAGCGGTGACGACCCGGTGGAGTCGCTGCTGATTGCTCTGATCGATACGCCCGAATTTCAACGTCTGCGCCGCATCCGGCAGCTCGATGTCGCCTCGCTCACCTTTCATGGTGCGGAGGGGTCGCGCTTTACCCATTCGTTGGGGGTGCTCGCGGTCGCCCGCCGCGTGTTTGACCGTCTTTCGCCGCGCTACCCGATGCTCGTTCCTTTCCGGGCCGTCGTGCTGTGCGGGGCGCTCCTGCACGATGTTGGGCACGGCCCCTTCAGCCACGCGAGCGAACACATCTTTCACTACGACCACGAAAGCTGGACCCGCCGCATCCTGCGCGGGTCCACCCAGATAGCCGGGCTATTGCACCAATTCGACGCGCAATTAATCGAGCAACTGTGCGCGGTACTCGATAAGACCCATCCTGTGCCGGCCCTGACCCAGTTACTCTCAGGCCAACTCGACTGCGACCGGCTCGACTACCTGCTCAGAGACAGCTACTTTACCGGTGCCCAGTACGGCCACCTCGACCTTGACCGCATCATCCATGCCCTCGACTACGACCCGCCCACCCAGATGCTCGTGCTCAACGGGCGCAAGGGCATGGTGGCAATCGAGCACTACCTGGTCGTCCGTCATTTCATGTACTCCCAGGTTTACTACCACCCCAAGAACATGGCTGCACGCTTTGTGCTGCAGCAGGCGCTCGAAATTGCCGGGCAGTGTGCACAGCAGGGCGACCTCGAAGTGGACCGAGCGGGCTCGCCCGGTCCTGGCCCGGCTCGGGTCCCCACGTGCCGAGGTACGCCACCTCGCCCATGCGCCCGGCG
>JANNPH010000234.1:0-31131 GCA_031399965.1 Gloeobacteraceae cyanobacterium SOY_34_metabat_159 | reverse complement strand
ATTTTTCAATCGACCCGATTCAAGCACCAAAACGCGTTCTGACGAGCGCGCACCGGCACAGGCCCCGGCCCCAGTCGTCGAGACCGGTAGCCGCACCGACGAGCCGCCCTCCCTCAGCGAGGACGAACTGGAAGAAATCGTCGGCGGCTTGAACCTGATTCCCCAGGAATACCGCTAGCTCGTCTCGCAAGCGTTGCACCCACGTTGGCTTTTGATCTAGGAGGATTCGATCTTGGTCGCTGAAAAAAAGGGGATCTTTCGCGAGAAATCTCTGCAACGCCTCTCCTCACCCGAAAGGCTGGACCAGACGATCCGGATCATCGGGCTGATGGATTGGCTGGTGATCCTGGCTCTCGCCCTGGTGGTTGCTGCGGCCATCATCTGGAGCGTCTTCGGCACAATCCCCACCACCGTCTATGGCCGTGGCATCATCCTCAAGCCGCGTACGGTCATCGATTTCCAGTCGCCCGCCTCGGGCTACTTCATGGACGCCAAGATTCGCACCGGGGCAAAAGTGCGCAAGGGACAGGTGATGGGGACCATCACCCAGCCTCAACTCGAAACGAAGTTGCAGCAGTTGCAGCTCAGGTTGGCTGCTTTGCGGGCGCGCCACGAGACTGCGATTGCCCTTGAAAATCAGGCGTCCGACAACGAAGTGCAAAGTATCGAAAAGCAACGCCAGGGGCTCAAACAGCAACTGGCCGAGACCCAGAAACTCGCCCAGTTGCTGGAGGCACAGCTCGCCAACATCCGGGTCTTAAAAGAAGCCGGTGCTATCTCTAACACCAGCCTGCTTGCTGCCCAGGAAGCTTTCCTCGTCAAGCGCGGCACGATTAGTGAGTTGCAGTCGCAAATTAAAGAACTCGACAGCCGCGAAAAAGCGATTGCACCGCGCACCTACCAGGTCACGGCCGGTCGGCTCAACGAGATGCTCGCCCTGCAATCAGAAATCGCCCAGACCAAACAGGACCTGCTGCGCAAGACCCGGCTCATCAGCCCGCACAACGGCACGATCCTGACCATCAGCACCAACCTCGGCAAGCTCGTCCAGGAAGGCCAGAGCCTCGGAACGATGGAAAACCAGGACGAAGACTCCGAACTGGTGGCCCTCGCCTACTTCAAAGACGCAGACGGCAAACGCATTCACAAAGGGATGCGCATGCAAATTTCGCCCGACATCGTCGAGCGCGAGCGCTACGGCAGCATCGAGGCGGAGGTCTACAAAGTATCTGAGTTTCCGATTACCGCGGTCGAGGTGGCCGGCCTGGTCGGCAAGCAGGATATCGCCAACGCCCTGGTCGGCAAAGAGCGCACCATGCAGACGGTCGTCCTCTTGAAGGCGGACCCCGCCACCTTCAGCGGTTTCAAGTGGACCACTTCTAAAGGTCCCCCGGTCAAAATCACCACCGGCACCAGTGCGAACGCCCTGGTCACCCTCGAAGAACGCGCCCCGATTACCTACATCATCCCGCTCCTGCGCACCAGTACCGGCATTTATTAGCTCCCCCTCACGGTCTTGCTCTGATGGTCACCACCGTTGTCAACCCGAAAAAGCGCGTCAAGACTCCGATGCTCATGCAGATGGAGGCCGTCGAGTGTGGAGCCGCCTCCCTCGGCATCATCCTGGGCTACCACGGGCAGGTCGTTCCCCTGACCGATCTAAGGCAAACCTGCGGCGTCTCAAGAGACGGCAGCAAAGCCTCGCGGATCATCAAGGCCGCCCGCAGCTACGGCTTGAAGGCGGACGGCTACAAAAAAGAAATCGACCAGGTCAAAGACCTGCCCTGTCCTTACATCGCTTTCTGGAACTTCAACCATTTCCTGGTGGTCGAGGGGCACACCAAAAACAAGGTCTACCTGAACGACCCGGCCACCGGACCCCGCAGCATCACCCTCGAAGAATTCGACGAATCTTATACAGGTGTCGCCCTCACCTTCAGCCCCGGCCCGGACTTCAAAAAAGGGGGTGCCCGGCGCAGCGTGGCGGCAGCCCTCTGGAAGCGGCTGAAAAGCTCGCTCTCAGCCCTGGCCTACTGTGTGATGGCGGGGATATTGCTGGTGGTTCCGGGCCTCGCGACGCCGGTCTTCATCCAGGTCTTCGTAGACGACGTGCTGATTGGTGGCTCCCAGGACTGGTTGCGGCCACTGCTTTTGCTGATGGCGCTCACCGCCGCCTACGTCTGGGTGGTCAAACAACTGCAGCTGCTGTTTTTGCGCCGCTTGAAGCTGAAACTGGCCATCGGCATGTCGGGGCGATTTCTCTGGCACGCCCTGCGCCTGCCCATCAGTTACTACGCCCAGCGGTTTGCCGGTGAAATCGCAAGCCGGGTCGGCCTCAACGACAACGTCGCCGATGTGCTCTCGGGGAAGCTCGCCACCACCGCCATCGGCGTGGTGACGATGGTCTTCTACGGGGTATTGATGTTTGCCTACGACCCGGTGCTGACGATGGTCGGCGTCACCTTTGCCGGTGTCAACTTCGCCATCCTGCGCGCCGAGTCCCGGCGGCGCATCGACGGCAACATCCGGCTCGGTATGGAATTCGGCAAGACTATCGGCGTCTCGATCAATGGGCTACAGACGATTGAGACCCTGAAAGCCTCGGGCCTGGAAGGGGACTTTTTTGCCCGCTGGTCCGGTCACTACGCCAAGTCCCTCAACACCCTGCACGAACTGAGCGCCCAGAACCGCACCGTCAACGTCATTCCGCCTCTCCTCTCGGCGCTGACCACGGCGACGCTGCTCATCGTGGGTGGGATCAGGGTCATGCACGGAGAACTGAGCCTGGGTATGCTGATTGCCTTTCAGGCCTTGATGCTCAGTTTTCTGAGGCCAGTCAACGATCTACTGGAACTCGGGGACACGCTGCAGGCCCTGGTGGGCGACCTTGACCGCCTCGACGACTTGCTGGAGAACACGATGGCCCCCGGCCTGACCAGTGAGGACGCCGCCGCCCCGCCTACCTGTCGCCTCGCCGGGGCGGTCGAACTGAGGGCAGTTACCTTCGGCTACAGCCCCACCGAACCGCCGCTTATCGAAAATCTCTCTTTTCAGCTGAAGCCCGGCCAGCGCATTGCCCTGGTCGGCGGCAGCGGCTCGGGCAAGACGACCGTCGCCAAGCTGATGAGCGGGTTATTCGAGCCCTGGTCGGGGACGATTTGCTTCGACGGCGCGCCACGGTCCGAGCTGGCCCGCTCGACGCTCATCAACTCCCTGGCCGTGGTCGATCAAGAAGTGTTCATGTTCGCCGGGACGGTGCGCGAGAACCTCACCCTCTGGGATAGCACCGTTGCCGACGGCGACCTGATTCAAGCCTGCAAGGACGCCGCCATCCACGAGGTCATCCTCGGGCTACCAGGAGGGTACGACGCGATGCTCACAGAAGGCGGCACCAACCTGAGCGGCGGGCAGCGGCAGCGCCTCGAAATCGCCAGGGCGCTCATCGGCAACCCCTCGGTGCTGGTGCTCGACGAGGCGACGAGTGCCCTCGACTCGAACACAGAACAACTGATCGACCAGAACCTGCGCAGGCGCGGCTGCACCTGCATCATCGTCGCCCACCGCCTGAGCACGATTCGAGACTGCGACGAGATCCTCGTCTTCGACAAAGGCAAGGTGGTGCAAAGAGGCACCCACGACCAGCTCTGGCAGGCCGGTGGCGCCTATGCCCGCCTGCTCAGAAGTGAAGGCGGCATTTTGAACCACAACCCCTAGCTTGAGGACGCGCCGATGCTGGAGCCACCCCGGACGATCAAGGGCAACGAACCGCAGACGCTCGACGACGAATCGAGCGTCTGGCGGGTGGAGCGCGGGCGAGTGGCGCTCTTTGCCTGCCGCCGGGATGGCCGCTCCGGTGGCGGACGCCGGTACCTGTTTTCGGTGGGCGAGCAGGAGGCGCTCTTCAGCAGTACCGGCGGCGACTGGTGCTTGCTAGCCGTGCCGCTGGTGGAGACGGTACTGCAGCGCTTGCCGGTCGGCCCCTTTTTGAGCGAACCCCCTGGTCTTGAGGCCATGGAAAGTTGGGTCCACAAGCTCGGGAACGTCTTTTCCGGGTTCGCACCCCCCGAGCAGCTAACCGACATCGCGCAGAGCACCGTGGTCAGGCTGGAGGCGGGGCAGTCCTTTCAGGTGCGCTCCCACGGCTTTTCCTGGCTCAAAATCGAGCGGGGCACACTCCACCTGTGCGCCGAACCGACTCTTGCCCTGGAGGCCGGTACCAGCCGCCTGCCCATCGGCAGTGAGACCTGGATGACGGCAGTCAGTCCCACGGAACTGGTCCTCGTAGACCCCGTAAGCCTCGCACCCGAGGCAAAAATAGCCGGGCTTGCCCTGTTGCACTGGCTCGTATTCGCGGCTGTCGAGCTATTGGAGGCGCGAGAACGGGAAGGCCAGTTGCGCCGGTTTGCGCAAAGGCAGCAGCACGACTATCAAATTACCGAGGATGCTCTGCGCCGCCTTGCCTCGGTCACCTCCTTTCAGGCAGTCGCCCCCGAGGAGGATGGTCCGCCGCTCTACGCCGCGATGCGGGTAATCGGCAAGGCGATTGGGGCTGAAATCAAGCCACCGGCTCGCTCTGAGAACTTTGCCAGGCTGAGGACACCAGTTGAAGCGATCGCGCGGGCCTCGCGGATCCGCCTGCGCCGGGTCGTATTTTCTACAGAACTCTGGGGCAAAGACTGCGGCCCGCTCCTCGCTTTTATGGGCTCCACGGAGCGGCCGGTGGCCCTCATCCCCTCCCCCCACGGGCGCTACGACCTCTACGACCCGGTGACGAAAGAGCGCCGGGCGCTCACCCGACTCGACGCCGAGGGGTTGCTGGTCGAAGGCTACATGTTTTACCGCTCTTTTCCCAGCCGGGCGCTAGGGGGCCTCGATGTCCTGAAATTTGCCCTGCGCAAGCGCTGGAGCGAACTCGGTTGGCTGCTTTTTTGCAGTGCTGCCGCCACTGTGCTGGGGATGGCCGTGCCGCTTTTCGTGGGCATCCTGGTCGAGTACGCCGTGCCCCAGGGCAACCGGCAACTGCTGTTTCAACTGGGCCTGTCCCTGGTCGGTTCTGCCCTCGGGATTGCGCTCTTTCAACTCGGCCAGGGCCTGATCGGGCTGCGCCTCGAAAGCATGACCGACTTTTCGACCCAGGCTGCCCTCTGGGACCGGGTGCTCAACCTGCAACCCCAGTTTTTCAAACGCTTCGCAACCGGCGACTTGAATGCCCGCATTGCCGGCATCGGCGAGATCCGCCAGAAGTTGAGCGGTACCACCCTGCGCACCCTCTTTAACGGCGTCTTCACGACGGCCAACCTGGTCTTGATGTACTGCTATGCCCCGCGCCTGGCCCTGGTTGCCGTGGCGCTCGCGCTCGTCGTCGTGCTCGTCACCCTGGGCCACGGCTGGCTGAAGCTCAACCGGCTGAGCGCCCTGCAAAAGTTGAAAGGGGCAATCTTCGGCACGGTCGTGCAACTCGTCAACGGGGTGGCCAAGTTGCGGGTCGCCGGGGCCGAGGGTCGCGCCTTCGCCCACTGGAGCGTCAGTTACAGCCAGTTGCAAAGGCACGTCCTCGGAGTCCAGGCAATTGAAGACAGCCTCACCGCCTTTAACGAGATCGTCCCCCTGGTCAGTTCGGTACTGCTCTTCTGGGTGATGTACGGCACCTGGCAGGCAGGCTTCCCAATTTCTGCGGGCCTGTTTCTCGCCTTCAACGCCGCCTACGCGATCTTCATCGGCGGCGTGCGCGACTTGAGCAACACTGCCGTCAATTCGCTTGAAGTGATTGACCTCTGGAAGCGGGTAGAGCCGGTACTGACCGCCCCAACCGAAATTGACGCCGACAAAAAAGATCCGGGTCGGCTGCACGGAGAAGTTGCGCTGGAAGGCGTCACTTTTCGCTACCACCCAGAGGGGCAACCTATCCTCAAAGAGGTGAGCCTGCAGGTCAATCCGGGAGAATTTATCGCCATAGTCGGACCCTCAGGGGGTGGCAAATCGACTATCTTTCGCCTGTTGCTGGGCTTCGAGAAACCGGAACTGGGGACGGTTTCTTTCGACAGCCAGGACTTTGCGAGGCTCGATGTCCAGGCGGTGCGCCGCCAGATGGGGGTCGTGCTCCAGACCACCCGTCTGCAGCCCGGCTCGATTTACGACAACATCACCAAAGGAGCCGCCATCACCCTCAAAGAAGCCGAGGTGGCGGCGGCGGCGGCCGGGCTTGCCGAGGACATCGCGGCGATGCCGATGGGCATGAACACGATGGTCAGCGAGGGCGGCAATACCCTCTCCGGCGGCCAGCGCCAGCGCCTGCTCATCGCCCAGGCCCTGGCGATGAAACCGCGCATTTTACTTTTCGACGAGGCGACCAGTGCCCTCGACAACCGCACCCAGCAGATCGTCAGCGAGAGCCTCGACCGTCTGCAGGTGACGCGGGTCGTGATTGCCCACCGCCTGAGCACGATCCGGCATGCCGACTGCATCTATGTCCTCGAAGGCGGCCAGGTCGTCCAGAAGGGTCGCTACGAGGAACTGATCGCTCAAGAAGGCGTATTCACTAGATTGGCCGCCCGTCAACTTGCCTGAGAAAATGACAGACTGACTGCTACCAAAAAATGAGCATATTGACGAAAAAATCATCCAGCAATCGCAAGCTGGATCGACAGTAACCTGAGGGGTACATAAGCTCTCACCGCCATCGCGGTAACAGGAACTCCGATGTCAACTTCGACAATCGAAAAATCACAACTCAGGCTTGAAAGTATCGTCATCGCTTCGCCGGATGTCGTCCAGGTAGAGCTATATTCCGGCTCGGATAAGACCGTGGTTGTCAACATCGAATCGAGCCGCTATTGCCTGCTCAACAAAATCGGAAGCCGAGTCTGGCAGCTCATCGCTCAACCGATCGACGCCGCTTCAATTGTTGCTACGGTGCTCAGCGAATACCGGGTCGATGAAGAAAGATGCCGCCGGGACGTCCTGGCTGTGCTCGACCGGCTGTGTGCTTTTGGCGGGGCAACGGTACTCAAGCCGTGACTGGACCCCGCACCTTTGAGGAGACGAAATGAAAACAGCAGCACCGGATAAGATTGCCCTCGATTTAGTGGGCTTGCTGGGGGCGGGCGATGTCCTGCTGGTGGTTCCGCCTTTTTCTGCCTGGAGCTTTTCGTCTCTGGCCTGTCACCTGTTGCAGGCGGTCGCCCGCGAAAAAGGGGTCACCGTCCGGGTGCTCTACGCAAACTTCGTGCTCGCGGCGATGCTCGGCAAGGATCTTTACAACCGTCTGGGCGACAACTATCGGCAACTGGCGGGCGAAAAGGCGTTTGGGCGAGCCGCTTACGGCCACCGCCACCAGGGCGCGAGACCCGACAGCATCGACCCTGACACCTGGGCTGAGGTCGAATCGATTGCCGAAACCTGGACTGAGGTCGTGGCGCGGGCGGTGGTCCAATCGCAGTTCAAGATCGTCGGCTGCTCGAATTCGTTTCAGCAGACCTCGGCGAGCGTCGCTTTGCTGGAGCGCATCAAGTCTTTTGACCGGCAGGTGATCACTTTCGTCGGCGGGTCCAACTGCGAAGGCGAGATGGCCCACGGCATCGATTCGCTGGGCACTCGCATCGACTATATTTTCTCGGGCGAGAGCGAGGAAGTCTTCCCCGCACTGATGGTGAAGCTGCTCTCTGGAGAACGGCCTCCTGAAAAGATTATCGAGGGTTCGCCCTGCAAAAACCTGGACGCTCTACCGACCCCCGACTTTCGCGAGTACTTTGCACAGCTGGACCATTTTTTGCCGGGGACGGTAGAGGCCGAACGGGTCTGGCTCACCTACGAAAGTAGCCGGGGTTGCTGGTGGGGCCAGAAAAACCACTGCACTTTCTGCGGCCTGAACGGTTCGGGAATCCAGTTTCGCGAAAAATCACCCGAGCGCGTGCTCGAAGAACTGGCCATTATCCTCGGCACTTCGCCGGTGCGTTCAATCGCCACGACCGACAACATCATGCCGTTCAAATATTTCAAGACCCTGCTGCCGCAGTTGAAAGAACGGCTGCCGGACCTGCACATGCACTACGAGATCAAGGCCAACCTCGACCTCGGCAAGATCGTCGCCCTCAAATCAGCCGGTGTCGCCGAGATTCAACCCGGCATCGAGGCCCTATCGACCCCGCTCCTGCAGTTGATGCGCAAGGGCGTGAGCGGCCCACAAAATATCACCTTGCTGCGCTATTGCCGGGCGGCGGGGATGGTCGTCAAGTGGAACCTGCTCTACGGTTTTCCGGGGGACACTGCCGAGGTTTACGAGGAGACGCTCCGAATCCTGCCCTACTTGCGGCACCTCAGTCCGCCCGCCTGCATTACTCCAATCAATATCGACCGCTTCAGTCCTTACTTCGACCGGGCAAGCGAGTATGGCCTGTCGAACCTGCGGCCCCTCGAAGGCTACAGCGGCACCTTCCCGGGCGGCACCGATTTGATGAAGCTCTGCTACCACTTCACCGCCGACTACACGACAGCAGCCCGACCGAGGGACCTGGTCGTAGCACAACTCAAAGCAACAATCAGCGACTGGCTCGCCCGGTACGAAGCTCCCACCAAGCCCGTCCTGTACATGCGCCAACTGAGCGACACCGTGTTCTTGGTCCTCGACACCCGTGGGTTACCGGGCACCAGGGGCGCCCACTTACTCGACCGCGCAGAAGCGATAGCGATCGCCGGGGGGAACGGCACCCGCCACTTCTCGGCTCCGATTGCCTGGGCCATCGAGCAAAAGCTCGGCCTCGAACTCGACGGGCAGTACGTGCCGCTCATCACCTCAGAACCGGCCCTGCTCCTGGAACTGGAGCACCAGTACCGCAAGGAGCACTAGATGCACAATACCGTCCCCACCAGCCGCTTCGTACCCAGCGAGCGGCTGTACTACCGAAGCTTTCCAGGGGAATCAGCCCTCTACGACCCGGTCTCGGGTCTGCCCTATCTCCTGAAGGGCACCGCCCACGAGATCTGGCTCGGCATCACAGGCCACCTCACCGTCGCCCAGATCGTCGCCGGGTTGCAGCAGCGCCATCGGGTAGAACCGGAGCGCTGCGAGGCGGACGTCAGGACACTTCTTGGCAAATTGCTCCAGAAAGACCTGATCGAAACCGACCAGGAGTCTCAACCTGGCACACCGGAAGTAGTCGAGTATTTCGAGGAGAAAGCCAACCCATACATCGATAAAAATTCCTAGATAACCGAAGAAAGCTACTGTAATTATGTTTACTTGAAAAGAGCGAAACAGTAAGATTCAGTCAACCGTTAGCCACGACTTCGCGGCAGACGCAACACAACCCAAAAGGAGAGAAAAATGACGAGCCCTACACCCAACGAAAATCCCGAATTCAAGGCCGGCGAAGACTACGAGTCGCCCGATCTGCTCGAAGGTGACATCCTCGACGATGCCGGCGTCGCCGGGGGCGAGATCACTGCGGGCAACGTCGTCATCAAGGCTGCCGAACTCTAGAGTCCGCTACACCGGGCTTTGTCACTCGCTTAGTGGTGGGTTGCAGCGCTCAGGTACTGGTACCTCAATACTGTCAAAAACGATGCCTCCAGAGTGCGTACTGGTCGTCAACCTGTCGTCAGGTTTCAACTGTAGACCGCCGTCGCTCTGGAGGCATTTCCACCCTCACTACTGGAGTTTTTATGTTTCGCCGCAGCATGGATATTGGTTTGTGCTACACGATGACCTGCCCCCTTACCTGTTCTCACTGTATTACCGAGTCTTCTCCCCAGGTCAAGGGAAAGATGGACTTCGAGAAGGCAAAAGATTACATCCGGGCAATTCGGCTCTTTAGTTCCCGTCTCTGTTTTACCGGCGGCGAATCTTTGCTTTATCATTCTGAGATCGTTCAACTGCTGCAACTGTGTACCGACATCGGCCTGAATACGAGCCTCGTCTCCGGGGCCGGGTGGGTCAAAAATCTCGAAGACACGCGCACGAAAGTAGCCGCCCTGGCGGCGGCGGGCCTGCAGACCCTGGCTATCAGTTGGGATATCTACCATCAAGAATCCAACGTCCTGCCGCGCTCGAGGATGCTGGCCCAGGCCGCCCTCGATGCGGGCATTTTCGTAATCGTGCGCGGGGTACTGCCCGTCGGCGGCGACGAAACGGTCACAGAAAGAGCCTTCGAAGGCATTCCGGTCAATTACTTCCATTCCAAGCCGATCAAGTTGGGGCGGGCGGCCAAGTTGCCGATCGAGCACTTCGAGCATTTCTCAAGCCCGCCGATCGGGGCCTGCACCATCGTCTATTCGATCCAGGTCAACCAGAACGGCGTCGCCTACGCCTGCTGTGGACCCGGCTACTTCAGCGAACCGCACTCGCCGCTGGTGCTGGGCGACACCAACACTGAACCTCTAGAAGACATCCTCGAACGGGCGGCGAACGACCCAATCCTGGAGGTGCTCTCCCTGGTCGGACCTTACGGGCTCTACCAGTTGCTGCACCAATCGGGCAAGGGATACCTCTACAAAGACCGGGCAAGCTACACGGGCATGTGCGACCTCTGCATGGATCTGACCAATTCGGTCGAGATCATCGCGGCTATCCGGGAGCAACTCAAGCAGGACGAAGGACAGGCACTGGTGACGGCGGCCCGCGTGATGATGGAGAAGAAGAACTGGCCCAAACGGCAGGAATACTACACCAAAGTCTACGGCCGTCCGCTCGAAGGCATGTGGGAGAACACTCCCGCAGCACCGGCCCTGGCGTCCAGAAGCTAAAAGCGCATTCCGTCGCTCCAGGACACAGCCTGCATCCCTGGATTGCTGCGCTACAGAGTCCCCGGCTCAGCGCCAAACCTGATCGATGGCACCCGTTTGCAATTGCCCCCAGTCACCCATGAAGACACGCCAATTTTTAGCTATTGAAGCCCAGTTCGCCTCTGGTGAACCGTTCGGCAGTGCGCCTCCCATGCTGGAGCGGGTCCACCGCCGTTACCGGGGGCGACTCGTTGCCCTGGAGCCACACCTGGATGCCGCCGGAGCACTGCAGGCCGGGGCGGGCGACCGCCCGGAATTCTTGCGGGACCCGGTTCTGCGGCAGGCCATCGACAGCGCCTACATCCACTTTCAAGGTCGCGGGGTCTGTGCTCCCATCGACCCCGCGACCGCCAGGCAGGTCCTGACTGCTGCGGCCCGAGAGCTGGAAGTGGACAATAGTGTCTCGGCTCTCCTTTCAAGAGCAGCCTGCGCCCAGGCCAGCCACGGCGAGTTGCAACTGCGGCTATGGCGGCGACAGCATACTCAGGATGTCGTGACCGAGACTTTCGACCGGCTGGTGGCGCTCCAGACCGATGGGCTTGCGCGCCTCACCGAGCCCGGCGACGTTCACCTCCAGTCCCTCACCGGCGGGCTCGCCCTGCTTGACGAGGTGGTGCCGTCGCTGGCGCGCAGTGCCCTCGACCACGTCCACATTGCGGCGGTTGTGGACCACGTCCACGGCGGGTCAGACAAGGAGCGGCTACAGTATCGCTCTTTCTCGGGCGCGTCGATTCCGGGGGCTATCTTCTTGTTTCCCGAGGCCCTGAAGACGCCCTGGTCGGCGGCCGAGCACGTCTTGCACGAGTCACTGCACCAGAAACTGGCGGACATGCTCCACTGCTACTCGATTTTTTCGAGCGGCTCGGGCCTGACCGGCCCACCCTTCATCCGGGCAGTCTGGAACCGCTCCTCTGCCGAAAATCCCAACCGGTGGCCGGTGCTACGTAGCCTGTATGCCCTGCACGTCCACGTCGGCCTGGCGCTGATGTTTTCTATCGCCGCAAGCCGGTTGGAGTCCCTCGTCTCCCGGTACGGACCGGCACCGGCATTTCCGCCGGGGCAGGCGGCCCGCCGGTCTTTGGACCGCGCCCGCTACCTGGCCCAGGAGGTGCTTGTAGAGGGAAAAGAGACACTCGGAGCCGGTGGCCTGAGCCTGGTGCAGTGGTTGATGGGTCTACTCGAACAACTCGACACAGACCCGCCTGCCGCCCTGGCTCGCTCCCACCTCTACCTCGACCTCTACGAGCGGGAAAGTAAAGAAATGCACGCCCTGCTCACCCGTGCCGCGAGGAGCGATGCCGGTGCCGACCTGCCCCGCCTCAGGCAGGTCGTCGAGCGCGTGCTGACCCGCGACCTTGCCTGCCTGGAGCGCCTTGGCGGCAGGACGGCCACCGACAGCGACGCCCCGGTACTGGCAGCGAGTACCCTCAGTGCCCTTGCCGACACCTTCGGCCTGACTCGCCAGGAGATGATCCTGTCGTTCAAAGCGCTGCGCCGCAGACTCTACGCATCTGCGGCGACCCCAGAAGCGGTGCAGGCTCTGGAGGAAGAATTCCGGTTTCTAGTCGAAGGTTCCGCCACGGATATGGAACGATTGACGGCGGGCCTGCTCGAATGCGTAGTCGCCTCTTAACGGCATGCTGAGCTGCGACTCCAGGATGGCGACCGTGCGAGGACCACTCGGAGCGGAGACCCTGACCCAACTCAGCGAGCACCTGCAAAGCGAAGGCTACGCCGTAATCCCGAAGTATCTGCCCTGCGAACCGCTCCAGGACCTGCGCCTGGAACTGCTCGCAGTCGTCCGTGCGGCCGGGTGGCTGGAGCCGGGACCGCTACGGGCCGGGGTCGTCAAACCCGCTCTCCACTACCCGGTGAGCAAGCTAGAAATTATCGACGTGGCGCGGGAGATGTTCCGCATAGAAGCCCTGCACGCCCTTGCCCATCATCCGAGGCTGGTCGGGCTTTTCGAGGCGCTCTTCAAAGAGGCGGTGCTGGTACACCCAAATGTGATCGCGCGACCCATCTACCCCAACCACCCCTGCGGCGTGACGCCCTCCCACCAGGACAGCTACCGATTGAAGGGCACCCCCGACGCCTTCACCGTCTGGATACCCCTCAGCGACTGCCCCGCCATCCTGGGCGGATTGCAGGTCGCCCCACGCTCGCATCAGAGCGGCGTCTACCGCGTGCAGCACCTGACCGACCCCGAGCACGATCCTTTCGCTGATTGCTGGCTGGGGGGAGACTATGCCCTCGGTGACATCGTGATTTTTCACAGTATGACTGTGCACAGGACGCATCCCAACCTTTCGCGATCCCTGCGTCTCTCCGTGGATTTTCGCTACCAGCGCCTCAGCGAACCGATTTTCCCCGGCCACTTCTGCCTCTACGGTCAGGACTGGCCCCGCGTCTACCGCGATTGGCGGGAGACCCGGCTGCAGTACTACTGGCAGTCACTGGGCGTGAAGTTGAAGCCGACAGTCGGGCAATTGCGCCGCACCGCCCAGACCGGCACAAACCCCGAAATGGTCAGCAAAGCGAACGAGATCCTCCAGGGCCTGCAGGCCAGCGGATTCGCGACCTGACACTTCGATGGATTTACCGGTGCCTGAGGCTTTGCCAGGCCTGTTCAAAAAGGGCAAGGGCGTCCTCGGAGGCGAGTTCTTCAAGCGATAGATGACTTGCCGCGAGCAGCACAAAGATGCGCTCACGGCTCGATGCGTACTGCCGGTCGATGGCCTCCAGGTTGTGCGCCGCTCGGACTGTAAGTTGTTGCTGGATGGCAAATGCAGCGTCCGGGAGCGGCGGTTTTCCGCGGTAGAGGTGTACGCGACCGTCCGCTCTCACGGTCGGGAAATCCTCCAGACCCAGAAACTTCAAAAACCAGGCCGCGCTGTAGCGACCGGTCGCGGCGGTAATGCCCATGTAATCGCACAGCAACTCGTCAAACAGGTTGTTGCGCGCCGAACCGAGAGCCCGATAGGTGAAGTAGTGCGTGCATTCGTGTTCGAGGCGGATGGCCAGGGAGATTTTCAGCCACTCGGCTTCGTCCAGACCCAGAGCCGAGGCGGGAATATTGCTGTAAGGCCCCTGGCTCAAGATCACGAGCCGGTCCTGGTACAACTCCTTGCGCGGTACCAGGGTGCGAAAGTGTGCGTGCCAGGCTGGCTCCGAGCGGTCTTCGGGACAGCCGGACTCCCAGTGCGCCCGCAGTTTTTCGACGCGGTCCCAGTTATTCAACCCCTGTACCAGGCAGGCCCCCATCGACTCGGATACAGGCTCCGGCTCGTTTCGGCGCACCAAGGCCTGGACGAGGGCGACGAAATCGGCGCGGCAACCGGCGATCAAGATGGGCAGGATACCGCCGGGGCAGGGGTGCAACTGTAACCGCAACTGTTCTGGCCGCTCGAGAGTTAGCCCTTTCGCCTCGCGCCGGAGCACCCCCTTGCGGGTCGCGTCCCGGTAGGCGGTCGTCTGGCTGATCCCGGCCTCTATCGGGAACGAAAGCTGGACCAGCCGCGGACGGAGGGCGGCAAACACACCAACCTGCTCAGATTGTTGCCTGTATTCTTCCCAGGTAGTCGCGTGCGATTCAGGTACCAGCGGAATCAGCAGCTTCTCAAGCCCATCGTGACAGAAGAGATTGCGGTTGTATTCGAGCAGTGCCTCCGTCTCAGCAGGGCTTGCACCCAGGTCCGTCAGGGTTTGCAGCCGTCTATTCGCAGTTTGGGTTTCGATTTTGATGCTCATCGCGCCTGACTAGCCCGAGATGGCGGTGGAATTTTCTGAGAAGTGGGCCGCGGAGCGTTCTGTGAGGCGTCCGCCGCGCCAGGCGTGGGGACTGGTATTGTGCATCTGGCGAAACTTGCGAATGAAGTAGCAGGTGTCTTTGTAGCCGACGGCGAAAGCAATCTGCTGGACGGAAGATTCAGAGTTGAGCAGTAGACAGCGCGCCTCGCGCATCCGAAATTCGGTAATCCAGCAATTGACCGTGCGGCCCGTCAAGCGGTGCACCATGTCCGTCAGGTAAGCGGGCGAGTAACCGGCAGCCTGGGCAACTTCGCGCAGGCTAATCGATTCGCGGTAGTGATTTTCGATGTAGCGGATGACTGCTTGCAGGCGAGGAAAGGTGGCGGGCAAATACTGGCAGGCGAGGGCCGTACTGAGTTTGGCCGGATCGATAAGCCGCATCAAGACCGACTGTTTGTGCAGACGAGCCGTGACCGCCGCGAGCAGTTCGCTTGCCGCACAGGGCTTGAATAAGTAATCGTCTGCCCCCAGGTGCATGGCCCGGCGCACGTCGTGGCGCGACGACCTGGCCGACAGGAAGATAAAAGGCACAATCTCGGTCACCGCATCTTTTCTGATCTCTCTTAACAGGTCATAGCCATCCAGTTGCGGGGTCGAGGTCTCGCTTAAAATCAAGTCGGGCATCCATTCTCGGGCTAACTGAAGAGCCAGGCGACCGTCGGTTGCGGACATCACCGTAAAATCGGCTTTTTTGAAACAGTTCACAAAATTACCGCGGTCCTGGTCATTCTCCTCAACAATCAGAATTTTGCTCATGTTCACCAATTCTCTAGTCGGTACGTAACAAGTGGTTGCAAACAAAATTGGGAGTCGGCGCACAACAGCAAACAGCTGCGACGCACGCAGTACCAGCCTGTGTCGTCAGTGCAAGATTTGACTACAAACTTTGCTGCAGGCAGCCGGGGGGGCAGCAGAAAATCCTGGATGAAATTGCTCAGGAAATACTGAAAGCTAATGTCTGTATTTCACTGGCAAAGAAGCAAAATTGAAACGAACTTTCGTCACTAATATTGCTGACATCGCGCCACCTGGAATAGCGGAACCACGGACATTAGAAATAGATACCAAAAAAGAGAACCGTCTACCGGACGAATGGCGGAGCACACCACCGCGAGCCCGCAAGCCAGTCGATTACTCCACGAACCTATGCAAAAACTGTTCCAACAAGAACAACGAATAATTGGAGTGGGACCAGCAGACTCTCGAATAGCGGTCAGGCTCGCTGGAAGTCAAGAAAGTAGAAGCCCGACCTGATAAAACGCTGGAAGGAAGTCTATACCCAAGTTTGTCAACTCGGTAAATATATTAAATGCAAAAGCGGCTTGAACAAGCAAGTCAAGAAACATGAAGAAATTTTGCTGTTTTGAAACATTTTTTCGGAACAGGCAAGATCTGGGTTGCGGAGCCGGCATTTGTGACAGTTGCGAAAAATCGGTCGCAAGCTCAAAAAAATCGAGCAGGCATGCCCTGAAACCGGCTATCTATACTGTCCCCACGGTGCGTTGCGGCCGTGCTGAGACTTGTTATCGGGTGAGCGGTCGATTGATGGTGGATTGGGGGGAGCATTTTAGCTGGTACGGTGCCCGGAGGCTTGCTGAGCGCAAAATAGCCCTTCAGGAGGCACCGGACGAAGCGGTCGAGAGCGCTCTTGCGGTGCGCCGCTGGCAGCGGTGGCAGTGGCGGACGCCATTCACCGAGATAGACGGCACCTTTGAGCGGCGACTGGCAGCGGAGGGACTTTCAGCGGGCCAGTTCTTCGATTTACTGGGCCTGAGCAACGAAACCCTGCGCGAGCGCACCGGTCCCCCAGGCTCCTGGGTACATAGATTGACCGAGGTCTATGCCCTCACCAATGCGCTCCCCACGCGGACTGAAGACCTGCAGGGCGACTTCGCAGCCCTGATCGAGCCCCTGGTCGTCCGGGCCATGCACAACTTCAAAGCCGCTTTGCGCTCGCTCGTAGAGTCCGGCAGCGGGTTGCAGTGTGAACCCGAGGTGCTCGAAAAAACGGTGATAGCCCAGGTTGTAGGCAGACTGACAAACCTGCTGCGCCGCACCCTGGTGCTCGAACTCCATATTGCCGGTTTGAAGGGACAGTTATCGGGCAACGACCCGCAGCAGCGCTTTCGGTCCTTCGTAGACGCGCTGTGCCCGGAGGCGGCCCTTCGCCTTTTCAGCGAATACCCGGTCCTGGCCCGCCAGGTGGTCGCCCACCTCGACGCCTCGGTGGCGGCGAGTACCGAAGTGCTCTGCCGCCTCGGTGCCGACTGGCAGGCGATTGGCCGTCAATTTGGGCTTGCAGGCGACCTCGGGGGCGTCGTCAGTTTAGAACCGACCGGGGACAGCCACAATGGCGGTCGCTCGGTGACGATTGTCAGCTTCGGCTGCGGTTTAAAACTGGTCTACAAACCCAGATCCCTGGCCGTGGACCTGCACTTCCAGGAACTCCTGGACTGGCTCAACAGGCGCGGGGAGCACCCACCTTTTCAAACCCTGCGGGTGCTCGATTGCACCAGTCACGGTTGGACGGAATTTATAAGCGCCGAAGCCTGCCGGCATCCGGCGGAGGTCCGGCGCTTTTATCTGCGGCAGGGCGGCTACCTGGCGATCCTGTACGTGCTTGGCGCCAGCGACTGCTACTACGAAAACTGGATTGCCTGCGGCGAGCACCCCCACTTGATTGACCTGGAGTGCCTGTTTCAGGGGTGTCGGGCGCAACCGGAACTCAGCCTCTCAGAACAGACGGCGCGTAGCCGACTGGAGGATTCTGTACTGCGCACGGGGATGCTGCCCCAGAGGCTCTGGTCGGGCCGCGACCCCGAGGCTGTCGGGGTCGATATCAGCGGACTGAACGCCGGGCCGGGGCAACTCAACCCGGGTCGGCTGCCGGTCTGGGAGGAAGCCGGTACCGACCGGATGCGGCTGGTCTATCGCCGGACGCCCCTGGCAGCAGGCCATAACCGACCGGTGCTGGACGGGGTCTCGCTGAGGGCGGGCGATTACGCCGAGGTCGTCGTCGAAGGATTCACGGCGATTTACGGGCTGCTCCTTGCCCACCGGGAGGCGATGATGGCACCTGGTGGACCCTTGAGCCGTTTTGCCCGCGACCAGATCCGGTCGATTGTGCGCCCGACCCGGCTCTATAGCCGGTTGCTGAGCGAGAGCTACGAGCCGGGCCTGCTGCGCGACGCCCTCGAGCGCGAGTTGTTCTTCGACCGGCTCTGGGTGGGGATCGCGCCGACTTCGGGTGTCACCCAGGCCATTGCCCACGAACGGGCCGATCTGTGGCGCGACGACATCCCCTATTTCACGTCGCACCCCGATGCCCGCTACCTGGTGAGCAGCACCGGCACCCGGATCGACCAGTGGTTTTGCGAGTCAGGTCTAGAGGGGGTGCACCGGCGTCTGGAGGCCCTCGGACCGAGCGACCTCGCTCGACAACTGAGCCTGATACGCGACAGTTTTCCAGCGGCTGTGCCGATTGAGGGTGGCCTGAGTCAGGTACCCACGCCCTTCCCGACCGAGTGGATTGTCGCTGAACCTGGCCGGTTGCTCGCCGCCGCGATGAGCGTAGGCGAGCGGTTGCGGACCCTGGCCATCGAGTCCGAGCACGATGCGACCTGGATTGCCGCCGGTCAGTATTCGGTTTTCGGCCGGGTGCCTTTCGGTCTATTGGGTCTGGACCTGTACGGGGGCCTGCCGGGGATCGCCCTGTTTTTTGCCCACCTGGGAGCGCTGAGCGGCGACCCGGAGTACGAAGCCCTGGCGCGGCGCACAGTAGCCGGCGTCCGGCAGCAGGCCCGCCGCGACGGCAAACACCTGCGCTCGATCGGCGGCTTTTGCGGCTGGGGCGGCGTCATCTACGCGCTGACCCAACTGGGCACACTCTGGGACGACCGGGCCTTACTGATAGAGGGTCTCGAACTGGCGGGGGATTTATTGCCCCTGGTCCGGCAGGACAGGCACCTCGACGTGGTGGCCGGGGCGGCCGGGTGCATCCTGGGTCTTGAGGGCCTGTACGAGCGCCTGCCCTCAAATCGCTTGCTTGCCGCCCTGATCGAGTGTGGCGAGCACCTGCTCTTGAAAGCGCAACCGGTCAGCGGCGGCATCGGTTGGTTGACCTTGAATAGCAGGCGTCCGCTGCTCGGTTATGCCCACGGGGCGGCTGGCATCGCCAGCGCTCTATTGCGGCTTGCCAGGCTCAGCGGGCAGGTCAAATTTCGCGACGCGGCCCGCTCCGCCGTCGCCTACGAACGCGGTCTATTCAGTGCCCACGGCAACTGGCCCGACCTGCGTGATGCGCCCACGACAGACACGCAGGCACCGGGGCGATTGGCTGCGGCCTGGTGCCACGGAGCCGCCGGGATCGGGCTTGCACGCCTGCAAATGCTCGACCACGCCGACGCGCAGGTGCGAAACGAAGTGGAAGCGGCCGTGCAGGCGACCGTGGCCCAGGGTTTCAGCCGCGGCCTGTGCTTGTGCCACGGTACTCTGGGCTGTCTCGATTTTTTGCAGCAGGCGGCCGAGGCCCTCGCCGTACCGAAGTGGCGGCGCGACGTCTACCGATTGGTGGCCGGCCTGCTGCCGCAGATCGAGGACGGCAGTGCCCTGGGTCAGAGCACGCTGAACGGGCTACCCGGATTGATGGACGGGCTGGCGGGCGTCGGCTACGGGTTGCTGCGTCTGGCGGCCCCGGACCGCGTTCCCTGCGTGCTGACCCTGGATGGGCCAGGTCACCACTTTGAACAAAGGGTTGGGTAACAGGCGATGATCGATGCCGAATTTTTAGAAGCGACGACCGGGCTGATGCAGCCGGGCATGGGAACCGAACTGATGGGACCGTTGCTCTATCAGCTCATCCGCAGCACTCGCCCACGGCGCGTCCTGGAAGTCGGCATCGGGTATACGACGCCCTTTATTTTGAAGGCCCTTGCTGAAAACAGCGAGGACTTCGAGCGGGAGCGGCGAGCACTGCTGGAAAAAACCCGAAAAGCGCTCCTTGCCCTCGACCGCACCCCCAGTCCCACCCGTGCTGAGACGGCCCGCATCGTCAACGCCTGGCTTGCCGCCGAGCCGCTGCTGGCCAATCCCGAATTCTACCTTGAGCCCTACTGCCCGAAGTTGCACGCCATCGACAACCGCACGCACGCCGCTCCAGTGCAGGAGGTGCTGGACCTGGTAGCAAGGCTCGGGTTCAGCGCGTTACTGGAAACACACATTTCTGATTTTCGGGGCTGGACCGCCACCAATCGGGGCCATCCCCTCGACTTGGTCTGGTTCGACTGCGGGAGCAGTACAGAATACCTGGACTTCCTCAAAGAATACTGGAAGTTTATCAACCCCAACAGCGGCTACTTGCTCCTGCACAGCACCTTGCATTCCGCTCCTTTGAACCGGGTTGTCGAACGGCTCAAAGCCGGGTTGAGAGGCAAGAACGGTCACCAGTTCGAGGTATTGAGCTTGCTTGAGCCCCACAAATTTCACCAGGCGAGCGCCACGCTGGTGCGTTTTACCGGCAGTTTCCGCCCAAGAATTCTGGCCGGTGAGACCAGCCTCACCGAAGACCTGCTCTCGCTGGTGACGAGCTTCCGGGCGGCCATTGACTACGAAAGTGTCAGCACCTGAATTTTGCACCACTGGAGCACGATAGCTGGACCTATTGACCAAGCTAAGGTCGAGGTTTCTTTCGGCAGCCTGCATCGAACCAGCCTTGAAACGATCTTGCGTCTGAAAAATAGTAAATTTCACCACTGTCATGAAGTAACTGTCTGATAGTCTGAGACTTGAAATCTTTCCAGTTATTAGTTACAAATGCATGAGGTCCATTGGCAATCACTTTGCCGTGATCGAGGATGCAGTGAAGAATAAGATTGTCAGTCGGATCGTCAATATATGCTTGCTGAGGATCAAGACTCGCCATTAAGGCTGAATTGGTTTGAGGGATTATCATCGCATTATTCACTACGTCATCAATTGCTGAAAACAGTCTGGATTGCGTGTCATTAAGCAATTTCTGACTATTGATAACTGCTTCCTGTAAGCTTATTAGTAACTGCTTCGCATATTTTGAGGCTTGGTTGTCTTCTAAATCTTTAAACCCTTTACTAATTTCTGCCTCAAAATAGTTCCGCTCACTGCGGTAGTGCTTTATAGCCGAGAATGCTTCCATACAGCAAGGCGCTGGAATGTGTATCTGAAGATTTGTAGGAGGTGTTTTCAATAAGGCTTGTGCCAGCGGCTCTTGACCCTGAGCAATCCTCATCAGAAAATTTGTTTCTATGTACAAAATTGTCATTGCTCATCGAGAAAAGAAGTTTGCTCTTTTGCTGAAGACGTGAGCGCACCCTCCAATTTTTCAAGGAGTCCAATGTACTTTAGATGATCTTCGCCCGGTGGGTGGGGATGCTTCCAGTGAAAAGCAAAATCCCGCAACCATCCTTCAATGAGCGTTTCTGCATAAAACTCGAAAATTCGCTTTTCCTTAAATTCGGGATCGTATTCGCTTAGAACATCCTCGGTCACAAGCTCTACTTTGGCATCTGAAAAATCTTTGCCATCCCACTGATACACTCGAATAAACTCACGAGTAATAAGCATTCCATAGGGAATATTTTTTTTATGGTACTCAGATGCGTCTCTGATATGAGTTTCGAGCTGGGAAACATAGCTTTCGCTATTAGGACGGAACCTGACGTTCGCGACTAGAACCACGTTTCCCCGGTCATCTTGGACCCAGAGGTCGACGGGATAAAACACTCTGCTTTGTGAAAGCTCCATGAGGAAACCCTCGAAGTACACCCGTCATTTTAGCGTTGGCTCATAACAAGAGCAGGCACCTGATAAGATTGACTACCCACTTTCGCCTACCCCAGACACTATGAACCTCCACCCCCTACCTGGGAAAAGTAGAGGAGCGAGGGAATGTTTTTCTGGAAAGGGGTAAAGCCTACTGTCCGCAGAGCGCCGTATTTACCCCGACCTCGTTCCAGGCGGCGGCGACGTTGTTTTGCCGACCTGAGGCGGTGGCGACGGCGATGGTGGCACTGCGGGCGGCGCAGTGGTTGGCTGTCTCCGGCAGACCCGTGAAACCTAGAAAAGCAATCCGTTCGGCCGCTTCGATGCCGATGCCGACGACGCTGGTGCCGCTTGCACGGGTCGGGTTGGCGTTTTGCCCGCCCTGGGTGAGCAGGTAGAACCAGTGGTTGGCGATGCCGCTGTTGGTGTGGACGCCACCGTTGTCTTGAGTGCCCGTGTAGCGGTCGGCGTAGTGGGAGGGCTGGCCGTCTTCATTTGGGTTGGCCATGTTCCGGATGCCGTTGGAGCCGACTGTGATGTCTTCGCCGATAGTCCAGTTGCCGGTGCCGTGGAAGAACTCGGCGGCGGTGCCCATGATGTCTGAGAAGGCTTCGTTGAGGGCGCCGGACTCGGTCTGATAGACGAGGCCGCTGGTCGCCTCGGTCAGGCCGTGGCTCAGTTCGTGGGCGACTACGTCGAGGTCGCCCGATAGCTCGATGAAGTTGGTGCCGTCGCCGTCGCCGTAGGACATCACCGAGCCGTTCCAGAAGGCGTTGTTGTAGTTGCGCCTGACGTGGGCCAGCGAGACCATGCCCTGGGGATAGGGAGTGAGCCAGTTGAAGTTGAACTTGCTGAGGTAGTAGTTGTCGGTGACGCGTGCGAAGAACTGGGCGTCTACTATGGCCGGTTGACCGGGAGAAGCGGTGCCGGGGGTGACCCAGTTGTCGTCTGAGTCGGTGGCAACCGGACCCTGCAAGAACCTGGCCGGGCGATTTTGGGCATCGCGGGTGGTCTGACGCAAGTCGGAAGACTGCATCACGTAAGCACTGCCCTGTAGAACCGTGAGCCCCGAGAGGTTCTTCACATCGCCGGTAACGCCGGTGCCCTGGCCGGTAGTCAGACCGTCGTAAGCCTTGATTACCTGAGCGTTCTCGGCATCTACCCAGTAGAACCAGCGGCTCTCGGGACGGCGATTTTCGACCTGCCAGACTTGCAGGCCCGTCTGCGGGTCGAGGAGCAATTCGCCCCGCCAGTCGCCCTCTTTGCCAAGTCTGGTTTCGACGATGGCCCGCGCCTGGGCAAGCTTCACCCGCACCTGGTTGCGCACCTGCAAATTGGGATAGTAAGAGCCGATGACCGTTGTCGCCACACCGGCGGCATCGCGGTAGACCGTGATCTGGCCACCCAGTACCCGAGCTGCACCCCGGCGTTGCTGGTAGCGCTCCGAATTCAGGTCATAACCGGTGGCGGTGTTGCGGACGAGTTGCACATCGGCGGGCAGTTGAAAAGCCTGGGCCTGCTCACCGCTCAGCGCCAGGGACTCAGCAGCCCGGCTCTGGGCATGGGCGGATGAGGTGGCCGCGAGCAGCAGTCCGGCTGTAAACAGCACGCTCAGAAGCTGATTGCGCAAACCCGATTTTTGTGACTTCATGAATTCCCTTTCCTGTATTGAAAATGTGGCGACTGGATGGCGACGTGGCGGACAGAGGACACCACGCCTATCGGACAGCACTGGCTGAACGGCTCCGACCGACTCAAGAGACATGTGATACCGTTTCATTGTTTGAATGAGCGGACGTGCCTGGAATTCGTCACTCATCAAGCTCTGATTCCCGAGGTATCCGCCTGTTTTTTTGACGAAACGGTATGACTGGGTACCGGAGGAGCGAGGTGCAGCGGTCGGCAGTCTCAAGCTTTCGTTTCGAGAATGCTCATCGCCACAAGCCAGGGTGCCCGACAAACTGTTTTAGGGGCCGCCCCAGGAATTTAGGCAGCGTTTGATACGGTTTTAAGTGCGAGCCGCAAAATTGTTGTTCTCTGCCTGCGCGGCATCGGGCAGGAGGGTTTCCACCAGTCTCAAGGGCCGGTACAGGTAACCGCCGAGGGCCAGCAGGCTGGTGAGCGCTCCCAGGACGATGAACATCAAGCCGATACCGCGCCCCGGTCCGACCCCGATCCACAAGCCCACGCTCGCAGCAAGCGGGCCACCGGGAGCAAGGAGCGGTTCAAAGCCGCGCTCGGCGAGGGGACCGGCAATCAGACTGGCAAGCGGGAACGAGAGGCCGGAAATGAGGTTGTTCATCGCGAAGACCCGGCCCTGCACGGCCGGCTCCACTTTCTTCTGCCAGATGGTCTGGGCTGAGCCGAAGATGATGGGCAGGTTCAAGAAAAACAGGAATGCGGCGATACCCACCAGCAACACCGAGGGCTTGAGACCGGCCAGGGCCATCCAGACGCCGCCCAGGCCGAAGCCCACCAGGACACCGTCGATCGAGCGCTTCGGGCCACCCCAGGCACTGAGGCCCAGGCTACCGACCACCATGCCGATGCCCCCGACCGATTGCAGAAGGCCATAGGTGCTGGCCGGAGCGAAGGCGAGCACGAGCGGTCCTGTGAGGATACTGAGCGTGCCGACGAGCAAATTGATGGCGGCAAAAAAGAGCAGGAGGGCGAGCAGTCCGGGGCGCTTTACGATGTAGGGCAGGCCGTAGGCGATGTCGCGCCAGAGGGATTGGCGGGCGGTGACGGTCTTGAGGGGCGGGAAGCGCACGAAGCTCAAGGTGATCAGGGCGACTAGAAACGTGGCGAAGTCGATTAAAAACAGGCCTTCGAGTTTGAGTGGCCCGAGCAGGGCACCGGCCAGGGCGGGGGCCACCAGTTGTGCCAGGGACTGAGAAAGCTGGGTCATGCCGTTGGCGCGGCCGAGGTCCGGCTCGTCCACCAGGGACGAGGTGCTGGCGCTCCAGGCGAGCCACTGAAAGGTGCCGAAGACAGAACGCGCCGCTGTCGATGCGTAGAGGTGCCAGACTTCGAGCTGGTCACTAAAGAGCAGGGCTGCGACTGCGACTGTGCTCAAAGCGGCGGCCGAATCCCCCAGGATCATTACGGTGCGTCGGTCCCAACGGTCCACGAAGGCACCGGCCAGGGGTGAGAGTACGAAGAAGGGCAGGGTGGCAAACAGGGTGATCAAAGCAAATTGGGTTGCCGAGCCGGTCTTCTGGTAGATCCAGATACCCAGGGCAAAACTGGTCAGGCTGGAGCCGAGCACCGATACGAGTTGGCCGAACCAGACGACGTTAAAAGTGCCCATGCCCCGGCCCGGTACGCTCTGGGGTGGAGGCAAGGTCTCACCCGGCGGCTCAAGCATCGGTATCAACCAGGCTACGGGCGAGCATCCGGGCGAGGGACTGGACGTGCGGCTCAGTCAGCATCGAGATGTGGTCTCCGGGCACTGGAATGACTTCGACCTCGCAGGCCACGGCTTTCCAGCCGAAATCGTCTTCTGACTCGAACGCTTCTGAGCGCAGGAGGGTGACTTTGTGGGGGTAGGAGGCAGGCCGGTAAGCCTGGGCGGCCTCGGTATTCGCTTTATAGACCGCGAGCAGTCCGCGCACCAGCAAGGAGTCGGTCTGAGGTGGCACGAGACCCGCCTGTTGCAGCCTGGCGAGTAGATAATTCAGTTGCTCGGCCGGGGCCAGGGGTGCAATGTCCGAGTAGGCGACGGGCACCGGCCGCTCGTAGAAGTGGGCGATGACGGCGGCGAGGTTTGTCAGCCACTCCGCGTCATCTCGGGCCGGGGAAATAAACCGCTCGTCTGCGAAGGCGGGGGTATCGAGCAGGGCCAGCAGGGCTACCCGTTCGCCCCGAGCCTGCAACTGGCGGGCCATCTCGAAGGCGACCAGTCCGCCCGAAGAGTGTCCGCCCAGGTAGTAGGGTCCGTGTGGCTGAACGGCACTCAGGGCTTCCAGGTAGTGAAGGGCCATCGCTTCGATGGTGAGGTGGGGGGCCGTGCGGCCATCGACACCCTGAGCCTGCAGGCCGTAAAAAGGCTGCTCAGGACCGAGGTGAGAAGCCAGGTCCGCGTAGCAGAGCACATTGCCGCCGGCCGGGTGCACACAGAAAAAGGGCGGTCTGGCCCCGCCCGGTTGAATCGGCACCAGGGACGATAGGGAGACGGAGCCGGCCTGGGAGCGCAGGACGGCGGCGAGTTGTTCGATCGTGGCTCCGCCGAACAGGCTGGTAAGGGGCAGGTGCAGGGCAAAGCGGTCGGCGAGGCGAGCCATCAGGCGCACGGCCAGCAGCGAATGACCGCCCAGGTCGAAGAAGTTGTCCGTCACACCAATGGGAGCACGACCCAGCAGGTCTTCCCAGATCTGGACGAGTTGCAGTTCGACCAGGTCGCGGGGTGCGACGCGCTCGCCGGGGTGCAACAGTGCCTCGGGAGCAGGCAGGCAGGCCCGGTCCACTTTGCCGTTTGCTGTGAGCGGCAGGCTTTCCAGCACGACGAAGGCCGAGGGAATCATGTACTCGGGCAATTTTGCCTGCAAAAATTCCCGCAGCCTGGTGGGCGAGAGTGTAGTGCGCGGTGCGGGACGCTCTTTGCGCGGACCGACTGCCCTCACAACTGAATCGGAGCGGATGGCGTAGAGGGTGTAAAGCCCCGTACCGGCAAACCTGGCACCTTGCACAGCCTCCACTGCGTAGCCGTGACCACGCAGCAATTCGACCACCAGTGCGAGGCGGCCGTCCATATCGTGCAGCTCCATGACAATCTGGCGAATCCTGGGCCAGTCGTCTTCTGCAATGCCCCTCAGGACATCCAGTTCGCTTTTTTCGACATCGATCTTGAGTAGATCGATGCGGGTGATCTTTTCTTCAGCCATCACGCTGGAGAGCGTCCGCAGGGGGCAGGCATATTTCTCGCCCGCGAACCTTTCGGCAAGCCGCGCCTCGGCGTAAGAACCCAACTCGGCGCTCCGGTTGATCGTGGTGGTCCGGGCCACGTCCACATCCGCGTCGAGGTCGGCGTAGAGACCCGACATGCCGGACATGCTCGGGTAGTAGGTGAAAGTGGCCGTGTCTAGGCGATCAGAAAGCCCGCAGTGAAAGAGCTTCACATTCAGTCCGTGCCGGGCGATGTTGGCTTCCAGGACTTCGGCAATCGGTGGAATTGGCTCGAAGGCGTAAATTTCGACACTGGCCGATTGATGGGCAAACAGGCTGAAGAGGCCAATATTGGCCCCGACATCGAAGATGCAGTCGCCGTCACTGATCGTGATGCCATAGCGCTGGTAGATCTTCTCCTCGAAAATCTCCCAGTAGAGCATGTCCGTCTCGTTTTTATTGAGAAGACGGACGATCTCCAGGCCGTTTGGCAACTGGTAGAGGCGTTCGTCGGCCGAGTCAAGGCTGGTTTCCTGGGCAGCCACGACGTAGGCAACCAGCTGTGTCCCCCCGTTTGCGTCCTCGCGCGGAACGACTACCGCCTGCCGGACACCGAGGTGCTGCTGCAAAGCGGCCTCAACTTCTCCCGGCTCGATCCGAAAACCCCTCACCTTTACCTGGGCATCCAACCTGCCCAGAAATTCCAGCACCCCATCCGCATTCCACCGCACCCGGTCCCCGGTTCGGTACAGCCGTGCACTCTCACCGAACGGGTTCGGCACGAACCGCTCCGCCGTCATCGCCGCTTGCCCCTGATACCCCCGCGCCAGGCCTTCCCCGCCGACGTACAACTCGCCTGCTACACCCACAGGCACCAGTTGCATCTGCGTATCCAGCACGTACACCTGAGTATTCGCAATCGGCACCCCAATCGGCACACTGTCCGCTACGGCTCGGGCATCACTCAGCGCCTGGCAACAGGTAAAAGTCGTGTTTTCCGTCGGCCCGTAGCCATTGATGACGGTGCAATTGGGCAGGGCTTCATGACAACGACGTACGGCAGCGGCACTGAGCACGTCGCCCCCGGCGAGCAGTTGGCCCACGCCTTGCAGACTCTCCAGCTCGAACTCGACCATCTGGTGAAAGAGCCCGGCCGTCAGCCACAAAGTCGTGATGCCTTCTGTTTGAATCAGTTGTCCGAGTGCCCGGAGCGAGGGGAAGGCAGCGGGAGCGAGAACCAGCTTTGCGCCGTTGAGCAAAGGCCCCCAGACCTCGAAAGTGGCGGCGTCGAAAGTGATGGGAGCCAGTTGCAGGAAAGTCTGACTGCTGTCGAACTGGGCGTAGTGAGTATTGAGTACAAGCCTGAGGACGGCTTTGTGAGGAACGGCGACAGCCTTGGGGGTGCCTGTGGAGCCTGAGGTGTAGACGAGGTAGGCAAGGTTATCGGGAGCGGTAAAGCAAGCCGGATTGTCGGTGGAGTGGCGAGCAATCGTGCTGGAGTCTCGGTCTAGACAAACGGCAACTGTCTTCTGACTGTCGGACAGCGTTTCTAATCGCGACACACAGGTAAGGAGCAGGGTCGGCTTTGCATTGGTGACGATAAATTCCAGACGTTCAGTGGGGTAGTTCGGGTCGAGGGGCAGATAGACGCCACCGGCTTTCAGGATGGCCAATAGAGCAACAATCAGCTCGAACGAGCGCTCCAGGTAGACGGCCACGGTGACTTCGGGACCAATGCCGAGTGTTTGCAGGTGGTGGGCGAGTTGGTTGGCCTGTTCGTCGAGTTGCCGGTAGGTGAGGGTGTCGCTGCCCAAGACGAGGGCAGTTGCTTCTGGGGTGGCGAGCGCTTGTTGCTCGAAGCATTGCTGGATGCAAGCGTCTTTCGGGTAGTCAGTCGCGGTGCGATTGATAGTGAGTAGCTGGTGACGTTCGTCGGGTGTGAGTAGCGGCAGGGAGGCGAGCGGTTGGTGCGGGGCTGTGGCAATACCGGCTACCAGGTTCTCGAAGTGCCCTGCCAGGCGGCGAATTGTCGTGGCCTCAAAGAGATCGGTGCTGTATTCGAGCAAGCCTACCAGTCCGTCAGCCGTATCCATCATGGACAGGGTCAGGTCGAATTTGGCCGTGCCGCTGTTGATTTCGAGCGGTTCGAGGGTCAGGTCCGGCAGGCGCTGGGTTTCAGCGGGCGCGTTCTGCAACACGAAGGCGACCTGGAAAAGGGGCTGGTGGCTCAGTGCCCGTTCCGGTTGCAACTCCTCCATCAGGCGCTCCAGGGGCAGATCCTGATGGGCGTAGGCACCGAGGGCGACGGCCCGGACGCGGGCCAGTAACTCGGTAAAAGTCGGGTTGCCCGACAGGTCGGAGCGCATCACGAGCGTGTTGGCAAAAAAGCCGATCAGTCCCTCGATCTCGGAGCGGTTGCGGCTTGAAATCGGGCAGCCCACCGAGATGTCGGTCTGGCCGCTGTAGCGGTGCATAAAAGCCTGAAAGGCAGCGAGCAAGACCATGAAAAGGGTCGCACCCGACTGCTGGGCGAGCGCTTTGAGGCGGGTGGACAGCTCCACCGGCAACTTGAATAGATGGGTCGCTCCCCGAAAAGTCTGAGCGGCCGGGCGTGGGCGATCGGTGGGCAGTTCCAGGAGCGGTTTGGCTCCTGCCAGTTGTGATTTCCAGTAGGTGAGCTGGTCGGTGAGCGCTTCGCCCTGCATCCGTTCTTGTTGCCAGGCGGCGAAGTCGGCGTACTGGATGGGCAACTCCGGGAGCGGCAGGGGGCGGCCTGTGTGGATGGAGGCGTAGAGTGTGCCCAGTTCCTGGATGAAGATGCCCACCGACCAGCCGTCGGAAATGATGTGGTGCATCGTCACCAATAACAGGTGTTCAGCCTCGCCGAGGCGCAACAACAGGACGCGCAACAGAGGACCGCGCACCAGGTCAAAGGGCTCCTGGGCCTCGATAAGCATCTTCTGCCGGACGGCGCTGTCGTCCTCACGAAGTCCATCCGGCAGGGCGACGAGGGGCAGCGGCAGGGGTGAGGCCGGTTGAATTTTCTGGACCGGTTGGCCTTCCACGACCGGAAAACAGGTGCGCAGGGACTCGTGACGTTCGACGACCCGATTGAAACTTTGCTCCAGTGCCGCAATATCGAGATTTCCGCTCAGGCGGACGGCCGCCGCCTGGTTGTAGACGGCTCCTCCCGGCGATAACTGCTCTAAGAACCACAGCCGCTGCTGATTGAAGGAGAGGAGCAGGTTCTGGCTGCGGTCGGTGCGGGCAATCGGTGTGGCACTGCTCACCGGTTTTACCTGACGCAACAGGGGCAGCAGTTCCGTTTTGCAGGCTGAAAGCTGAGTGCGCAGTTCTTCGGTAAGCACACCTTTTGGAGCACTGAAGCGCAGTCGTGCTCCCTCAGCCCACAGATCGACTCCTCGGCTTCGGAGATAACCCAGCAATGTCGCGGCGTTCAACCTGCACTCTCCTGGCAATTGCGGTACTGGCTCATGGCTTTAGAGTTCTCCTTCTTCGCGCTCGTCATTCTGGGCAAGGGCAAGGTCATAGGTTGCAGGCGGTGCCCACTGCGCACTACTCTCGATCTGGCCGCCGAGCAGGGTGTGCAGCAGCACATGACTCACTTCCAGATCAAATAGAGGCCGGATGCGCTCAAAGTCGAGCAACCCGACCGGACACAACCCGAGCTGGCTTGCCGGGGCCTGCATCATCAATAACTGGCTCATATAACCCGCTTCAAGAGTGGCGAACGGCAGGCTGTGATCCGCGTACAACGGTGCAATTGCCGCTAGCTGGGCCACCAGGAAGATCGAGAAAGCGGCTTCTTGAAAAATGGGCCGGTTCACAAACGGGTCGTGAATCTCGGGCTCCAGTTCGACACCGGCCGTCAGTAATACAAGCCTGTGCTCGGCCGGATGGTAGTAGTAGGTGCCTGGCTCCAGTCCGGCAATGCGGCCCGCTTTGATGTGCAGGTAAGTCTGGACTGGGTAGGCGCTGCCCGCTGAAGGGTAGAGATATTTCGGTTCACCACCGATAACCAGTTGGCGCAGGCAACCGAGAAAATCGCTGAAAGATTCTAGTGCTATCGGTGCTTGAGCAAACTGGCGGTAGCTACGCCGCTCCAGATATTTTTGCTGAAGGGCTTCGTCCGATTGGCTGGTCGCAAGCTGAATCTGCTTTTGTGTCGGTGCCTCTGGTCGCAGTCCATGCCGACGCTTCTTGAACGCCTCACGCTCCTCTGGCTCCCGCAGCAACTCCGTGGAGAGTTTCGGGGCTTCTACTACTGCGGGCTCCGACGACCGATACTCCTCGTAGGCCACGGCCAGTGCACCAATCGTCGGGTGACGGTAAAAAGCCTCTATCGGCGGTCGATAACCCAACTCCTGCTCCACCCGGTTCGCGATTCGAATCACCCCGACCGAGTTCACCCCCATCTCCAGCAGGTTCGCCTCCACCTCCACACTCTCGACTCCCACCACCTCAGACACGATGCCCACTAGCACCGCGACCACGGCCGAGTCTGCTGCTGGGACTGGGACCAGGGCAACCGCAGTCTCTTCTTTTGTAGTCAGCAGAGCCAGGGCGGAGCGGTCCACCTTGCCGTTCGCACTGAGCGGCACCGACTCTATCTGTACACACCGACCCGGCACCAGATAAGCCGGTAAGCGCTCAGCCAGCCACGACCGCAACTCCTGAGCACTCAGCTCGTCACCGGCTTTGCTCACCCAGTAAGCCACCAACTGCCCGGTCACTACTAAGACCACACACTTTTGCACTCCTGGGTGAGCCGCAAGCACCGCTTCCACTTCTCCAAGCTCGATGCGATAGCCCTGCACCTTCACCTGACCATCCACCCGGCCC
>JANNPH010000191.1:0-11958 GCA_031399965.1 Gloeobacteraceae cyanobacterium SOY_34_metabat_159 | reverse complement strand
CAGCTCGACAATGTTGTCCCGGCCGCCATAAACCAGCAGCGTCGGCGGCTGCGGTCGGTCCACGTAGCTACCCGGCGAGGCAAGCCGGTACTGTTCGGGAACTGTATCCGGTGTTCCGCCCAGAAAAGTTTCAAGCACCTTGCGCACATCAAGTGGGTCCGGGCTGGGCGGATCTCGGTAGCCGTCCGCGAGAAAAATCGGGCCGTAATAACTGACCACGGCCCTCACCGGCACAGCGCCATTCTCGTAGGCGGCGAGCAGAGCAAGGTGTGCTCCTGCCGAGCGGCCGAGCAGTACCAGGCAGTCGGGGTCTACTTCAAATCGTCCGGCTTCCCGGCGGATAAACGTGAGGGCTGAACGCACATCGACAATCTGGGCCGGGAAGCGGTAGGTAGGGGCGTGGCGGTAGTCGATCGCAAATACTACCCAGCCCCGTGCCGCGAGATAGCGGCTGAAATCGGCGTTCAGGCTCGGGTTCCCCTGCTGCCAGGAACCACCGTAAAGCACCACGAGAGCCGGGTATTTTCCGACTCGCGGCGGCTGGTAGACATCGAGCCTTAGGGGGCTATTTGCCGGGGCAGCAAATTCGATGCCCGACCGAAAGCGCACCGATTCAGCCGCAATTCCCCGGAAGCTGTCAGCCGGGACGAAAGGAGCAGAACGCCAGCCTGCCTGCGTTGTCGCTGCAATCTCAGACTGATAGTCGCGGCCGAGTGCAGACTCCATCTGAGCATCGAGGCGCGCCTCGGTAGCAGGCAGCTGCAAAAGGGGCAGGCTGCTCAGCAGCAGACCCGAGACCCCGAAAGCGAGTGCCCATCGCGCAACGAGCGAGACGCGCAAGCCGACGAGTGCGAGTACGATTGCCGTCAGATTCAAGAGGACCAGCCAGGGGCTCACCTCCGGGGCACCAATACTCAGTGCCAGCAGAGCGAAAGTTGGGGCAGGCAATACGGTCCAGGCACTCAAGAAGAGACCGAGTATCCCCAAAAGCAGAGCGAAGACCAGGCAGGCATTGAACAAAAACTTTCGTCGCGCTTGACTCATGACGATTGCGGCGCACGGGGACATTCCTCGCAGCCTACCTCATTCCCTCCGGCAAATCTGACGAAGAAGCACTACAAACGGTTCTCACCGCCAATCCTGCAGTTGCCCTGAAAGAGGCACAGCTCGAACGCTTGCGGGATCCCCTAAACCTTGCATTGCCCCGGCAGGCACAGGTCCAGCAGCAGACTCTCAGGCGTGAACCTTGCGGTTCCGTCCGCACAAGCCTGTTGCTCTCCAGTTAGAGTGTGTAATGTCCACATCGCATACCAACCGGCCGAGGTTCTCCCTTGCTCCAGCCAAAGTTGATTCATAGCGATCTGACCTCGGAGCAAATCGCCGCCCTATTTCACGCGCTCTCGGAGCCGTTGCGGTTGCGAGTACTCGAACTGCTGCGCACTCGGGAGTTGTGCGTATGCGAATTGGGCGAGACGTTAGAAGTCGCCCAGTCCAGGCTTTCTTTTCACCTCAAGACTCTAAAAGAGGCGGGGCTGGTGCGCAGTCGTTCCGAAAAACGCTGGGTCTACTACAGCCTCAACCTGCCCTGCCTGGTTGCCGCCGAGCAGTACCTGGCCGAGTTTCGCCGGTTCAGCCCCCTGCTGCCGGCGCGCTCGTGCGACGACCAACCCCAATAGATATTCAGCAGTCAGGGGTCGTGTCACGACCGACCCCCAAAGGCTAAAACGCGACTTCAAAGGCCGAGACGGTGCCGGATACCTCGTTCGCGGTGAGCAAGTAGAGCTTGCTGCCACTACGGAAGAACTTGATCCCTTCCGGTCCGGTGCCAGTCACGGCGAGATCGACGACGATGGGCGCTTCTGGATTGGTCGCGTCGATGAGAGCGACGGCGTTTGCCCGTTCGAGGCCAACCGCAACCAGGGTTCTGCCCCGGAAACTCTCGACATCGAGCACCTCAGGCTCCGACCCGCCACGGTTACTGCGCGAATCCGGGTAGATGCCAGCAGCAGCAGCGGCATTGTCAAGCTGGTTGCCGGTGTCTGCAACGAAGGCACCGGTTTCGGCATCAAAGAGGCTGACCGTCCTGCCGCCCCGTGTTGCGTTATTGCCGCTGGCGTTGCGCGTATCGCCCTCGTCGGCGGTTGCGAAGTAGCGGTTATCGGAGGTGAGAGCGATGCCGTCCGGCTCCCGAAAAGCAGTCAGGGTCTCGATTGGATTGTAGATGTTGTCGTTTGTCAGGTCGGCCGGGTGAGTCGTCTGGCCAAGGCCGAAGAAAGTCAGGGCAAGAGTCTGCAGTTCAATACGCACGGCTCCGCTGTTCTCCTGCAAGGTGACGTAGGCGTAACGGCTGTCCGAACTGAAGGCGACCGATTCCGGCTCCAGAGTACCGGGGGTGTTATCGACACTCAGGCGGCCGATATCGTCGGTGCGGCCGGTGGAGAAGCCGGGCACACCGTTTTGAGAAGGTAGGGCAACCGCCGTCACCGGCAAGAAGGCGGGGTTGTTCGGATTGAAGCCGCGCAGGCTAACTACCGAGAGCGAACCCGCACCACCGTTGTTGCCCTGCGCGGTCGCCTCCGCTTCGTTGGCGATCACGGCATACTGGCCGTTTGGGGAGATGGCAATTGAGTCAGGCAGGATACCCACCGGGGCAGAGGCAAGGAATACCCCATCGGAGAGGCGGTAGGCACTCACCCGACCCGTGCTGCCACTGCGGCCGGAAGCGACCAGAAAGTAGTCGCGGTAGGGGTGGATCGCAACCGAATTAGGTGTCCCGAAGGCCGGATCGACTGGGATGCGCCGGATCAAGCTGATCTGGGACGGGTTGGAGATATCGAGCAGATCGATGTTCCCTGCAATGTTGGTCAGAGCAGCGATCTTGTCAAATCTGCGCACGCTGAGGATCTCAGCGCCGTTCTCACCAAGACCGGTGTCGTAAGTGCCCACACTCACCAGCTTGGGGGAATTCTGGGCATCCGAGCCAGTCGGAGCCAACAGCAGGAAGGTCAGGAGACCAGAAGCACACCAGTGTCTGAGTTTCATATTGCGCTTTTTGTACAGAACCACGGCTCAGTATCGGACTGCAGGGTTAAGAGAATATTAAACTGTACCCCAGAACACTGTAAGCGCCATTACTCAGGCTTTGTCGCAAATAGTACGTTTGGCTCTATTGGGAGGCTTCGACCGCCGTGCACCACAACAGATTGCCACGGGCGAGCATGCGGGTCAGTTCATGCGCCGAGAGTACCAGAAGCTCAACGCAACCAGGTAGGTAGTAGCAGGAATCGGGGACCTGAAGGATGCACGCTGATGCAGCCTCGATGCTCCAGGAGCCACTGTTCGAACTGCACCGGCCAGACCGGCGTGCACTCCATGCCCAGGTGTTCGACCAGGTGGTGTCTTGCCTTCGTGCCGTCAAACCCCGGTGTGTCAGCGTTGATCTCTGTGTAGAGGCTCACCGTCATGGTGCTCGTAGTATGTGGCTGAGTAGCATCCTGGAGCGGCAGGGCGCTGTAAGCGCAGAACTTGGCAGGGGCAAACAACCCCTCCGCGTTGGGATCGAACACGAAGTAGGTCACTGTGCGGCGACCCCAACGTAAACGGCCCTCCGCACTGGCCAGGTCCCGATTCCACTGCCTGAGGTTGAGCAGAACCTCCAGTGGCTCACCTACAAAATGAATTCTCCGTTGTGAGCAGTGGGCAATACGACCGCTGACAGCAAAGACCCGCTCGACTTCCGCTGCCGCATCGAGCGATTGAGCGCGAAGCGTTGCCACATCCAGGTGATTGTAGTGCTGGATCTCGACGGGATTCAGCTTCGGGAAAAGGCAGATCTGAAATGCCTGGATTCCTAACTGCCGCATCAAGCCGATGGTATTGGCGGCCAGGTTGCGACGACCCCGACTGACGTGGGAACTCACCATCGCCACGAACGTGTCTCGCTCCGACCAGGGGCAGAACAGGTGGGCGGTGGCGAACTTGGCGTGGTTGGCCACCGGATCTGCCCGGCTCACCTCGAACTCGATCCATACCCGGCTCTGCTCCTCAAGGTTTTCGAGCAGGACGTCTGCTCGGGAGGCATAACCCATCAGCCGCTCGAGGGTCGAGTCCAGCAGGGCCACCTCCTTTCGACATTGCCAGCCTGCCGGGCAGTGCTGAGCAAATTGGTTCTGCAGGTACGGTGTTAGAGCGCCCAATTGCTTCTCCGCTAATCTTTCGATGGATCCGAACACTCTGCAGTTCTACGCCAGCCACGCCCGTGACACGAGTGCCCGCTACCGCGCCCAGGCACCATCGCGTCTCTACACCCTGGTGCAAGCCTTTTTCCACCCCGGTGGAGCAACTGCAGATATCGGAGTGGGTAGCGGCCGGGACGCGGTCTGGCTGATGGCGGAAGAATACCCGACTGTCGGTTACGACGCCAGTCCCGAGATGATTGCTGAAGCGCGGGAGCACTATCCCTACTTGCAGCTGGAGCAATCCAGCTTGCCGGACCTGGCACAGATCGAGGCGGGTCGGTTTGCCAACGTGCTGTGCTGCGCCACCCTTATGCACGTGCGGCGGGAGGACCTGATCACGGCCGTCCTCAACCTGGCACGCATCCTGGGAGAAGGAGGTCGCCTGGTAGTGTCCTACCGTCAGGGGTTTGAAGGCCAGGAACGGGGATCGGATGGGCGGCTTTTTACCCGCGTCGCCCCAGGTGAACTGGCCCTTTTATTTGAGTCGGCCGGGCTGAGGCTGCTCCATATTGCGCTCGTGCCCGATGCCCTCCGGCCAGATGTGCAATGGCATGTCTTCGCTTTCGAGAAGGCTGCTGCTTCGGCCAGTCCTGGTTTGGAACGTATCCAGGCCATCCTCGCCCAGGACAGGAAAGTGGCGACCTACAAGTTCGCCCTGGTCCGAGCGCTTTGTGCTGTCAGCCGCACCCAACGCCACCTGGTGCACTGGCTGGACGACGGCGTTCACGTGCCGCTCTGGTCGATTGCCATGCAGTGGCTGATCTACTACTGGCCGCTCGTCAACCACACGGGCTTCATCGCCCAGATCCAGGCGGAGAAACCGACAGGAGCTGGCGGCATCGCTTTTCGCACTGTCCTGCGCGAACTGGCTACGCGCCCCGACATTGCCGGCCTCTGGGATCTACTGCGGTTACTCGACGAAAATCCGAATCGCTTCCGTGCCGAACTGGGGGTGATCGCAAGGACCATCCGCAATGGACCAGTCACCCATGCCGGGGGTGGAGATACCCCCGTGTTCGGCTTTCGCCCCCCGGTGCGTTCAGCTACGGCGGGCACGGAAGAAAGTTTTGGGAGGGTCGTGGTGCCCGAGGCAGTATGGCTCGACATCTGCCGCTTTGAGCACTGGATCGAGGACAGCATCGTGGTGCGTTGGGCACGCATGAGCGCTGAACTGAATCCTGCGGCTCCTCTGGGAATGGGCGGTTATTTGCCTCTATTGCTGGCCGGTCCGGGTGCAGAACGGGACACTGGCGAAGCACGACGGTTGCTGCAGCAGAGCGACAGGCCTCTGGTGTGCGTCTGGACCGCAGCCGCCCTTGACGGAGGCTATCAGGTAGACCACCTGCTGCCGTATTCAGTCTGGGGCAACAACGACCTCTGGAACTTGTTGCCCTGTAAACCCGACGTCAATCTCAAAAAAAGCGATGCCCTGCCCAAACTCTCGAAGCTCGCAGAGAGCCAGGCGCGCATCTTCAGCTACTGGGAGCACTACCGTTCACTACAGCCGGTCCGCTTTGACACCCAGGTGCAGCGTGCCCTCGGTTGTAGCGTCGGTGAGCATAACTGGCTCATGCGGGCTTTTGCCGGGCTGGTCGAGAACATCGAGCGACTGGCTATCAGCCGTGGACTGCGCCGGTGGCCGAAATAGATCCTTACATATCCCGGATTCAAGACACTACTGCACAGGCCACCAGTCGAGACGATTCCACAATACTGAATTCGGGTTTGAAATCGGATCTTGTGCAGGCAGGTGATCTTCTGAAGTCTCCAGATATATGCAGTCTTGTGGCTACTAAAGCCACAAATTTATTCGATAAAAGTCTATTCAACAGTCACTGATTTTGCCAAATTTCTCGGCTGGTCCACGTCCAACCCGCGCCTTGCGGCGATGTGATAGGCGAGCAATTGCAGAGGAACAACTGTGAGAATAGGCGAGAGAATCTCGTCTACGAGCGGCACCGGCAGAATCTGGTCAAAGGTTTCGACAGCAGCCGGATCACCCAGGACGGCAACACCGATCAGTTTGGCATCGCGCGCTTTTGCCTCTTGGGAGTTCGAAAGCACTTTTTCGTAGACTTTGCCAGGTACGGCGATGGCAACCACTGGTACTTCGCTGTCGAGCAGTGCAATCGGCCCATGCTTCATCTCGCCTGCCGGGTAGCCCTCGGCATGGATGTATGAGATTTCTTTGAGCTTCAAGGCCCCCTCAAGGGCGATCGGGTAGTTGAGGCCACGGCCAATAAAAATAAAGTCGCGGGTGGAATCGAACTCGCGGGCCAGTTCGGTGATGTAGCGCTCCTGAGTGTCGAGGATGCCTTCTATTTGAGACGGCAACTGCTGAAGACCGGTGAGAATTTCCTGGATGCGTTCGCCCGTTTGGGTGCTTCTGAGATGGGCTAAGTGCAGTGCAAGCAAGTAGAAAGCGATCAGTTGGGAAGTGAAAGTCTTAGTGGCGGCTACGCCGATCTCCATGCCTGCACGGGTGTCGATGAGTTCGCCTACCAGGCTGCCCAGTGAACTCTCTGGGCAATTCGTGATGCCCAGAAGACGTACGCCTTTTGCTTTAGCCGCTCCCAGAGCCGCGTTGGTATCGCCTGTCTCGCCCGACTGGCTGACACCGATGACGAGGGTGCGTGCATTGAGAGGCGGCGGGCAGTAGCGAAATTCAGAAGCGTAGTTGACCTCGGTCGGGATACCCGCCAGTTCTTCAATTAAATACTTGCCCACGAGTGCGGCGTGCCAGCTCGTGCCGCAGGCAATGATGTAGATGCGCTCCAGCCCGACAAACAGGTCGCTGGAGAGCCCCAGGCGGATGGGACCAGTCGCGTCGCCGATGCGGTCTGCCAGGGTGTCGCGGATTACTCCTGGCTGTTCGTGGATCTCTTTGAGCATGTAGTGGCGAAATCCGCGCTTTTCGACCATGCTCGGGTTCCAGTTGAGCGTGCGCGGCGTGCGGCGTAGCGGTGTGCCCTTAAAGTCGTAGACTTCGACTTTCTCAGACGTAATGCGGGCGCACTCGCCGTCCTGCATGGTGAGGACGCGCGTCGTGTGAGAAACAAGCGCCGGGACGTCGCTTGCAAAGTAGTTCTCGCCCTCGCCGAAACCAATCACCAGCGGTGCTTGCTGGCGCACGACAATTAATTCGTCCGGGTGGTCGGCACTGATGACAGCGATGGCAAAGCCGCCTTTTAACTCGCTCACGGTCTTCAGGACTGCTTCAAGCAAGCTCCGCCCCGGTAGATGGAAAGCAAGCAGGTGAGGAATGACTTCTGTGTCGGTCTCAGATTTAAAGAGGCAACCACTGGCCTTAAGAACGGCGCGCAGTTCGGCGAAGTTCTCGATGATGCCGTTTTGAATTACCGCGATCCGGCCGGTGGTATCGGTGTGCGGGTGGGCGTTGTGTTCCTCGGTCTTGCCGTGGGTGGCCCAGCGGGTGTGGCCGACGCCGATGGTGGCTGTGCTTGGGGTTTCCCCTTCAAGCTTCTGTTCAAGATTAAAGAGTTTGCCCTTGGCACGGACCAGTTCCAGTCCTTGCGCTGTGACCGTGGCAATGCCGGCAGAATCATAACCGCGATATTCGAGCCGCTTCAGGCCATTTACCAGAAACGGCACGGCTGCGCGCGCACCGATATAGCCGACGATTCCACACATAAAAATATCCAGAGCGCGAGTGACGGATCGATTCTAGGCTAGGTCGTCAGTCTGCGCTCATCCACGAATTCCCCATTCCAAGTGGAGGGGGTGCAGAAGCCATTTGCCTCTCGGAAGCGTAAAATGACAGATGTGAACGAGCATGCGAGTTCGATGAAGCTCACCTGGCAGGACAGCGAGGACATTGGTATTGCCCTATTGGAAGCCCACCCTGAGGTCGATCCGCTCACGGTTCGCTTTACCGACCTGCACCAATGGGTGACTGAACTGAAAGATTTTACCGACGACCCGAAAAAGTCGAACGAGGGTATCCTCGAAGCGATCCAGATGGCCTGGTATGAAGAGCATCGAGACCACTGAAGCGACGCGCGAACCCGTAGCTATCCGGCCAGCTATAGTCGCCGATGCGAGTTGGGTGGCCACCGTGCTGACCGAGTGCTTCCACCCGCCGGTCGGCCTCAACCAGCTTTTGCAACCCTGGATTCAATCGAGCCTCAAGTCTGACCTCAGCCGTCGCCTGGAGTCACCCCAGGCTTTTTATGCCTGCCTGGTCGCGATTGCCGGGGACCGCCCCATCGGTACGGTCGAAGTGGCCCTGCGCCCTCTACCGCAGCAGTGGTGGCTTCCTGGTCTGGGAGAACGCGAACGTTTCGTCTATGTTTCCAACCTGGCGGTGAGTCCGCGCTTCCGGCGGCTGGGCATTGCACGCAACCTGCTACTAGAAGTCGAACAGTTTGCTCGCCGCTGGAACCGGGCCGACATTAGCCTGCACGCCATGGAAAACAACGACGGCGCTCTCAATCTTTACCGTGCGCTCGGCTATCGCCAGGAGCGTGCCGAGCAGGAATTTCTTTTTGTGGGTCCACGCAAGCTGCTGATGAGTAAAAGGCTCACTTCTTAAGCGCGTTGAATATCGCTGTCTTTGACTTGTACTTTGCCCGTGTCGCCCATAAAAAAGGGAAGCGGTTTGCCGCTTCCCTGAACACCATTAACCTGCTTTGAGGAGGTAGTGCGCTGCCGCTTGGGGAAACAGCGACCAGCTCTTCATCAACTCGGGATGTGTACTTTCGAGGTCTACTCTTCAAATTCTAGGGAAAGGGTCGGCGGTTCTAAACCCGCCTGAGCGCAGGACCAGAGGGGATGAAGAGTACTAAAGGTTGCGCTTTGGCGCAGGCAACCTCAACTTGCGTCGGCATGCTCCCTGACCTGCTCTTGAGCGCAATCGAAATTGCCCAGTAGACCCTCGGCGCGGTGCGCTTTAAAAAGAACAATGGTTGATATAAGCAACACTGCGGAGCAAGCTGATGACCACCCAACACCTCGACCGCCTCCACACCCTTCAAATTCTCGGCGTCGCCGTTGGCATCAGCGTCCCCCTGGTTGCCTGCGCCACCCTCGTCTACACCGCTACCACGGGCCGTATGCCTTTCTTTGCAACCGGCACACTGCCGCTGTTGCTCCTGGCGATCACAGCCGTCCTTGGCTGCTTCGTGTGGACCCAGAGCGCTGAACTCCGCTAGTTTTCCTGCCGATTCCCCCTAAGCCAAAAGCCAGGCGTTTGCCTGGCTTTTTCTTGTCAATTGTTTAGAACGGCTCAGGCACGCAACTGGACATCGCGGGTGGAGAAGCCGCGCTCGGCAAGCTTGGGGGCGAGGCCAATCTGGTTTTCGACGCGGTCGACGAACAGGACCCCTTCCAGGTGGTCGATTTCGTGCTGGATAGCGCGGGCCAGTAGACCAGAAACTTCGAGTGAAACGGGCTTACCGGTGAGATCTCGGTAGGAAGCAACGACACGGCTCGGGCGACGGACATCCGCGAAGACATTTGGGATACTCAGGCACCCTTCTTGATCGACAGCCAGATCCGAGCTGAACTGCTTGATGGTCGGGTTTACCATGATGAGCGGCAGGCGAGCGGCATTCTCAGGGTCGATATCGACGACGATGAGGCGCTTGTTGACGCCGACCTGGGGTGCGGCAAGCCCGATGCCGTCGGCGCTGTACATCGTCTGCAGCATCTGCTGTGCCAGGCGGCGCACTTCGTCGTTGATCGAGGCAATTTGCTTGCTGCCCTGACGCAAAACCCGGTCCCCAAGGGTGTGAATCGTCAGCGGCGGCTTCGCCAGTTTTTGCTTGGGTACCTGCAGCTGGTTGGTCATGAATAGAGATGTTGTGTGGTTCGGCCACTCCATTATGGCATCAGAGCCCGGCGGAGCGATGGCATCTAGGGCTGTGATGTCATGCGCTGCTCGGCAATGCGAAAGATCTCCGGCAACCGGTTGCGCCAGTACGCGAAGTTGTGATCACCCGGAAGCTCGCGGTACTGGTGAGGAATCTTGCGCTTAGAAAGTAACCGGTCCAGGCCGCGGCTCGACTGGAGCAAAAAGTCCTCGGTGCCGCAGTCGAGATAGAGAAAAGGCAGAGATGCAATCCGCTCATCCGGTAACTCGCCCACCAGCTTAAACAGGTCATTGGCGGCTTTGACCGGGCCATCCGCCCGGCCGAAAGTCCGCAAAATGCTCTGCTCAAGGGGGCCGGACTTCGGTAGGTCAGCCTCTGTACGATAGGAGGCAACTGCAAGGGCTCCGCTCGTCGAAGCGGCGAAACTAAATCGGTCGGGATACTTCACTCCAAGCTTGATCGCTCCGTAGCCGCCCATCGAGAGACCGGCAATGGCCCGACCGGCACGCGACTTGACCGTCCGGTAGCGGCTCTCGACATCAGGAATCAGTTCCTGTATCAGATAAGACTCGTAGCGGTCGCCCGGCACCGTGGCACTATCGGTGTACCAACTGTCACCACCTTCAGGAGTGACGATGATCAGACGGTTCTCGGCTGCGTAATCGGTCAAAAAGCTCCTGCCCCGCCAGCCGTCCGCGTGGTCGCCCAGTCCGTGCAGTAAGTAGAGCACCGGGTAGGGAAGATTGGGTGCGCGTTCATACTCTGCCGGTAGTACAACGTTGTAGGGCAGGGTCTTACCGACCAGCTTGCTTTGAAATTGCACTGTTTCGAAGCGTGCAGCGCTCCGACTCTGGCTCCAGGCCACGGGCGTCAGACCGAGCACAGCGGCCAGCACGAGCAGTAGCAAGCGTTTCACAACAGGTCAGCAGGTTAAGAATCCTGGCATTGTAACCTTGTAGCGTTCTGCACCTGCCACAGCCGGCTATGAGCAATCCTCTTGCAAATATCGAGACCGCACGCCTCTGCTTGCAGGTGGCCCCACCGTCAGGGGCAGCCAGGCTTCTCGATTTTTTCAAAAGTAATGAGGATCACCTGGCTCCCTGGAGTCCACCCCGGCCCAAACACTTTCTGACCCTCCCCTACTGGGAGGAGCAACTCGAACTGGAGTGCCAGGAATTTCTCGACGGCGTGTCGCTCAAGCTCAAGATTCTCGACCGTTTTGATCCAAATGGGCCGATGTTGGGCCACTGCAACTTCTCACAGTTTGTCCGGGGGCCTTTTCAAGCTTGCTATCTGGGCTACGCCCTTGATGGCCGATTGGTGGGCAGGGGCTTGATGGGCGAGGCACTGGAAGGAGCAATTCCCTACGTGTTCGAGAGCCTCAAACTGCACCGGATCATGGCCAACTATCTACCGATCAACGAGCGCAGCGGCCGGTTGCTCAAGCGACTGGGATTTGTGGTCGAAGGGTATGCACGCGACTATTTGTATATCAATGGGGCCTGGCGCGACCATATTCTTACGGCCCTCACCAATCCACGGGCACAAAGGTCAACCTTCTAGAAGGAGCGACTGCAGACACTCAGAAGAGCAGCATCCGTCAACAGACAGAGTTAGAATTGACTGAGCGCCGTAACACTGCTTCATCACCATTGGGAGCCTGAATGGATTTTGGTATCGGTTTTCTGACGAACAGCGTCATGCTGCCCATCCTGGACTTTTTATACCAGGTCGTTCCCAACTACGGCGTCGGCATCATTCTGCTCACCTGCCTGGTCAAGGGGCTGCTCTGGCCCCTCACTGCGGGCTCCATCCGCAACATGCGCACGATGCAGGTTGTCCAGCCTGAGATGCAGCGGCGCACCAAAGAGGCCCAGGAACAATACAAA
>JANNPH010000160.1:0-24590 GCA_031399965.1 Gloeobacteraceae cyanobacterium SOY_34_metabat_159 | reverse complement strand
CGTTTGTCGGCCGCCTCTGGTGTGCAGTCTGTCCTTTCATGATCTGGGGCGAACTGGTCCAGAAAGTATCGCTCCGGCTCTGGCCCCGCTCCCTCGGACGCTGGCCCCGCGAACCGGTGGAGCGCTGGGGCGGCTGGTTTTTATTCGGCCTGTTCGCGCTGATTTTTCTCTGGGAAGAACTCTGGAACCTGCAGGATACGGCCGCCCTCTCGGCCTGGCTGTTGCTGCTGATTACCGGCGGTGCAATCGTCTGTTCGCTCTTTTTCGAGCGGCGCTTCTGGTGCCGCTATCTCTGCCCGATTGGCGGTATGAACGGCCTATTTGCCAAGCTCTCGATGACCGAACTGCGCGCCCAGCAGGGCATCTGTTCTGCCACCTGTACCACTTACCAGTGCTACAAGGGCGGCCCCCAGAAAGGTGAAGGGCAGGCGAGTGCGGGCTGCCCGCTCTACTCGCACCCGGCGCAATTGCAGGACAACCGCGACTGCGTACTCTGCATGACCTGCCTCAAAGCCTGCCCGCACCGCTCGGTCGAATTCAACCTGCGCCCGCCCGGTATCGAACTGTGGACGACCCACACACCGCGCACCTACGAGGTCGCACTGTTGCTGTTGCTCTTAGGCGGTATCTTCTTGCACCGCCTTCCGGAACTGACGGCCCGGTTCGGCTGGCAGACGGCAAACACCTCCTTCCTCACCCACCTGGCCCTCTCGCTGCTGGTGCTCACTGTCCCCGCCCTTATTCCTTTAATCAGCCACGGCTTCGTCAAACTTTTTGCCCCGCGCGGTACAGCCCAGCCTTTCACCCACCTGGCTTACGGTTACCTGCCGCTTGTGTTGGGGGGTACCCTCGCCCACTACTTGAACCTCGGCCTCGAAGAAGCTGGCCGCCTGCTGCCCGTCACCTGGCTGACTTTTGGTGCAAACGCTGCTCAATTGCCGGTCCTGACCGCCCACCCGGCCGTGATTGCCTTCTTGCAGGGCACGCTGCTCATCGGCTCAGTGCTGCTCACTTTCTGGCTCACCCAGAAGATTTCCCGTCAGTCTGCACGACTATTGCTGCCCCAACACCTGGGAGCGTTGGTCCTGGGTGCAGGCTTGTGGACGCTCATCGTGACCGGCTGAAGCTTGGCCTCAGCCTTCCCTGGCAAATGTCGCCATCCTGAAGAAAAATTCAGTTGAAAACTCGGACAGATCGCCAAGTTCGGCTTTGCATTGATTGCCTGCCACCAATCCAAGGTGCTGGCTCCTGGACAACAGTCGGGCCACGATCCGCGTCTCAAGCAGGCGGCGCATGGCCTCGGTACTGGGCGTTGCATCGTCGTGCTCGGCAAACAGGAACAGCGCACGGCCGCGATACCCCCGCCAGATGGGGATCGGGTCGAACGCAGGATCGAGCGTCGTATACCATTCGCCACTTGTCCGATCAAGGCCTTTCGAGTCCGGGAATAGCCAGTCCGCGAGCACGGCCCTGGTCCGTGCCCTCGCGGTCAGCTCGTCGAGCGCCGCTGCCTGCCGCGCATCCACCACAAAAGCAAAGAAGGCTCGCTGCTGGTCGAGTGCCAGCGCGATGTCGGACGCCGGTATTCCCGCGCAACGCATCCGCATCTCCGTGTTGTAGAGGTTTTGTTCCGCCACGGTCATCGCCGCCCCCGCCGCGCCGAGCAGCAGCACGTCCACAGGCTTCGCGCCGCCTGCTATGGCCGCCGCCGCAACCCAGCCCGCCTGACTTGATCCGGCAAGGCCGATTCGGGCGGCATCGACCTCGGAGCGCGCAGCAAGATACTGCATCCCGGCTGCCGCGTCATCGGCGAGTGTGTTGAACCCGGCACGCGACCAGTCACCACTCGACCCCCCGACTCCACGCTTGTCGTAAGTGAGCACGACGCGGCCCGAGGCGCTCAGTGCGTCGGCCATGACGGCGATGATCGAAGCGTAGCCGTTGCGGTCTTGCGGTCCAGATCCGTGAATGAGAACAGTCGCGGCGCGGCGCACAGGTGGTCCGGCGGGCAGGTAAAGGGTGCCCGCGAGGCGTGTGCCGTCGCGCGACGTAAATGATACTGCTTCACGGCGATAGGGGTCTCGTCGGAGCGCAGCCAGAGTCTGACCACCGGACAGCACCTGGAGCGACGCACTGGCACCCGCTGCGCCATCAGCGAAACGGTAAGTCGATATCGCCCTGCCTGAAAGCACGCGGTCACCAGCAGTCCATTCGCGCCCGGAAACCCGCGTCAGCCCGCGCCAGACCTGGGTGCAGCTATTGCGGACGAATAGCCGCACGACCGAGCGGGTGACGACGAGTTGGCAGCCGTCGGCCAGACGGTAGCGGCCCACGAGACGGTCATAATAGGTCGGGTCGAGTTGCTCATCGTCAGCTGCCAGCATGACGGGGCCGCTCGCGTCCTCGAACTCGGTCGGCAGAGCGCTTGTACTGATGTCGCGTGTAATGGAGCCATCCGGTGCCGATTCGACTTCGAACCGTCCATAGTTTGCCTCCTGGCCGATGCGCAGGCGGTAAATACCGGACAGGCGCTTCCCCTGTCGGCTCGTGGTGCGGAAGTTGAGGTCGAGGCGCTCAGCCGGGTCAATTTGCGCGAAAAGTTTTCTAAACGATGCCGCGATTGCTGCACGGCCGACGTGGCGCTCCTCGGGTACGCCGGCGTAGCGGTAGATCACCTCGCCCCTGGGAGCGTAAGCGGCGGCTGCAGCATCGGCGTTGCGGGCAGCATAGGCTGTACGCAGTTGCGCAAACGGCTCGGCTGCTGCAGGTGCAGACACAATAACCGCAATGAGCAAAGCAGCGAGAAAGTGAATGCACATGACTTACTCCTGCAACAATGAGCTGGCAAGGTCGCTCCTGAGGCTCAATCTTGTGAGCCTTGATCAATGCCGGTTCACCGGCTGAATCGACCGCACCATTTTAGTTGTGTGCAGCTCGGTACCGACGATACCTGCTGATTGGACTGCTGTCTTGTGTGAGAACGCCATGATCCACGCCCGTCTGTTGCTGATTTCAGCCCTGCTGTCGGCTGCGCCCGTGTGTGCCCAGCAACCCGTCACCGTCCTCACCAAAGGGGGGCCGGTCACTGGCCTTAAGACGGCGAGCCTGCGGACTTTCTTCGGCATTCCCTACGCTGCTCCCCCGACCGGGAACCTGCGCTGGAAAGCCCCACAACCAGTGACCGCCTGGACAGCCCCCCGGAATGCGACCGCCTTCGGAAACCAATGTACGCAGGTGGTCCTGGGTATTTTCGACGTGCCGGGCGAGACCCAGGGCGAAGTGAAGGGCAGCGAGGACTGCCTCTTTCTGAACATCTACGCGCCGAGTGAGACCGCCCCGAAGGGTCGCCTTCCCGTCATGGTCTGGATTCACGGCGGCAGCTTCACCGCCGGTGCGGGTAGCCTTTATGACGCCAGCGTCCTGGCTCGCAAGCACGGTGTGATCGTCGTCACGCTCAACTACCGCCTCGGCCCCCTCGGGTTTCTGGCGCTACCGGGCCTCAATGCCGAATCAGGAGATGGCTCGGGAAACTATGGCCTGCTCGACCAGCAGGCTGCCCTGCGCTGGGTACGCGACAACATCGCCGAATTCGGGGGCGACCCGAGTAACGTCACGCTCTTCGGGGAGTCCGCCGGTGGACTGAGTGTCTGCGCACAGCTCGCCTCCCCCCGAGCAGCCGGGCTATTCGATAAGGCGATTATCCAGAGCGGGCTGTGTACGACTCCCAACAACAATGTCAGCGCGATAGACGCCTCGCGCCGCAACCTGGCCTACGCCGCCCGACTCGGCTGCCGCAAAGCAGAACCCGCCTGCCTGCGCCAGGTCGCCGCGCAGAAATTAATGAGCACGACCGTACCGGGTCTGCGCCCCCTGGGCAATCTGGTATGGTCCCCCATCTACGGCACTACCCTTCTGCCCCTGCCCTTGCAGGCGGCTTTCAGTCAGGGTAAATTTCACCGGATCCCCGTCCTCCAGGGCACCAACCACGACGAGGGGAGGCTGTTTATTTCCCTCGCTTCACCGGACGGCAAGCCAATGCAGCTCTACAAGTATTGGGCCGGGACCGGCTTGCTGGTGGGGGCTGTGAAGAACCGACAGGTGCTCGCTCAGTATCCGTATAAAACCTACGGCACGCCTGCCCTTGCCTTCGCAACCGTCTTCACAGACGCGATGTTCAGTTGCCCGGCGCTGAACGCCGTCACCGCCCTCTCCAGGTATGTGCCGGTGTACGCCTTCGAGTTCAATGACCCACGGGCGGTGACGAGCCTCAAGACGCCCGCCGGTCTGCCGGGTCTGGGCTCTTTTCACGCCAGCAGCCTGGTCTACGCCTTTCAGACGCCGATAGTCGGCCTCGCAGACCCGGCACGGTTCGACCCGGCCCAGGCAAGGCTCTCCTATGCTTTCAGCCTTGCCTGGGCGACCTTTGCTAGGACCGGAGATCCGAACACGCCTGGAGAGCCGCGCTGGCGGACCTTCGACGCAGCAATTCAGAACGTGCAAACCTTCACGCCGACCGGGACCGCAGAGAGCACCCGCTTTGCCGCAGAGCACAAATGCGCTTTCTGGTCCCAACTCGGGCTCAAGTAATGGGGCCGATAGTCGCGTGGTCTACCGGCCGCCGACTACACCGAAAAAGGCGTCCTCCAATGGAGAACGCCTTCAAAAACCTAAATTTTCGACTGCAGCCCGCTCCGGATTAAGCGCCGTAAGGGCAGAACGAAGCACAGTTGGTTTCTTTGTAGGGGCCGACTTTGCCGCAGATGGTGCAGACGGCCAGGTTCGGCTGGGCGGCGAGCGCCTGAGCCGGGAGGTTTTCGCGGCGCTTAAGGGCGAAGATGGATTCCTCGGCCCACTGCTCCAGGGGCAAGGCTTCCAGACCTTCGACATCAAGTTCGCGCCGGATTGCGCTGATGTCTTCCCGGATGCGCGCCAGAGATTGGCCTTCCTGGTAGTTCCGCTCGACCAGGGAGACGAAGAACGTCTTGAACTCCAGATCGACTTTGACCTTGCCTTCGTTGTCGACAAATGGCAGCGCGTTTACGGCGAACATCTCTTACTCCCTAGTTAATCTTTGTAAACTTTATCTACACATAGCTTAACAATATGACTGGCCGCCGTCAACCTGCTTGAGTATTTATACTCGTCTCAGGTTTGAATATGACCTTAAGAATGGTGCTGCGAGCGGTATCCGGCAGTAACTTAAAAGAAGCTGAGTGCGTTCAGCTTACTGGACTGCTGATGCCCGAACAGACTACATCCGCTGAGAAGACGCCGCTTGCCCCCATTGAGGAAGTATCGTCAGGCCGCTCACTCACCGACGGCCGCAAACTCACCTGGCTGCTGGCCGGTCTATTGGCGCTCTCGGTCGGAGCAGGCTGGATCAACCCCGACGACCATCTGATTCAGCAGCGCGTCAGCGAAGTGCAGGGGCATCTGGCCCTTATCTGCCTGGGGCTTACCCTCGCTGCCCGTCCCCTCAGCCGCTGGTTGCCAGGGCTTTTGCAGGAGCGCCGCTACCTGGGCCTGTTCACTTTTGGCTTTTCGATATTGCACACCTGGAGCGCGATCGTACACGTCCTGGGCGGCAGCCTCGACGGTATGTTCTTCCTGCCGCGCGACATGCAACTGGGCGTAATGCTCGGCGTCTTTGCGCTAATTGCCATGGTTCCGCCCGCCCTGACCAGCAACAACCTCTCGGTCCGTCTGCTGAAGGGCGCCTGGAAGAGCCTGCACCTGGGCGTCTTCTTCGCGGCCATCTTGATGGTGCTCCACACCCTCGGTACCGGCGTCCACTATCCGCTCGTCGCCCGCACGCCACTTACTTTTGCCTTTGCTGCTGTACTGCTGGGCGGCGCTTTCTGGGTCTATCGTCTGCGCAATCAGACTGTCCGGGACCGCTAGGGGCTTTTGTTAAGATTGGTCGCACGTCGCTGGTTTTACGCGTGGATATTTTAAAGCAGATTGGGGTTTGGTTTGTCCGGGCGCTGGCGGTGCTGGGTGGGCTGGTGCTCGTGCTGGTGGTGCTCGCCATCGCCAGTGCGCTGTTGCTGCGCGGACCGCAGATCCCTGCGGACGCCGTGCTCAAAATAGAACTTGCCGGTGAACTGCCCGAGACAGCCCCGGTCGATCTCACCGCCGGTCTTTTAGGAAGCCCGACCGTCACTTTCAAAGACCAGCTCGATAACTTTAAAAAGGCGGCCCGCGACAGCCGCATCAAGGGCGTGGTGATTGACCTTGACGGCTTTGGCGGCGGTTGGGCAAAAGCCGAAGAACTGCGCGATGCGATTGCAGAATTTCGCAAAAGCGGCAAATTCGTAGTCGGGTACGCTGAGGGGATCAACGAGCGCGCCTACTATCTGGCCCTGGCGATGGACCAGCTCTTCATGCCGCCCACCGGCTACTTCGAGATGAATGGCCTGGTAACCGAGGTCACCCACTGGCCGGGGCTCCTGCAAAAGCTTGGCGTCGGCATCCAGTATTTCCGCTACGGCAAGTATAAATCGGTGAGCGGCGAGTCTTTTGGACGCGCCGAGACGACCGCCCCGGTCAAAGAGATGATCAACGTCAACCTCACCGAGCAGTTCGAGACTTTCGTCGGTGCTGTTGCCCAGGCGCGCAAGCTGAGCCCAGCCCAGGTACGCACCTTCATTGATTCCAACCGCCCGACTGCCGAGTGGGCTTTGAGCAACAAGCTCATCGACGGCATCGCCTACTGGGACGAAGTCGAATCGGGACTGAAAAAGCGCCTCAGCCTTGACGCCGACCAGAAGCTTGAAACGGTGAGCGCCAGTGACTATCAGGGCGTACCCTTGAGCGATTTCGGCCTCAATACCGGTGCCGATAAAATTGGGCTCATCTACTCTGTGGGCCTGATCGTCGCTGGGGAAGGGGGCGGCCCGAATATTCTGGCCGGTGGCGCTTCCCAGGGCTCTGAGCCGATTATTCGGGCACTGCGCGAGGCGGAAAAGCGTGCCGACATCAAAGCCATCGTCTTTCGGGTCGATTCTCCCGGCGGGGCGGGGCTTGGCTGCGACTTCGTGCGCCGCGAGGTCGAGCGCCTGCGCAAGATAAAGCCGGTGGTGGTCTCCATGTCCGACTCAGCCGCGAGCGGCGGCTACTGGGTCTCGATGGCAGCCAGTGCGATTGTCGCCGAACCCTCGACCGCCACAGGTTCAATTGGCATCTACTCGGTGATTCCCAACGTCGAGACACTCTACCGCAACCTCACCATCACTCCCGAAATCTACAAGCGCGGCGCGCGCGCCGACGCCCTGCGCGGCAACCGCCCGCTCAACCCCGAGGAAGCAAAAATATTCGATGAAGAACTGCTCAAAAACTACCGGCGCTTCGTGAGCCTCGCTGCCGCCGGGCGCGGTAAATCGGTGGCGGCGATGGAGGCAGTCGCCCAGGGACGCACCTGGAGCGGGCGCAAAGCACTGCAACTGGGGCTGGTCGATAAGCTCGGTGGCCTCGATACCGCCGTCGCCCTCGCCGCTGAAAAAGCGAAGATCAAAGCGGGTACAGCCGCGGTCGAGAAGCTGGATCAGGAAAAGGGTGCCATCGAAACCCTGCTCGGTCAGAACGCGAGCCACTGGCTCCTCTCGGCCCTGGGTATCGAGCGCACCAGCCGGGAATGGGCACCGCCGCTCACTCCCGATTTACTGCGCGAACACCGGCTTTTTCCTCTCGCTCTACCGTTGCGGATAGATTAAGACTCTGTAACACTTCGAAACCTTGGCGGGAAGAGCCTGAAAGCCCGTGTTAGTATGCGCCCTAGTTGGTCCAAGGGAGACGCCAGTGACACTTCGGGTAGCAATTGTCGGGTCGGGGCCGGGTGGTTCGTGTGCCGCCGAGATCTGTGCTAAGGCAGGTTTTGAGACGTATCTCATCGAGAAGAACCTCAACAACTCCAAACCCTGCGGCGGCGCGATTCCGCTTTGCATGGTGAGCGAATTCGATTTGCCGGAGAGCATCATCGACCGGCGAGTACGCAACATGTCGATGATCTCGCCCACCAACCACACCGTCGATATTGCGCTCACCAATCAGTCCGAATATATCGGCATGTGCCGCCGCGAAGTGCTCGACGGCTACCTGCGCAACCGGGCGGCTGAGTGCGGTGCTCACCTCATCCAGGGCACCTTCACAGAACTCAAGCAAGGTACCCCTTACGTGCTCGAATACCGCGACCCGGAAGGCACCAACCGGCAGATTACAGCGGATATCGTAATTGGCGCTGACGGGTTCCATTCCAAGATTGCCAAGGCGATCGACGCCGGGGATGTGCCCTATGCGATTGCCTTCCAGGAGCGCATCGAGCTACCGCCCGAGCAGATGGCTTACTACGAAGACCGCGCCGAGATGTACCTCGGGTTTGACGTCTCCCCCGACTTCTACGCCTGGATCTTCCCGAAATCGAACCACGTCGCCGTCGGCACCGGCACGATGTCACCGAATAAAGACGGCATCCGCCGTATGCAAAAAGCACTCAGAGCAAGGGCCGGCCACAAGCTTGCCGGCGGCAAGATCATCAAAATCGAAGCCCACCCACTTCCAGAGCGTTCGCGCCCCCGCCGGGTAGTAGACCGCGTGATGCTCATCGGCGACGCCGCCGGCTACGTCACCAAGTCCTCGGGCGAAGGCATCTATTTCGCCGCCAAGTCAGGGCGGATGGCGGCGCAGGTAATCGTCGAGGCTGCCGAGGGAGGCAAGCTGCCGAGCACAGCGCAGCTACAGGAGTACGTCCGTCGCTGGGATAAACAGTACGGCCTCACCTACCGCGTGCTCTCGATTTTGCAAAACGTCTTCTACCGCTCCGACGCCACCCGCGAAGCCTTTGTCGAGATGTGCGCCGACCGCGACGTGCAGCGGCTGACCTTCGACTCCTACCTCTATAAGACGGTCGTGCCCGCGAACCCCTTCGTGCAGACCAAGATCACCCTCAAGACGATTGGCTCTCTGCTGCGGGGCAATGCCCTCTCCCCGACCTAGACCGCTCATCGTCGGCCACCGGGGAGCGAGAGCGCTCGTTCCCGAAAATACCCTCCCCTCGATTGAGCGGGCGCTCGACCTTGGCGTCCAGGTGATCGAACTCGATCTACACCTGAGCCGGGATGGGCAAATTCTGATTACCCACGACCCGCGACCCCTGCCTAACAAATGTCGCCGCATCGCGCAGGCTCTAGAAACGGCTGCCCCTTTGTACGCAAGCCTCGATCTGTCAGCGATTCAAGATAATTACATAGCTGATCTGAATCCAGATCCTGTGCTCTTTCCTCAGCAGAACCGTCTTTTTCTGGGAAGATTTGCACCTACAATCATGGTAGGCGCAGCCAGTGTTTTTTCACCCCCGAGCCTTGCTCAGGTTCTGGCACTCCTGAAGGCGCACGCTCAGGCAAGCACCAATTCGGTCTCTGATCTGGGTGGGACACGCCTGTTTTTAGAAGTCAAACGCACACCTTTCTACGATCCGGAGTGGCTCGGTCCGGCCCAAGAACACTTTGAGCAACTGATTGTTGAGACTTTAAGAGCGTGGAATTACTGTGCGAAATCGACGGTCCTGTCCTTTACCATCCGCACGCTTCAAGCGATCCGCACGTTAGAGCCCCAACTCCAAACTGCATTACTCACAGCACATACACCGCTCGATTTACCCATCGTTGCTGAGAAACTGGGCATCCACGTATGGTGTCCGCACTTCCTTTCGATCGATCGCGCTATGGTCGATAGTGCTCATGCCGCCGGCCTGCAAGTCATCCCATGGACCGTGAACGATTGCCAGGAAATGAACATACTAGTAGACTGGCAGGTGGATGGGCTGATCACCGACGATCCGGTTGCAATGGCAGGGGTGCTTGGCTGAAAGATCAGCAGATATGCCGAGTGAGGTTCCTGGAATTCCGCTACGTTTGATGTATAGTTTGCAACAAGAAGCATTGTTCTTGGAGGGAAAATCACCAGCATGGAAAACCAGGAAAAAATCGAAATTGCCCTCAAGGCCCTGCACAAGAGAAATGCTTTGCCGATGCAAAGCAGTCAGCTCGTCAGAGAACTTGCACTGGAGACCCAACTCTCTGTCAGTACCATCTACCGCTACCGTCACGTCTGGAAGCGTTTTGCCTACAAACCGAGGACCAGCCTCGATGAAACTCTTGAGGCAGCCAAGACGGACGAACGCTTTCTCATCAGCATCCGTATGCCCGGTGAACTGCTCAAGTGGCTCAAAGACGAGGCCCAGAGGCGGCATGTGGGATATCAATCGTTCTTGATTTCACTTTTGACCTGGGCAAAGGGCTCGACCCTACTATCGACCGAAGAAGAAGACTATTCTGCTCTCAGCGATAAAGAAACGGGTGCTTTGTAGACCCCTGCACTGTTCCCCTTCCACCTGGTAATTGGCTGTCTGTAAACCCGTCAGGTTTACTCGCAGCACCCTTGAGTCGGATTGCACAACTGGCTCTACGAACCTTCCTTTGAGTCTTGAGCAGCGCAGATACGCAGGTGCCGCAGATGCATATCACTGCACCTGCGAAGTTTTGGAATTTGTTTTCCAGTTTCCATGACGGTTGCCCGTACCTGCAGGCACTGCCCCTAGCGGCAGCAACCCTGAGCCAGTTAACTATCAGGTGAGTGAACGCCGGATACAATTACGAACTGTCCGGTGGCAGCCCTAACAAAAGCCCATCCCGAAACCGGGATGGGCTTTTGTAGTGTGAGTGCTACTCGTCTTGAGCGGTAGTGGCGAAGCTGTTCTCCAGATCCATGCGCATCTCGATATTGCGCAGAAAATAACCGGTCATCATCGCCGAGGCCAGGAGCCCGGCCAGATTGTCGCGGTTGGTTGTGACCTGCATACTGAACTGCGTACTCGGCAGGACGCCCATCAAGCCCTGGATATTACCTGCAATCATCTGCTGCACTTCGGGGGAGACCGTCTGGGCGATCTGTGCCAGCATTTCCGGCGACTGCTGGTGCAGATATTGAACCAGGCGATTGTCAGGATGCCTTCCAGCCACTTGGCCGTTGGACTCAAACCCCGACGGATCAAAGGGAACAAGCATCGTGCCTCCTCGGCGGTCTGTAAAGTCTTGTTACTATGATCGTGTCATTTGAGCCTGGTGGTGTCAAGTCTCCTTATGGGAGATTCGACCTTCATGCCAGGCTCCCAGCCAGCTCAGGGCCACCAATGGAGCCGTTTCGGCCCGCAGGATCCGACGGCCCAGGCTCGCTTCGGTAAAGCCGGCGGCATGTGCCTGTTCGACTTCGGAAGGGGTGAAGCCGCCCTCCGGCCCGAAGACAATCGTCAGCGCTTCGGCGGGTAGGGAGTCGGTGAGTGGTGGACGCAGGCCCCTTGCTGTGCAGATGATGCGCCTTCCGGGGGGCGGAGTGGCGATCAGGGCATAGAAGCTCTGGGGTGGATGCACCACCGGCAGGATGGCTCGCTCGGCCTGTTCTGCCGCTTCGCGAACGATTGCCTGCCAGCGTTCGCGCTTTTCAGGGCGCGGCTGTACGACCGAGCGTTCGGTCACAATTGGATAGATAGCACCGGCACCGAGTTCGGTCGCCTTTTGCAATAGCCAGTCCCAGTGTTCGCCCTTAGGGACTGCGCAGGCAAGATGCACGACCACCGGCAGTTCAATGTCAGATCTGGGAAGTTCGCTTTCCAGCCGCAGTTCTTCACCGTCGAGCACGGCCTGCCAGGAGCGTCCCTGTCCGTCGAGCACGATACAGGTCGCTCCGGAGCGCAGCCTGAGTACCTGCTTGAGGTAGCGGCCCTGGGCCACATCGAGCCGGGCACGGTCTCCATGAAATTGCCCAATCTCCAGAAAGAGGCGGGGCACTCGCACGGGCTCTACCAGTTATGCCGAGAAGGAACTGCCGCAGGAGCAGGAGCGCTCGGCGTTGGGGTTGTTGAACTTGAAGCCGCCACCCAGCAGATCGTCTGAGTAGTCGAGCACCAGGCCGTACAGAAAGAGCAGGCTCTTTTTATCTGAAACGACTTTAAAACCGGCATGGTCGAAGACTTCGTCGTTGGCGCTCAGGTTGTCGGCCTGCTCGAAGACCATCGTGTAGCTGAGGCCCGAACAGCCGCCGCCCTTGACGCCGACGCGCAAAATCAAGTCTTCATCCCGGCGCTCGCGCAGGCGCAATACCTCGGCGAGGGCCTCGTCGGTCATCTTGATGCCGCGTCTCGGCAACCGGCGTGTCGTGGGTGCAGTGGTAGTCGTCATCGCGTTCCTTTACTGCTACGAAGGGTTCTGCTTGGCCTGATAGTCGGCAATTGCCGCTCTGATCGCGTCTTCTGCCAGGACCGAACAGTGGATTTTGACCGGGGGCAGGCTCAATTCGCGCACGATGTCGGTGTTTTTGATCGTGAGCGCCTCGTCGAGCGAGCGGCCCTTCAAGTACTCGGTGGCGAGCGACGAAGAAGCAATGGCGGAGCCGCAGCCGAAGGTCTTAAACTTGGCATCTTCGATGATGCCCTCGGCGCTCACTTTAATCTGCAGCTTCATCACGTCGCCGCACTCGGGAGCGCCGACCATGCCAGTACCGACTGTGGTGTCGGACTTGTCGAGCGAACCGATGTTGCGCGGGTTGTTGTAGTGGTCGATGACTTGATCGCTATAAGGCATTGCGTCGATTTCTCCTGAATGGCTAGTGTGAGACCCAGGCAACTTGCTTGAGGTCGATTCCTTCCTGGTGCATCTCCCAGAGCGGCGACATCTCGCGCAGGCGGTTGACCACTTCAACAACCTTGTCGCTCGTGCGGTCGATGTCCTCTTCTGTATTAAAGCGTCCAATTCCAAAGCGCAGTGAGGAGTGGGCCAATTCGTCGCCGACGCCGAGGGCCTTGAGCACGTAGGAAGGTTCGAGAGAAGCCGAGGTGCAGGCAGAACCGGAGGAGAGGGCCACGGTATCGTTGAGTCCCATCAGCAGCGATTCGCCCTCGACGAAGGCAAAGCTGATATTGAGGTTGCCCGGCAGGCGGCTTTCGAGCGACCCGTTGACGTAGACCTCGTCGAGGCGGCTCGTCAGGCTGGTCAGCAGGCGTTCGCGTAAGGCCAGCAGGTGAGTGGTCTCGGCTTCAAGATTGCTCACGGCGCGCTCGGTGGCGGCCCCAAGACCGACGATGAGCGGCACGTAGAGTGTGCCGGAGCGCATACCGCGCTCGTGGCCGCCGCCGTGCATCTGCGGGTCAAGGCGTACGCGCGGGTTTTTGCGGCGCACGTAGAGAGCACCGGCACCCTTAGGACCATAAAGCTTGTGGCCTGAAATCGACATCAAGTCGATGCCCAGGGCCTGCACATCGATGGGCACCTTGCCGAGGGCCTGGGCAGCGTCCGTGTGGAAGAGCACACCGTGGGCCTTGGCGATTTTGGCAATCTCGGCGATGGGCTGGATGACGCCAATCTCGTTGTTACCGAACATCACCGAGATGAGCACCGTCTCGGGAGTGATGGCGGCTTCGAGGGCGGCAAGGTCAATCAGGCCGTCGGGCTTGACGCCCAGGTAAGTCACCTGGCTGCCGTGCTGTTCGAGGTACTTGGCGCTGTCGAGTACGCACTTGTGCTCCGTCACCACCGTGATCAGGTGGTTGCCCTTTTCCTGGTACATTGCAGCGACGCCCTTGAGTGCCAGGTTGTTGGACTCGGTGGCACCGCTGGTGAAGATGATTTCTTTCGGGTCGGCGTTAATCGCTTTTGCTATCTGGGCGCGGGCGTTCTCGACGCCTTCTTCTGCCTCCCAGCCGTAGGAGTGGTTGCGGCTTGCCGCGTTTCCAAACTTCTCGGTGAAGTAGGGCAACATCGCCGCCATCACTGCCGGATCAACCGGGGTAGTGGCGTTGTTGTCCATGTAGATAGCTCTGGTCATGCGTCTCGCCTCGTTCTGAAGACAGTCTGAACTCTTGAGCTGGTCGCGCCGGTAGCGGGCCTTTTAGACAAGGCACCGCAAGAATCTTAACACTTAAAAACCGGACCAACTTAGTCCTGTTTCTATTGTACTTCATCGCACCGCCGGGACCGGCTCTGACACCACGAGCACAGTGCTGGTGGTCGCACTCTGGCCGTCGGGGTTGATGAGCCGCAGGCGGTTGCTCTGGGCAGTCCCCGGCAGCACTGCCTGAATCTGACTACCGCTCAATTGGGTGACGGTAAGGTCCAGTTCACCGAGCGTCAGCCGGGCACCCGTCTGGAAGTTGCGGCCGTTGAGGGTGATGAGCGTGCCGGCAGTACCGCGTACAGGCGAAAGCCGGGTGAGCACAGGGGCAGGAGCAAGGACGCGGGCCGCCACGTTCAAGCGCACCAGTCCGCTGACGACCGTGAATAGATAATTGCCGGGTGCAAGGCCGGGGTCTGCCTGCAACTTCAGTCGTGCTCTAGGGTTGCGGCTGTCGAGGTAATTGGGCTCGAATTCGGCGGTCAATCCCTCTGGGACAGTCGCATCGAGGGTAATCAGGGCGGTGGGTTCGCCTGTGTAACTGAGGGTGTAGACGGCACTGCCCCCCGGCCTGAGAGTGACCAGGTTTGGTGTGGCAGCCAGGGTAAAAGTGGGTACGGCAAAATCGCGGTCGCTCGTTGCCGCGCCGTTGGCAGTGGTGACCACGATGCGCCCCGGCCGCGCCCCGGCCGGCACGACGGCGGTCAGCTCGGTATCAGAAATCGGGTTAAAGATAGCCCGCAGGCCGCCGAAAGTGACACCGCTCGCGTTCAGCAAGCCGCTGCCGCGCAGGTTGACGGTGGTGCCCACCGGGCCACCGGCCGGAGAGAAGCTTGAGATGACGGGTGCAGGGGGCAATACGCGCACGCTGAAATTGACTTGCTGCGAGTAGGCCCCGCTCACAGCCGCGATGCGGAGCGGATAGGTGCCCACGACCGCACTGCGAGTGCTTGCAATAGTAAAGGTGGCCTCGGTCGCACCGGACGCGAGAAGCGGCGGCTCGAAGCCGCCACTGGTGCCCTCGGGCAGCGCTGAGACCAGGTTGAAGCCGATGGTGCCGTTGGTAGTCGGGGTCTCACCAGTGACGCGCAGGCGCACGCTCGCCGTCTGTCCCTGGGTGACGGTGAGTGTGGCCGGTTCTGCTACCACCTGAAAACCGCGACCGGTGATGTTGAGCGTATAGGTGCGGCTTGCCGTCAGTCCGGCACTGTCTTGGACCTGGACGGTAAAAGTGGTGGTGTCGGTGGTGTTGGGTGTGCCCTCGATCCGACCGCTGGTGCTATTGAGGCTGAGGCCATTGGGCAGGTTGCCGTTGAGGATTGCCCAGCGGTAGGGCGGCGCACCGCCCGCCACGCCCAGGGTATAGCCATAGCCCTGGTCGAGGTTGCCGCTTGAGAGACTGCCATCGAGCAGGATGGGGTTGTTTTGTGCCATCACGAGCACCCCTGGCCCGAGGAGTAAGCTCCCGGCCACAAACCATCCCCACCCATTTGCCTGCCGACCCATCGATTGACCTGCTTGTGTCGGACGCCGCTATCTTAAGAGGCCTGTGCACCCGTATCGTTGTCTTCGTAGGCCGCTCCCATGCCCGGCGACCGACGACCGTAACGGCCCGTGGTCTGCTTTTTGCGATACTTGCGGGCGTTGGCGCGGTTGCGCAGAGCCTTTTCTTTTTTCTGATTGCGGCGTTTTGCCATTGCCTTCCATGCCTCCAGGGTGAGTTGCTTCTCAAAAGACGGGATTCGGTGCCGTCGAGCTAACCACCGCTGCGGACACCGAATTTCAGTTTTAAAGCTTTCCCATCCTACCATTGCAGGCAAGGGGGACCGGCGAGCGGTAAATTAGAAACGTCAAGGTCTACGCGAGTCTTTCATGCAGCAACAACTCGACGCGTTAAAGTTTGAAGCGCTCCAGGCAATTGGAGCGGCCCAGGATTCTTCGGCTCTAGAGCGCGTCCGGGTCGATTTCTTGGGCAAAAAAGGCAAGCTCTCGGCGATCTTAGGCGGCATGGGCAAGCTGCCGCCGGAGGAGCGCCCTGTCATTGGCCTGCAGGTAAACGAGGTGAAGGCGGTCATCGAGCAGGCCCTTGACCAGCAGCGCCAGTCCCTCGAAGACCAGGAAATCGACCGTCGCCTCGACCTGGAAGTGCTCGATGTGACGATGCCCGGCCGCTACATGCCCCCCGGCCGCCTGCACCCGCTTACGGTCACCACCGACCGGATGATCGATGTCTTCGTCGGCCTCGGTTTCACAGTCGCCACCGGCCCGCAAATCGAGACCGAATATTACAACTTTGAAGCGCTCAATACCCCGGACGACCACCCTGCGCGCGACATGCAGGATACTTTCTACCGGCCCGACGGTCTCGTGCTGCGTACCCAGACTTCCTCGGTACAGATTCGCTACATGGAAGAAAACGACCCGCCCGTGCGCATCTGCGTGCCCGGCCGCGTCTATCGCCGCGACCAGATGACCAACCGCCACTCGCCGGTCTTCCACCAAATGGAAATTCTGGCGGTCGATGAAGAGATCACTTTCGGTGACCTGAAGGGCACGATTACTTTCTTCCTGCAGGAAATGTTCGGCGAACGTCCGGTCCGCTTTCGACCCAGTTTCTTCCCCTTCACCGAGCCCTCGGCGGAGGTGGATGTGCAGTGCCGTGCATGCGAAGGCAAGGGTTGCCGCGTCTGTTCGCACACCGGCTGGCTTGAAATCCTCGGTTGCGGCATGGTGGACCCGAACGTTTTGCAGTCGGTCGGCTACAACCCGGAGAAATTGCAGGGATTCGCTGCTGGTCTCGGCATCGAGCGGATTGCCATGCTGCTCTACGGCATCGACGATATTCGCCTTTTCTACACCAATGACGAGCGCTTCTTGCGCCAGTTTTAAGCGGTAGAAACCTTGTAGGATTACACCACCAAAGCGGAGCGATACAGTGCAGACCAGCCTATCTCCAGCCGAGGAGCGGGTCGTCCTGAACGGCGTTCCCTGGCAGACTTTTGAGCACCTGCTTACAGTCCTCGGTGACCGCCGGGGAGCGCGGCTCACCTACGACCGGGGAGCACTCGAAATCATGAGTCCTCTGTATCGCCACGAGAACGCCAAGCGGTTGATTGGTCGCCTGATTGAAACCTGGACTCTGGAGCGGAACATCGACATGGCCAGTGCCGGCTCCTCGACGCTCAAGCGAGAAGACCTGGGGCGGGGAGTCGAGCCCGACGAGTGCTACTACATCCGCAACGAGCGGGCTGTCCGCGGGCTTGAGCGTCTCGACCTGGAACGCGACCCGCCCCCTGATCTGGTTGTCGAAGTGGATATTACCAGTCCTTCGACGCTTCGAATGGCTGTCTATGCCGGCCTATCCGTTCCGGAAGTTTGGCGTTACGACGGAGAAAAGCTGCAGGTTTACTGCCTGGAGTCCGGGGTCTACCAAACTCAGCCCGAGAGTCGGATTTTGCCCGGCTTCCCAGTACAGAGCGTTGTAGAGTTGCTGGAAGTAGCCAGGAACCTCGGCGAGGGCACGATGATTCGCAACTTTGTTGCGAGTATCAGGGGTACTTAGCCTCGGGTGATGCTTTCTCGGCAACGATAAACAAATAATCGCCGCCGGTGTGGCGGTAAGTACGCATGATTTCTTCGATGCGGCCCGAGTCGATATCTTGCCTGAGCCTTCTACATCCCAGTCCCACTTCAATCGGATCGGCCAGGGTCGCAAAAGTAGAGATTCCCGCACGAACACAAGGATCGAGATACATCTCGGGGCGATGCTTTCCGCTATAGAGAAACAAGTCTTGTAGCTGTTGGCTGACTTCGTACGTTTCTAAACAGTGCAGGTGAAATCCGGCTGCCTGCAAGCTCTCCACTACCACTTCCAGTGCAGGCATCTGCTGTATGGACCGCGCCATGGCCTGCGGGAAGTATTCATTGAGCCAGTAGTGACTCATCTGCTCGGGAGTCGCCGTGAACAAGACAAAGCGGCCGGGCCTCAGCACCCGAAATGCTTCTGCAAAGGCGGGGCGCAGGGCGCGAAAGTGATGAATCGCCAGGGTGCAAACGATCCCTGCAAAAGCATCCTCACGAAAAGGTAAAGATTCGACATTAGCCAGATACCAGGTTATTGAGCTGGATTTTGCACGTGCCGCGTCGAGCATGTGGTGTGAGCAATCGATGCCGTGTATGTCGATATCGGCGGAGATTGCGATTGTGTAGTTGCCGGTGCCACAAGCGATGTCCAGATAGCTTCGGCCCGCTTTACAGTCGAGGTGATACTGTAGCCGTTTGCAAATGTATGGGTCAGCGCGGCGCGTGCCGTCGTAACTTCTACCAATCTGATCGTAGAGATTGAGGGGGTGCTGATTGTCCCGGTTTGGAGCCATGAGCTTGCGAACCAAAGTATTGGTGTCTATGCGCCCGCAGGGTGCGCGACGAGTTATGCGGCAAGAAGCTAAAACCTTTATGCCATGACCCTTTTAAACAGAACTACTCGGTCAACTATTTCGGGTCCGCAGATGCCTGAGTTTGAGTTCATCACTTGCTACATTATTGCCGGAAGTCCATCGTTTGTTGTGCAATCACCTAAAATTATGGGGTGATTCGGTGCTGAGCCATGCCTGCGCAAGCCGACGATCAACTCCACGAACCGCAAGCCACACAGAAACCATTGCCGGCGTGGCTTAGTCTGATGTTTTTTCTGATTCCGGGGATAGCTCTGGGTACAAGCTTGTTGCCGCAGCTGCCGCAGCAGGTGCTGGCTGAGGTACTGCTTTTTGGACTCATCAGTTGGGCGGCCTGGAAGACGCCTCGGACTCTCGCCCGGACCCTGCTGTTCGGGGCCAACGCCCTCACGGTACTCGCCTTTGTGGCGGATCAGCTGTGGCTGGGTTGGGGGTGGTTATCGTTGTATGCCCCCTCAGCCAGCATGGTGCTGGGCCTGGCCGCGTTACTCGACCTGGTTCGGGCGTATCGGATAGGTCAACAGAACGTAAACGTTCTGTAAGCAAAAGTGGCTCCCCCCTCTAACCTGGAGAGGGTTTGCACATCTGACTGAGCAAGGCAAAATTGGGTATGACTACGCGTCTTGCGGATCGCCTGCACTTAGAGCGTCATCGTCGTTTTGTCGGCCGCATCGCCGAGCGCGAGCTGTTTCAGACGATGCTTGAGACTGGTGTGCCGGTGCTGCACGTCTATGGTCCCGGCGGGGTTGGCAAGACGACGCTACTCAAGGAGTTCGCTTACCAGGCTGCCCAGGCGCAAAGGCAGGCGCTCTACCTCGACGCCCATAACCTGGAAGCTACTCCCGAATCTTTTTTGCAGGCGCTTGCCCGGTCGATGGAACTCGGTGGCCAATCGCCTCTCGAACAGCTCAACGCCGAACCCGGCCGTCACGTCATCTTGATCGACACCTACGAAGCGCTTGTGCCGCTCGACGATTGGCTGCGGGATACTTTCTTGCCGCAGTTGCCCGAGCACTCGCTCGTGGTCTTTGCCGGGCGCAACCCGCCTACTGCTCACTGGCGCACCGATTCGGGCTGGCAGGGACTCATTGAAGTCGTCTCCCTGCGCAACCTCAGCCCCGAAGAGAGTCGCACTTTTTTGACCCAGCGCCTGGTGCCCACTGCCCAACACCGCGCCGTGCTCGAATTTACCCACGGCCATCCCCTGGCCCTATCGCTCGTGGCCGATGTCTTTGCCCAGCGTCAGGACACCGACTTTCGGCCAGACACCGAGCCGAACGTAGTCAAGACCTTGCTTGAAAACTTTATCGATCAGGTGCCGAGTCTCGACTGTCGCCGTGCCCTCGAAGTCTGCGTGCTCGTCCACCTCACAACCGAGGGGCTGCTCGCCGAGATGCTTGCCATCCCCGATGCCCGGCCGCTTTTCGAGTGGCTGCGCGGGCTTTCTTTTGTCGAGTCGGGTCCTTTTGGCCTTTTTCCTCACGACCTGGCCCGCGAAGTGCTCTCCGCCGACCTGCGCTGGCGCAACCGCGACCGCTATATCGAACTGCATGCCCGCGCCCGCACCTATTATTCAAACCAGCTTCAGCAGACTGCCGGAGTTGCCCAGCAGGGTGTGCTCTTCGATTACATCTATTTGCACCGCGACAACCCGATCGTCCGCCCCTGCTTCGAGTGGCAGCGCAGCCGCCTGCTCACCGACAGTGCCCGTGCCGGTGACTGGCCGCTCCTGTTGGAAATGGTCGAGCGCTTCGAGGGGAGCGCGTCGGCCCGACTCGCCGAGCACTGGTTCACCCGGCAACCGCACAGCGTGCTGGTCTTTCGCGACCATGCCCAGCAGCCGGTCGGCTTTTTGATGCTGGTTGCCCTGCACGAGGCGAGTGCTGCCGATATCGAAGCGGACCCGGCGACGGCAATCGCCTGGCAGTACCTGCAAGCACAGGCTCCATTAAGAGCCGGAGAAGGTGCTACTTACTTTCGATTCTGGATGGCGGCTGAGACTTACCACTCGGTCTCACCGGTGCAGAGTCTGATCTTGACCAGCACCATCCGCCACTACCTGATGACGCCGGGGCTTGCCTTCAGCTTCCTGCCCTGCCGTCGGCCCGAGCACTGGGCGCGGATGTTTGCCTACGCCGACATTCAGCGCATCGAGGCAGTCGATTTTACCGTGGGCGACGAGCGCTACGGCGTCTACGGCCATGACTGGCGCACAGTGCCGCCGACTGCCTGGCTGGCACTTCTGGCCCAGCGCGAAATTTCTCAGGCTCCCCAGACTACTCCCGTTCAAAAGCCGCCGCTCGTCGTCTTGAGCGCTCAGGACTTCACGACCGCCATCCGGACTGCCCTGCGCGACTACGCCCGTCCAGACCAGCTCAAACATAATCCCCTCGTCCGTTCGCGCCTGGTGGCCGAGCGGCTGACGACCGAGAACCTGGACCCGGTCGCTATCTTACAAAGTCAGATCCAGGAAGCGGCAGCGCTCCTGCAGGCTTCTCCCCGCGACCGCAAGGCTTACCGTGCACTCCACTACACCTATCTGGAGCCGTTGGCGACCCAAGAGGCAGTGGCCGAGCAACTCGATTTGCCCTTCAGCACTTTCAGACGCCACCTGACAACCGCCGTCAATCGGCTGCGCGAGATACTCTGGCAGCGGGAATTACAACAAGGTTCTTAGCACTGGAAGGGTTCCCCAGGATCAAGGGCTGTTCACTCGGGTTCGCTCATTGAGCGCAAAGCCGGAACAGGTGACTGAGCATTGCCGGCTTCGTCTTGTGCCTCCGGACCGGAGTTCTGTAACTGTTGCTCATCTGCAGGCAGGTTATCCTCGAGAGCGTCGATTCTCTGTTGCAATTGCCGGACTGTCTTTTGGATTTGTGGCAACTGGCGAAAAATCGCCGAGGACTTGAGCCAGGATTGGCCGTCACTTGCTGGAATATTGCCGTAGAGTACCTGATTTGCTTCTACCGACTTCCAGATGCAGGAGCGTGCAGTCGCGATCACGTTGTCGCCAATCTGCAGATGTCCGGTAACGCCAACCTGCCCGGCCAGCATGACGTTGTTGCCCACGACACTACTGCCTGCAAGCCCGACCTGGCCGCAGAGCAGCGTATTTTTGCCAACTTTAGATCCATGGCCAATCAGCACCAGATTATCTAGCTTGGCTCCAGATTGGATGCGCGTTTCGCCAATCGTGGCGCGGTCGATAGTCGAACAGGCACCAACTTCTACGTCGTTTTCGAGCACGACCCGACCCGATTGCACAATTTTGTACCAGGTTCCGTCTGCCTGCCGGGCATGACCGAAACCGTCTGCACCGATCACGGCACCATTCTGCAGCAGGCAACGTTCGCCGATTTCTACGTGTTCGCGCACGACGCAATTAGAATGGATCGTGCTGCCGTGGCCAATTTTTGCGCCCGGATAGATCGTACAGTTGGGATAGATCGTGACATCATCACCGATGATTACGCCATCGCCAACGATGCTATGAGCACCAATTTTCGCGTTTTTACCGTAGACAGCTGATGGAGCAATGACGGCCGTGGGATGAATCTCTGCCGGTACCGCAGGCGGTGCGTAAAATAACTCGATCGCGTGGGCGAACTTGAGATAGGGATTTGAATGTCTGAGCAGGGAGATTTTTGTCTCCCAGCTCAGCTCGAAGTTGCTTGCCACAATCACCGCTGATGCACCAGTCTTTTGTAGTCTCGTTTTGTATTTGGGATTAGTCAGAAAAGTGATCTGTCCACTCTGAGCTTCTTCGATGGTCGCGACACCAGAAACCTCGATTTCGCCATCGCCGTCCAGCAAACAATCCAACTTTAAAGCGACTTCCGATAACTTCATGTCAGGCATCAGGTAATTGGGACAAACACAGTGTCGATCTTAATCCTTCAATCTCAAAGTCAAGCGTGAGCGCTCAGGCCAGGATCAATTCGATAGCCCGCTGCGGATTACTGAAATCTTCGAGCAGGTGGTCTGCCCGGTAGGGTGCCAACTGCGCGGCTGTAAAGCGGCCGGTGGCGACGGCGACCGATTTGACGCCGAGGTGCTGCCCACAGAGGATGTCGTTGGGGGTGTCGCCGACGATCACGACCTCTTTGCCGGTGAAGTGTCTGCCGGTCAGGCGGTGGGCTTTGTCCACGGCAATTTCGGGCAACAAGCAGCGCTCGGCTGCCTGCTCGCCGAAAGCTCCCAGGCAAAAGTGGTGATCCAGGCTGACGCGGCGCAGCTTGAGCCAGGCTACCGGTTCGACGTTGCCGGTCAACAACCCGAGTACGACGTCATCGCGGCAAGCAAGTTGCTGAAGTAGTGGGCGGATACCAGGATAGACAGCCGGCTCAACCGATTCGAGCACTGCGGTCAACGACTGCAAATATTGCGCAAAGACGCGGCTCAACATCGGCAAGGCCAGTTCTCGCTCTGCCCCGGAGCGTTCGCACAGTTCCAGGACGATCTGGGTGTCGGTCTTGCCGCTCATCGAGTAGCCGTCGCTCACAATCGGGCGGTCAAAAACGGCCTGCACGGCGCTCAGCATCGAATGTCTGCCGACACCGGCGACATCCAGGATGGTGCCGTCGATGTCAAAGAGGATAAGTTTCATGCACATCGCTATTCACGCTCCCATTGTGCCAGGTTGGCGGGCTTACCCTGGAAGCGAAGCGCGCCCTCAGGGCAAGCGCTGTCGCCGTATCTCGACCGGACTATGATGGCCCACACTTACTACCTGCACCCGCAAGACCCCCAACCAAAGCGCATCGACCAGATCGTCGAGGCTCTGCGCGGTGGGGCTGTGATCCTCTACCCGACTGATACGGTTTATGCAATTGGCTGCGACCTGCTCAATAAGGCGGCCATTGAGCGCGTGCATCGCATCAAGCGTTCTGCCAACGTGAAACCTTTGACCTTTTTGTGCGCTTCTCTCTCGGATGTCGCCACCTACGCGCGGGTGAGTGACCAGAGCTACCGCCTGATGCGCCACCTGATTCCCGGCCCTTTCACGTTTTTGCTGCCGGCCACCAAACAACTGCCGAGGCTGGTGCTCGACCCCAGGCGCAAAACAACCGGCATCCGCGTTCCCGACCACCGTATCTGTCAGGCGCTCCTCGCAGTCCTCGCGAACCCGCTGATTTCTACCTCGGCTCGGCTTGTAGACGGCAGCACAGCCGAGTACGACTACGAACTCTTCGACGCGCTCGACCAGGTGGTCGATATCGTAGTCCAGATTGAGTCGTTCTCAGCAGACGACGTGCCGCCGCCCGGTCTCGTCTCGACGGTGATAGACCTCACCGAGGACGAGCCTGCCATCGTGCGCGAAGGACTTGGGGTCGCCAGGGCTCGGGCTTTTCTACCACGATTCGACAGCGTATCTTGACCAGCTTGCGGCTGCTACCCCAGGTCAAACCGCACTGGCCGGAGCAAGCCATTTACCCAGGATTGCCTCCAGTTCCTCAAGCTTGACCGGCTTTGCAAGGTAACCGTCCATCCCGGCTTGCTGGCAGTGCTCCCGGTCCCCCTGCATGGCGTTGGCCGTCAGAGCGATCACCGGCATATGCCGGGTGCTCCCCTCCCGGCCTCGGATGGCGGCGGTGGCGGCATAGCCGTCCATCTCGGGCATCTGGCAATCCATCAAAATCAGATCGTAGTGGATGCGGGTGAGCGCTTCCAGGACCTCCAGACCGTTGGCGACGACATCGACGCGGTGGCCCAGTTTTTCGAGCTGCCGCGCCGTCACCTTCTGGTTGACGATGTTATCTTCCGCGAGCAAGATCCTGCTTGCTGCGGAGGCGGACGTGGCACTCATCGAGATGACCGGTTCGGACTTGAGCGTCGGTGAACCGGCAAAAACCTGCTGAATACAATCGAGCAGTTGGGTCTGGCGCAGTAGCGGCTTGGCGAGGTAGGCGACCGCACCTGCCTCGCGAACATGCTCCCGGCGGGTGCGGTCGCTAAAGGACGTGAGCAGCACCAGACGCATCGAGGCCGTGAACGGATTCGCCTTGATGCGGCGGGCCAGTTCCAGCCCATCCATACCCGGCATGGCCAGGTCGAGGATCGCCAGGTCATAGGGTTGTGTCAGGTCAAAGAGCAGGCGCAGGGCCTCAGCACCACTACTGGCCTCCTGGACAAAGACCCCCCAATGACTGAGCGTCTTTTGCAGCACCAGGCGGTTGGTGGCGTTGTCATCGACCACCA
>JANNPH010000142.1:0-1864 GCA_031399965.1 Gloeobacteraceae cyanobacterium SOY_34_metabat_159 | reverse complement strand
CACCACGGTCGAAGCCTGCAAGCGGCGATTGTCGGCAAGTTCAATGGCGAGCGTGCCGGGGTTTTTGCAGTCGAGGCGGGTGACCGTGGCCGGAATCATGATCTGCGCGCCAAATTTTTGCGCCTGCACAAAAGCCCTGCCGGCCAGCGCCTGCCCGGAAATACCGGTGGGAAAGCCAAAATAGTTTTCGATGCGGGCACTCGCCCCGGCCTGCCCACCAATAGCGCGCTCGTCGAGCACCAGCACCGAAAGACCCTCAGAAGCGGCGTAGACGGCGGTGGCAAGTCCGGCGGGACCCGCTCCGACCACAGCCACATCGTAAACTGTGCTTTCTAGAGCTTCTGTGAACATGCCGATGCAGTGGGCAAGCTCCTCTACCGTTGGGTTGCGCAATACCGACCCGTCCGGGCAGACAGCGAGCGGCAGGTCTTCAGGACTCGGGGCGTAGCGCACGATAAGGGCCGCAGCGTCTTCATCGACAACCGGGTCGAGTACCTGGTGCGGGTAGCCGTTGCGGACGAGAAAGCCCTGCAGCCTGACCATATCGGGGGCCGAGGCCGGACCGACCAGGACCGGGCCACCCGCACCGGTCTCGATCAAGTTGACGCGGCGCAGGATAAGGGCACGCATGATGCGCTCTCCCACGTCAGCTTCAGCGACCAGCACGGCGCGCAGGCCCTCCGGGGGAATCACCAGCGCCTCCACTTCACCCACGGCTGTGCCGTCCACGAGCGCCGGGCGACCGGTGAGTTGTCCGACCTCCGCCAGGAAGTGGCCCGGACCCTGCTCGACCACCGGCACGGCATGGCCCAGCCCGTCGCGCCGCGTCACAGCAACAATTCCTGAGAGCACGACGAACATCCCCGCCCCTGTTTTACCCGCCTCAAAAAGATGTTCGCCGTCACAGTAGCGGCGTACTTCCCCGAAGTGGTGCAGGCGAGCGATTTCTTCCGGCTCCAGCTCCGGGAACATCTGGTAGCGGCGCGATTCGAGCATGGACGGTTTTGCGTTGGTCATGTTGGAGTGCCTTGTCGGGTGAACCGTTCTCAGAGGCCGGCAATCTTACTTATTTACTGGTGGCGCAGGGGAAAAAGTCTGTCTCCGACCGTACAGCTTTTTACCCTAGCGACTGACCAACTGCATCATTGCCTCAGGATAGCGAGTACCGGCCGTCGCGCCTTTGGGCAAGATTTGCTCGACGCGTTCCAGGTCGGCGGCCGTTAACTCTACGGCGAGCGCCCCGACATTTTCATCGAGGTACTGGCGGCGCTTGGTGCCGGGAATCGGAACGATATCGTCACCCTGGGCGAGTACCCAGCCAAGGGCGAGTTGGGCGCTCGTGCAGCCTTTTTCGGTTGCCATCTGCTCGATGGCCCGGACCAGTTGCAAATTGCGCTCGAAGTTTTCGCCCTGAAAGCGCGGCGACTGGCGGCGGTAGTCATCCGGGGCAAGGTCCTCGAAGCGGCGAATCTGGCCGGTCAAAAATCCGCGTCCGAGCGGGCTATAGGGGACAAAGCCGATGCCCAGTTCCCGGCAGACAGTCAAAATCTCCTCTTCAGGGTCGCGGCTCCAGAGTGAATATTCCGTCTGCAAAGCGGCAATCGGGTGGACGGCCACCGCCCGCCTCAGAGTCTCAGGCCCGGCTTCAGACAGTCCCAGGTACCGGACCTTACCCTGCTTGACCAGTTCCGCCATCGCCCCCACCGTCTGCTCGATGGGCGTATTCGGGTCAACCCGGTGTTGGTAGTAGAGGTCGATCACTTCAACGCCGAGGCGCTTCAGACTTGCTTCACAGGCAGCCTGCACATACTTTGGGCTGCCCTCGATGCTGCGAACGGTCGGGTCGTCGGAGCGCACGATGCCG
>JANNPH010000119.1:0-9237 GCA_031399965.1 Gloeobacteraceae cyanobacterium SOY_34_metabat_159 | reverse complement strand
GGGCAAATTGGGAGTCGCTTCGACTGTGTCGTAGTTGACAAACCAGACGGCGTTTTCGCCGCTTGAATCCTTGCGCCAGATCACTTCTGCCTTGCCGTCGCGGTCGATGTCCCTGGCGGCGTTGACCCGCCAGTTGGTGTCTGTGACGTTGGGCAAAGAGGGGGAGTCGGTGAGGGTGGCGCCGTTGAGGTACCAGACGCGCACATCACCCGGATCTTTTTGCCAGAGCAAATCGGGTTTGCTGTCGCTGTTAAAATCGGCCACTCCTTTAATTCGCCAGGTGGAGTCGGATTCTGACGGCAAAGTGACCGTGCCGATGCGCGTAGTGCCGTTCATGTACCAGACGATATTGCTGCCGGTAGCACCGTTGCGCCAGACAATGTCCGGCCGACCGTCCGCGTTGAATTTTGCCACGCCGACCATTTGCCAACTGAGGTTGGTCTGAGGAGGCAGGTTGGCCGTGCCGATGCGCGCGGTGCCGTTCATGTACCAGACGACGTTGCTCCCGGTGGCGCCGTTGCGCCAGACGATATCCGGCCTACCGTCTGCGTTAAAATCGCCGCTACCGCCGATGTACCAGTTGAGATCGCTTTGGGTCGGTAAATCGGTGTAGGACAAATAGGTGACGCCCTGCATGAACCAGACGCCGTTGACGCCGGAGTAGTCGGAGCCGTAGTTGCGCCAGAGAAAATCCGGGTTTCCATCGCAGTTGAAATCGCTCTCGGCGCAGGCGGGCGATTGGGCAGGGGCCGAAGCAAGCCACGGCGCAAAAGCGAGGACGACCGCCGCCAGGGCGACTGCTCGAACCGCTTTAAACCGCCGACCGGGCCGCTTTGCAATCAAATTGGTGTCGTGCATAAGTTCGACTCCTGACGCCGTTTACTCGGATAACGCCGACCAGGGGCTGGTGGCACCCTGGGTCTGGGGCGTGCTCGACAGGCCATTGCTGACGCTGAGGGCGACATTGTCGATCGCCTGGGGCAAGTAGGTGGTCGCCACAAACTGGGTTCCATCCAGAAGCCAGACCGCGTTCTCGCCAGTGCGGCTATGGCGCCAGAGCACATCCGTCTTGCCGTCCGGTTCGTTGACGATCCGACCGGCGGTAGTCCTGGCGAAGTCGCCGATGCCCGCGATTTGCCAGTTGAGGTTGGGCACCGGCAAAAAAGAAGCCGAAGTGACGTAGGACGTGCCGGTCACATACCAGAGGCGGTGGGTACCGGCGGCAGTGCCCGCGCCCTGGTAGCGCCAGAAGAGGTCGGGCCGGTTGTCGCCATCGAAGTCGCCGGTGCCCGCTATTTGCCAGTTGATGTCGCTTTCAGTTCCTAGAGTTGCACTCGAAAGCAGGGCAGTGCCGTTCATGTACCAGATACGCACTCCGCCTGTGGCGCTGTTTTGCCAGAGGATATCGGGCTGGTTGTCGCCGTTGAAATCGGCGACGCCTGCGATCCGCCAGTTGGTATCGATCTCGCTCGGCAGCGGAACTCGGGGAAAAGTGTTGTCCTCGTCGGTGTCGCCGTCGAGCAACCAGACTTCGTTCTGGCCCGTGGCGTAATTTCGCCAGAGGATGTCGGTTTTGGCATCGCTGTCGAAGTCGCCCGTGCCGCCGGGCCGCCAGTTGAGGTCGCTTTGGTCGGGCAGGTTGATCGACAACCGGTAAGTAATGCCGTCCATGAACCAGACGACGTTTTTGCCGGCGTCGGCTCCGGGGCCGTAGTTGCGCCAAAGAAGGTCTGGTTTACCGTCGCAATCGAGATCGCCACGGACGCAGACCGAGGATTGCGCCGGGGCCGGCGATTGCATCGGCAGCAAAGCGAGGCCGGCAAGGGCGGCGAAAGCGGCGAGGCCGACACTGCACCGCCAGGGGCGGCGTAGAAAAGCACGCAAACCGAGCCAAGGCACCTTCGTACCTTGGCCAAATGGTTTGGAGGGAGTGGGCTGCTCCATGGCAGAGTGTGTCCCCAGGTGGGTCTTGGACAGTGATGGGTGCGTTTTGATGATCTGGTTACATCGCCTTTCACAACCGGGCGAAATTTTCGCGAAGCACCCACAGGTAGGTGGGACTTTTGATCAAGACCGCCCCGCCCGGTGTTACCATCCCCCACACTTGTGCCCATTAGAAGATGTGGAGGTCAGGGCCGCGTGGGCGTCCCAGAAGTTGTCTCGGTGGGTATGGGGACGATGGACAGTGCAATTGCGCCGTATTTTGAGGGCAATGATGGTCCGATGACCGCAACGGAATTGGATGATCTAGCCTGTAAGCTCAAGCCGCTATTTCGGCAACGCGAAGCGCTTTGCTGCAGTCGGGAGCTTTCGTGGCAAGCCAGACAAAACGCCGTTGCCGCCGTCGAGGCGAAACTCAGAGAAACCGGTCTGGCCATTTTTGTGAGCAAAGTCTCGCAAATTTGCTACGATTTTCTGCGCAGGAACGATTTCTGGCGGCTGGGCAGCACCCCGCTCGATTCGGAGGATTTCGTCATGGAGGCACTGATCCGCCTCACGGCCGGAAAGTTGCAAGAATTCGAGCCTGACCGGGCTCGCTTCGTCACCTGGTTCAAATCGGGCGTGTTGCGGACGACTTTTGCCGAGATGAAGCGTCGGCAGAACCCCTACTGGGGCCGGACGCAATTGATGGGCGAACGCGCCCAACAGTCGCGTTCGCAGGCCAGGGCGGTGGCCAGTCCGGCGTCACTCGACGGGCTGGTAGGCGGCGAAGGCGGCACGACCTTGAAGGAACTGCTCGGCTCGAACAGTCGCCTGCCGGAATTTGCAGTGCTGGAAGAACAGTGTGCGCAGCGCTTCCGGGATGCGCTGCGGGCACTCAGCCCCGAGGAACAGGTACTGGTGGAGCGCGCCTACATTTTCGATGAAAAGCACGAGGCCATTGCCCGCTCGCTGGGGGTGACCCGAGCGGCGGTGACTCGTCGGCTCGGGCGGATTTGTGCCCGGCTGCTGGAGCAGTTGGGAGACTCATTTTGCGAGGATTGTCGTGGAACCGATTTTGCCAGGGAAATGTTCGGAGGGGGAACCGATGGATCCGGAACGCTTTGAGAAAGCCATGCCGGGGCTGGTGAAAAAATCCGGCTGGGTGCGTTCGCCTGCGCCTGCGGCCAAGGCGGAGGCCTCCAAACGTCGAGGGGTGCCGGGAAGGGCCTTCTGGTTCTGGATGGTGCCAGGTCTGGTTGCAGCCGGATTGATCGTCGCTGTCATTCCCCATCCGGGCGGTGCCGGGATGCATCCGGGTGAAGAACCCTCCGAACCGCAAAGCTTGCCCCCGAGCGAGGAGCGCTGCACGGCCGACCCGGCAACTCGACCGGGCGACCCGGTGACCCGGCCGGATGCCAGGGTTCCGGAAGTTCGGGCACCTCTAAAAGCGCCTGACCCGGCCAGGCCGCAACCCGAGCGGAAGCGGCCGTGCTGAGCGGGAAGCTGCCGGGATGGCGGGTTGCGGCCGCCTGGATCGTGGCGGTTGGGGCGGTGTGGTTTCTGGGCGGGCGTCTTTTTCTACCCGCAGTTGCCCAACCGCCGCAGCGGGTGGAGGCCGTCACGCGCCTCGGTCCGCGAGTGCTCGAATTTAGCCGCCGCAAAAGCGTCCGGGGGGTACCCGAGGCCAAACTCGACGTCGTGATTTACGCCCTGCCACAACTCAGCGCCGCTCAGAAAAGTGCCCTTGAGGATCTGGGGGTAGACCCCGTTCAGGCGGCCCAGGGCGGGATGTCCCTCACGACAACGCCCGGCGTGATCAAAGCCCTGTCGGGTCTTGATTTTGTCGTCCACATCGACGATCGCCACTTGATCAAGATGGACTCGACCATTGCCCGCTCCGTGGCGGTCTTGAAGTCGTCCCGGCCGGGTGCTGTCCTCGGCCGTACCGAGATAGAAGTGGAAGTCACTCTGCGTCCGGCCCTCGGTTCCTCTGAAAAAGCGCGCCTCGCCGAATTTGGCTTCGAGCCGGGGGCCATCGCCTTCGATCGCCTCGTGGGCAAAGTCGATATCCATCAATTAGAGCGCCTGGCCGACCTCGATTTTGTGCTTTCCATCTCCCAGCCCGATTCGGTGGAAAGCCAGCGCATGGGCGTCGCTCCACACTCGGCGCACCTTCCCCCGGCCGGACTGAAGGGATTGCACCGGCGCGGTCTGCGCGGCGCAGGCGTGAAAGTGGCGGTGATCGACAGCGGCTTTGATCCTGGCGATCCGACGTTAGCAGCAGGCAGGGTGATCCACACAGAGACTTTCTCACTCGGTTTAGAGGGCGACAGGGCGCACGGCACGGCGGTCGCCGCCGTTTTGCACTCAGTGGCACCGGCGGCAGAGTTGATTTTGCTCTCGGTCGGCAGCCGTCCGGGCCAAAGTGTTTACCGGGCCATCGATCGGGCTCTGGAACTGGACGCCGATGTGATCAACATTTCCCTGGGCAAAGCCGTTCCTGAGGAAGGCTTTTTGCGGGGAGACGGTCCCGTGGCCCAGGTAATTGCCAAAAAGATCAAAGACAAGGGCACCACCCTGGTCGTAGCTGCAGGCAACTACAACCGCGCTTTGGCCTACGTACCGGATGGTGCCGGCCAGATCCGGTCTCGGGGAAGCGATTCGCTTTTGTTCGTCGGGCCTGCCAAATCGCCTGAGATCCGGTTTTTTTGGCCGCGCTCGCTGCCCGAGAGTTCGGTTTTTGTCGCATGGGACGACCACTACCGACCGGAGGAACGGCGATCGAGCGACCTGACGCTAGAGGTGTGGGACCGCAAGCGCAAACGCCTCGTCGCCTTCTCCAACGACAACCAGTTGGCGGCCAAACCGCCTCGGGAAGTGCTGCGCCTGGTACGTGCGGGCTCACCGCGCGCGGCCGATCCGGGGTTTGTCAGCGTGCCCGCCGATAGCGATCAATTTTTCTTGCGCGTGCGGACCAACATGCCCGCCCGCACTTTGCAGGGGCGGGCCATTCGCGTCGGGGTCGGTATGGGCTCGGTCCTGGCCGCGCCCAGCAACCGGCTCAGTATCAACGCCGCTCCCTACGCCTTGACCGGCGAGAGCATCATGGTCGGAGCCGTTTCAGCCCAGGAAGGCACTGCTGCCATTGAGCCCCACAGTGGACGCGGCCCGCAGCAGGACCAGTTGCCGCGTCCTGACGTGGTGGCCCCCGCCATTCTGGAATCCGGTGGCCGCGTATGGGGCACTTCTGCCGCCACCCCCTACGCAGCCGGTGTGATTGCCTTGCTCAAGGGCGTCCGTCCGGCTCTCACCACGCCTGAGATCAAAGCTTTCCTGCGGCGTGGCTCGCTCTCCGTGCCCGCCGGTAGCCTCGATCCGGCATTGACCATCGATGCGGCCTTGTCCATGGACTCCTGCCGTGCGGCTACCGGCCGCGAGTGCCCGTGAATCACCACCTGCCGCCAGGGCCAGAGGCTATGGTGCGCTCTTTCCAGTCGAAGCGGAAGATCGGGGCTTCTCAGAGGTGTCTGCGAGTACTACGTCGGCATACTGCCAGGCTTTGCCGAATTGCTGCTGTACTACCCCGGCCTGTGCTGTCTTGCCCTGAGCTTGCAGGCTTTGGGCAAGGCCAAAGAGCGACCAGCCATTCTCCGGGTAGATTTTCAGGTCTTCCCGGTAGACCTGTTCGGCTTTTTCAGGACGACCGGCCCTTAAGAGAACCTGGGCTAGAGCCTGTCGGGTTGGCTGATACCAGTCGGCGGGTTCTGTGTAGACGAGGGCATTCTCCAGCTTCACAGCCGTTTCCAGGTGCGCAATCGCCCGGTCGTAGTCTCCTTGCGCAGCTGCTTTTTCGCCCGAAAGTATCTCTGTTGCAATCTTCAAAATGTCGGTAGTCGCATTAAAACCCCAGATCATGACGGTCTTCAGCTGTGGGTCATCTGCAAGTCGCTGCAACTGCGTCAGGTGTTCAGTGGCCTGGGCCAATTGACCCGTGGCGAGTAACGCTCGTCCCTGGGCGTAGTGCCAGACCCCAGTGGAATATCGAAGGTCTTTCTCCGGAGCGGGGGCCTTCAGGATCTGCTCCCAGTTGCTAAATCGGACGGCAGTGTAGAGCGGAATGACTGAGTAGTGCTGGAAGGCTCCGGCCAGTTCGGGGACGAGCCGCATCGTCTTATCGACCTGTGCCGTCTGGTTTGCGGCCTGTAGAGCCAGCTCGCTCTGACCCGTCATCAGAGCGGCAAACCAGAGGAAGTGGTGGTTATGGGGCTTGTAGGCGAGGGGATAAAGGCCCTGGGCGTGACACGCGCTGAGATAGGCATCGTCCGCTGCTGCTCCACGCTGGTTGGAGACTACCGCATCGTGGTAGCGGCCCACCCGAATGTAGATGTGGGAGGCCATGTGGACCAGGTGGCCTGAGCCGGGAGCCAGTGTCATGAGCCGGTCAGCGGAAGCGACCCCCAGTTCGGGGCGCTGTTTCTCGACGGCGTGAATATAAAAGTGATTCGCGCCGGGGTGGTTGGGGTTGCGCTTCAGGACTGCTTCCAGGGTAGCCATGATCTCTTTGGCTTCCGGTTTAGGTTCGCCGTTCGGCTGCCAGTAGTCCCAGGGCGTGGTGTCCATGAGCGATTCTGCAAAGAGCGTGGCGGCATCCGGGTCTTTGGGATAACGCGCGGCAACCTTGCGCATCGCTTCTGCGTAGGCTAAGTCGAGGCGCTCTCTATCTTTAAGGGGTGTAGGCGAGTAGCGTTTTTGGAGCGCCCGGATATAGGCCTGCTCTTTCGGGCTTGCATACCGGCTAAGGGCAACGGCTTTACCGATGGCCTTCCAGGCTTCGGGCACGGCCTTCGGGTCCATTGGGGCGTTGATGTTTGGACCGAGGACGTAAGCGCTGCCCCAGTGACACATGGCGCAATTTGGATCGAGCTTCGCAGCTTCTTTGAACGAGCGGTCCGCCTCGGCATGGTTGAACCCGTAGGCCAGGAGCAGTCCCTGGTCAAAATAGCGCTGGGCCTGGGGATTCTTGGTCGAGATCGGGTGGTGGTAGGTGCCGAGCTTGTCGAGAAGGGGAGCGGTGCTGGTGTGAGCGCCGTGATGGTTGGTCTGGGCGGCAAGGGAACCCGGCAGTGCAAGGCTGGCCACCGTCAAGCCAGCTGCGGCCAGAAAAGAGACTAGATGAGCGGTCTGGTACATGGCAGTGATCTCCCATACGGGACGAAATTCTGAAGATTTTTTGAGCGGCTGTCCTCGCTCCATCTTCGGTCAGTATTTGTAGGCTGCAATGCACGACTTACTAAACTGGCAGTCAATCTTTTCAAGAATCTTCACGACTCAAAGTGGCTCGATTGCCTGCCCAAAATAGAGCCGTTGGCCGAGCAACTGGTGAGTGCGCTTTAGTAGCGAAGCAATTAGACCGGTAAGCCAGGTGATGTGCCCATCGATTCGGACTGCTTGCAGACGGCTTTTAAGCGGCTCGAAGGGAGGGCGCACCAGGGCTGGTTTGCCGCGCACTACGACGAGCCGGACATGCTCGGGCCTGGCTGTGAGGAGCGCTTCGACTGTATTGCTTGCCTTGGGCCTGTCCAGCAACAGCAAATCTGCCGGACCACCGACTGAAAGCTTGCCAAGCTCCGGGACGCCCAACAACTTTGCTCCTCCACTGGTCACCATTGAGAACAACTCAGCATCGTCAACGATGCCCCGAGCCGAGCGCAATTCGGCCAGCAGGTCCGTGCTGCCGGTCGCTGTCGAGTCTGTACCCAGGGCAAGGGGGACGCCCGCTTTTTGTAGTGCTGAGATAGGAGCAGTTTGGCCGTACAGAAACTGGTTGCTTGCCGGACAGAGGACCACACCCGCACCGCTACGAGCGATCATTTCAATCGCCGGAGTATCGATGGCAATGGCGTGGACGAGTCTGGTCTGTGCACCGAGCAGCCCTACTTCTGCCAACCGGCTGACCTCACCGTAGCTAGCTTCATCGGTGCCCTCGCCGCAGTGGATAAAGAGAGGCGTTGTGCGGCAGGGTCGGTAGTGGCCGCCGAGGGTGCTATCGACACCGTGTAACCAGCGATAGGGTGGCACGCGCACCGGCAGCGAGGACAACCGCCAGTGGCCCCGATCGTGATGCTGTACAGTCGTCACGCCGCTGAGCAAATTTCGATAAGCGCCCCAAAGTAGGCGTTCGCGGTGGTGTAGGTGCCAGACTTCCCGGATGGGTGAACGCTCGGGGTGATAGACATCTTTTGCCCACTCGACGCTGTTGCAGTAGGGCGGGTTGCCGAGGGGCGGCAGCAAGTCGAGGGCCAGGTGGTCGTGAGCATTGATGAGCCCTGGCAGTAGCCAGCAACCGGCACCGTCCAGGTTCAGAGTGCTACTGGCGTCAAGCTTGCCCAGGTGGGTAATCCGCCCACCCGCTATACCCACTCCTACTCGGCCCGCATCGGTGCGCAGATTGCCGATGTTGACGGCGCTCACGGCCGCTTGATCACCTCGCCGCCTTTCATCACGAAGGCGACTTTCTGGAGCGCCGTGACATTCTGCAATGGGTCGCTGCCCACGGCGATGATATCCGCATACTTGCCGGGTGCAATCGAACCGATCCGGTCCGACAGACCCAGGAGTGCCGCCGCCTGTACTGTCGCTGCCTGAATCGCCTGCATTGGCGTCATGCCGTACTTGACCATATAGAAAAACTGCTTGGCATTGTCGCCGTGCGGGTAGACCCCGGCGTCGGAGCCGAAGGCAATGCGGTCGCCACCCTCGAAGGCCCGTTTGAAGTTGTCGCGCTGCAACTGACCAATCTGGCGCTCTTTTTCGAGGGATTCAGCCGAAATGCCCACTTTCGCGCCTTGCTCCAGGATGAAGTCGTCGTTGTAGATGTCCATGACCAGGTAAGTGCCCCGCGCGCGGGCAAGCCGGATGCCTTCCGGGTCGATGAGACTCGCATGCTCAACCGAATCGACCCCGGCTTTAATTGCATCTTTGATACCTTCGGTACCGTGCGCGTGGGCTGCTACTTTTCGGCCCAGTTTGTGGGCTTCTTCGACAATCGCCTGCATCTCCTCAAGGGTGTACTGTGGGGTGCCGACGCCGTCACCTTTCGAGAGCACTCCGCCCGTGGCACAGATTTTAATCACGTCCGCGCCGTACTTGATCACCTCGCGCACTTTGGCACGAGCTGCCCACGGTCCATCCGCCACACCATCAGAGCTGTAGTTGAAGAAGCCCACAAACTGGGCCGAAAAGTAGCAGCCCACGCCCACGGTACCGAAGGTATCAAAGATGCAATTAAAGCCGGGGTCGATTCGGTTGAGCACG
>JANNPH010000089.1:0-21442 GCA_031399965.1 Gloeobacteraceae cyanobacterium SOY_34_metabat_159 | reverse complement strand
CCTGTCTGCGGCGCGGCATTCCGGTTGCCTGCGTGATTGGCGGCGGCTACGACGCTGACCTCGACGCCCTGGTGGCCCGGCATGCGTTGCTGCACAGAGCGGCGAGCGCCACGATTCGCGGCACCGGCATCTGAAATACGTTGAGGACGCGCTTCAGGTGGAGATTGCGCGGTGGCGCTCCAGGTGCCCTCGGTCCCAATTGCTCAGTTCTGCGGCGGCTTCGTAGGTGCTCTGCAAGAACATCAGCAGGGTCGCATCCGGATCGTCAGCCTGACGCACAGCTTCATAGGGCAGCAAAAATTCTCCCATCGCCTCGCTGAAGAAGGCTTCCTGGGGCTGCACCGGGTAATCCTTGAACCCGCTCGGCGACGGATAAGCGTAGGCGTAGAACATCGGCTCCACCGACGCGTTTCCAGGCCAGAAACCGCAACTGCTTACTTCGTGAGAATAGGCTTCCCGCGTCACCCAGTCCTTCATCCCCGGCACTCCACCTGGGTGCTCGGGGGCAACACGGCCGGAGAAGCGGGTCACAGCCAGGTCGAAGCTGCCCCAGAAGAAGTGCACGGGGCTGGACTTGCCGATAAATCGAGAACGAAATGTCGTCATCACCCGGTCGGCCTGCACCAGGATGCGCCAGAAGCGCTGGGCGCTTTCCGAGTCGTAAGCCGCGTGGGTATGGTCCTGGTCGAAGGGAATCGGGTCGGCTACTTCCTGGGGCATCGTCCAGATCTGGACTTCGATGCCGAGTGCTTTCAGGGCACCCATCACTTCTTGATAGAAGTCCGCCACGGAGCGCGGAGCCAGGGAAACCGTCCGGGTATTGCCTTCGCTTGTTTCGATGCGCAACTGGTGATGGAAGAAGTCAAAGGTCATCTCAAAGGTGCGCGATGCGAAGGGAATCGAGCCCGTGCTGAGCCCGCGGGGCGTGACGTACAGAGCCGACTGCCACCAGTGGTTGAGATGTGGCGAGAGGGCCATGCGAATTTTGCCGACGATCTGAGTCCACATGTGCAGCGTGGCATAGGTATCCTGCCATGGGGCGAAAGGCAGGCTCGGCCAGAGTGCGGCGGCGGATAAGTCTTGCTCGGAAGTCACCATGCCAGAAGTCTCTCGTGAATTTTAAGAGGACAACAACAGACAGCAAAAGTTGACGCTACCCTGACAATGCCATCGAAAATCCGGTCAGGTACAAATTTAGCAGTGCTCGGCTCTAACTGGGTCAATGGCTAGGCGGGGCATAGAGAGCGGAGCAATCTTTTCAAGCGAGGTGTTACATGGCAACCATAGCGAAGGGCAACAACCCGATCACGATCATTGTGCAGTTCACGGTCGAACCCCAGTATCAACATTCTGTACCGGACATTGTCAGCAAGACGATACCTGAGATTCTGAAAAAGCAAAAAGGGTTCATCTCATCCAGTTTTCACCTGAGCACCGATGGTACCCGTGTCGTTAATTATGCGCAGTGGCGAAGCAGAGAGGACTATGCGGCGTTCAACCAAAATCCAGAAGCCAGTGCTGCTGTAGCTCAGATCATGGCGGTCGCTGCAGCTATAAATGCAAAAGTTGAGACACACGAATACGAAGTGCTATTCACCATCGAGTGAGAGTCTTGCAACCTACATCAACATGCTCGCCCTGGTGTATCGAGTTGGCGTCTAGATGTATCAACGAGTCCATTGGTATTTCCAGACGGTACCAGGCCCGCTCGGCACCGTCGTGCTCTGTCGGATGCTCATCTGGTGAGCGGGGTAGCTGGCATTTCGGGAACGCGATCCTCTGTTGCTACCCGAGCCATATCGCGAAAACGCGGATAATCCCAGTTTATTGGACTGCCTTATTGACCTCAAACTGACGTTAAACTAATTTCCGGCCGGCCTATATAGAGTTGGCTGCAGGATTCCTTGAAACCTTCGAGCTTTGGAATCAAGAACGCATAACGTTTCAGAGCAAGACACTAGGAAAACATGGGGCCGCTATCAGGCTGAAATGATTACCGGAGATTCAAAACATGCTTCATCACCTTTCCATAGCTGCTCAAGATCCGCAACGCGTTGCCCGCGTTCTCGCCGAGGTTATGGGTGGTACGCTGATCCCTTTCCCTTCACACCACGACAGCTTTTTTGCGCTGGCTCTCGACGAACTCGGTACCGGCATCGAGGTGTACCCGGCCGGTACCCAACTGCGTCCCGGCTTTGAAGATAAAGGTGCCCAATTTGTCGATACGAAAGAGGAATCGCTCTTTGTCGCTACGCACTGTGCACTCAGTGTGACCCTGGAACTGGAGCAGATCCAGGAGATTGCCTGGCGTGAAGGCTGGCGCATTCAGGTTTGCGACCGTGGCACCTACTTTCAAGTCATCGAACTCTGGCTCGAAAATACAACGCTTATCGAGTTGCTGCCTCCCAGCCTTGCCCGCCGTTACCAGAACTTCATGAGTCCGGAAAATCTCAAGCGTATGCTTGGTGGCTCTGAGCAAGATAAAGCTCGTGAACTCACAGCTGTCTCCAGATAACTCAACAACATCTCAATCAAGAGAGGCCAGTCTACTCCAGTTCAGGCGTGGCTGGCCTTTCAAAAGATTGTTCACTACAAGATTCAACCCAATAGCTATCCCTGTACGTGGAGGGTTTTGGGACGATTGCCGAAATCAGCTCTTTCGCGTTCCCAGGCGTCAAACTTCTTTCAAGACTCGTCAAACTGATGCAAATATGTCTCGCAGCGCTCAAGGAGTGCTTCATGCATATCAGTATGATGAACGAATGGTCTTGGACGGACGGCAAAATATGCAGACGCGACAACTCGGCAAGGACGGTCCGCAAATTACTGCAATCGGCTTTGGAGCCTGGGCTGTGGGTGGCCCTTGGAAGTTTGGCTGGGGAGAAGTGGACGACCGCGAGTCGGTGGAGGCCATCCGTGCAGCCCTCGATGCGGGCGTCAACTGGATCGACACGGCCCCCGTCTATGGCTTCGGGCGCTCTGAAAAAGTGGTGGCCGAGGCTATTCGTGGACGGCGCGACGAAGTGTTTGTCGCCACCAAGTGCGGGTTGCTCGAAGGCGGTGAGGATGGCGGGGCAATCCGCAGCCTGCGCCCCGAGTCGATTCGCAAAGAAGTCGATGCGAGCCTGATGCGCCTCGGGATTGACCACATCGACCTCTACCAGTTTCACTGGCCTGACCCGAATACACCCGTCGAAGACTCCTGGGGAACGATGGCGGACCTGGTACAGACAGGCAAAGTGCGCTACATTGGCGTCTCCAATTTCGATGTGTCCCTGCTCGAAAAGATCATCCCGATCCACCCGGTCACTTCACTGCAGCCGCCTTACAGTCTGGTGCGGCGCGAAATTGAGGCTGAACTGCTGCCTTTTTGCCGCACCCACGGCATCGGTGTCGTTGTTTACTCTCCAATGCAGGCAGGTCTACTCACCGGCAAGTTTGACCCCGAAAACCTTGCCCCCGATGATTGGCGGCGACGGGCCGACTGGTTTCAGCCCGGCAAGCTCCAACACAACCTTGAAATTGTCGAGCGCCTGCAGCCCATTGCCAGACGGCACGGCAAAACGGTGGGCCAGCTCGCCGTCGCCTGGACGCTCCGGGACCCCGTAATCACGGCAGCAATCGTCGGAGCGCGCCGTGCCGGGCAGGTGAAAGAGAACGCTCAGGCGGCTGATTTCGTGCTGAGTGCCGAGGATCTGGCCGAGATTGACGCCATACTCAACACCTAATGCGTCAGATACCAATGCTGAGAATTGCGTCGAACCCTTTGGACAGAGGGTTACCGACAGATACACTGCTTCTGTACTGCGCTTAATCTGGCATCCGTGGAGAAAGGTACTCTAGTCGAATTTCGCGTGCACGGCAGTCGCCTGCTCGGTGTGATCAGCGGGCTTGAGGGCAAGAAAAATCTGAACTTGCTGACCCAGACCGGTAGCACGCAGACCGTTCACCCCCGTCAGATTACCTATACCGTCGGCGGTGGTCCCTACCGCACGAGCGATTTATCGAATTTTCACACCCAGGCCGAGCAATACCTGGCCCAGGCCGACCTCGAAGTGGCCTGGGAACTCTTCAGTGAAAGCACGGCCCTGGTGACGCCTGGAGAGCTTGCCCAGTTACTTTTTGAAAGCACCGCCCCGGCTGCCGCCTACGCAGCGCACTGTCTACTGGCAGAGGACCGGTTCTACTTCAAGCAGAAGGGCGATGGCTACGAACCGCGCTCCCGTGCACAGGTCGATGAGTTGCGCCACCAGTTCAATGTCGAGCAGCGCAAAGCCCAGGAGCAGGCCCGCTTTCTCGAAAGAGTGCACAGTGCCCTCAAAGGTAACCCGGTCACCTGGGAGAGCCTTGACCGCGGACGGCTCGACGCACTTGAGCGCTACGCCCTCTGGGGTGAGGAGGCCTCGGAGCGGTCGCTCGCCCAGGATGTGCTCTCGCAGCTCGGCTACACGACGCGCACCGAGGATGCGATCAACTTGATGATCGCCCTCAAGTTCTGGACTCCTCACGAAAACCTTCCCCTGCGCCGCTCGGGTATCCCCACTCAGTTTCCGCAGTCGGTACTCGAAGCGGCCCAGGCGGTGCTCGATGCGCCGCCGCCTGACCCCGAGGTGCGCCGCGACTTCGGCCGCCTCGCCGTCTATACAATCGACGACGAATCGACCCGCGAAATCGACGACGGCCTCAGCCTGGAGATTTTAAGCGACGGGCGCGAAAAACTTTGGGTGCACATCGCCGACCCGACGCGCTGGGTGAGGCCGGGCGACCTGCTCGACCTCGAAGCCCGGCGGCGAGCCACCAGCGTCTACCTGCCGACCGGCTCCATTCCGATGTTTCCACCGGTGCTTGCCACAGGACCGATGAGCCTGGTGCCGGGGCAGCTCAACTGTGCCCTCAGTTTTAGTGCCCTGCTGACACCGGAAGGGGCCATTGAGCAGTACGAAGTAACAGCGTCCCTCGTGCGCACGGTCTACCCGGTCAGCTACGAGGAAGCCGATCCGCTCATTGCAACCGGTGAAGAGCCGGTGCTCTCGCGCCTGTACGAAATCGCTCTCAAGCGCCGGGACTACCGTCATTCCCAGGGTGCGGTCACCATCGATCTACCGGAAGCGCAGGTCAAAGTCAGCAATGGTGAGGTACACCTCGAACTACTGGGCGAGTCGGCCTCGCGGGTGCTGGTCTCAGAGATGATGATCCTGGTGGGCGACATCACAGCCCGCCTGGCAACCCAGGCCGAACTGCCGATTCCTTTTAGAAGCCAGACGCCTCCCGATCTCCCGAGCCCCGAAGAATTGCTGCGCCTGCCCGCCGGTCCGGTGCGCGAATTTGCGATTTGCCGCTGTATGCAGCGCGGCGAGGTCGGCGTCTACCCCAACCGCCACGGCGGTCTTGGGCTCGATGCCTATGCCCAGGCAACCTCGCCCATTCGCCGCTACAGCGACATCCTGGTGCACTTTCAGCTCAAAGCGCACCTGCGCGGCGAGCCGCCTCCACTTACCATCGAGTCGCTCAAAGAACTGCTCGCGACGATCGACAACGCTGGCTACGAAGTGACGCAGATCGAGCGGCAGTCGGAGCGCTACTGGATTTATGAGTACCTGCGCCAGCGTCGCACCCAGGTGCAGCCTGCCCTGGTGCTCGACTGGATGGGCGGTGATCCACAGCGGGCGCTGGTCTTACTTGAAAACGTCGGCCTGCGACTGCCGGTTCGCTTTGACCGTCCGGTATCTAAAGGCGAGATGGTCGATTTAATGATTACCCAGGTTGATCCGCGACAGGATCTGCTCTTTTTAAGAGAAGTGCGCCGGTAATTCGGATAGGCTGCCGAGGCTTGTCACAGTAGTGCGACCCGGTGGCGTACTCGGCGGTTGCAGTTCCCCTTGTTACTTTTCTTTAGCGAGAAGGCCTGTACTGCAGCATCACTCAGTGTCGGGATGAATCGCGTCCACAGATTGCAGTTTATCTACTCATGAGTAGGGCAAAATATTCACATGCTAGTGCACGAGGTGAAGCTCTACGGGCCCCAAACACAGTACGGGTTGCTCGACGAAGCAATCCGTACTGCGCAGTTCGTTCGCAACAAAGCTTTGCGGCTGTGGATGGATGTCAAGGGCACCAGCAAAGCAAGCATGAGTGCTCTTTGTGCTGTGCTTGCCAAAGAGTTCGAGTGGGCTGGCAAACTCAACTCCATGGCCAGACAAGCATCAGCGGAGAGGGCCTGGCAGGCAGTCGCCAGATTCTACGACCACTGCAACAAAGCGGCTCCAGGTAAGAAAGGCTACCCCAAGTTCAAAAAGAATGGTCGCTCTGTCGAATACAAAACCAGTGGCTGGAAGTTATCGGACGATCGCACAGCCATCACCTTTACCGACGGCTTCAAGGCCGGTACATTCAAGTTTCGGGGTGCAGACCTGGATGGCTATGACATTTCACTCATCAAGCGTATCCGCGTCGTCCGCCGAGCGGATGGCCACTACGCTCAGTTCTGCGTAGACGTGAACCGTATTGAAGAGTTGGCTCCAACCGGCCGCACTATCGGTCTGGACATGGGTCTTGAAAGTTTCTACACCGACTCGAATGGTGAGAAAGTCGAAAGCCCGCGCTACCTGCGCAAAGCTGAAAAGCGACTGAAGCAGTTGCAACGACGGGTGTCCAAGAAAAAAAAGGGCAGTGCGAATCGTCGCAAGGCGATTAAAGCGCTTGCCCGCAAGCATCTCAAGATTTCAAGGCAGCGCAAAGACTTTGCTGTCAAAACGGCAAGGTGCGTAGTTCGGTCTCACGACCTGATTGCTCTTGAAGACTTGCAGGTGCGCAACATGGTCAGGAACCACCATCTGGCCAAATCCATCAATGATGCGAGTTGGTCAATGTTCAGGCAGTGGACTGAGTATCTTGGGAAAGTGGTGATAGCCGTTCCCCCGCAATACACAAGCCAAGAATGTTCGGCCTGTGGTGTGATTGTCCAGAAGTCCCTGTCCAGTCGTACCCATACTTGCCAGTGCGGATGCGTATTGGATAGAGACCACAACGCGGCGGCAAACATTCTGGCTAAGGCGCTCAAAAATACCGGGGGGCACCCGGGAATTTCCACGCCTGGGGAGAGAACAGCCACTACAGCAGAGGAGCAATCCGATGCTGCAGGCTGACTCGTTGAACCAGGAACCCCGCGCTATAGTGCTTGCACTTAGCGTCGGGAGGATGTCAGCCTGGGGAAAACGACCTTGGGTGATGCATGGAACAGGTGCTCAAATTTCTTGAGAATTTTTTTACTCACCCGATCTTCACAATCAACGGTACGGCCGTTTCGTTTACCTCGATTCTGGTCTTCTTGGGCCTGACCATCGCCTCGTTTCTCGCCGCCCGGCAAGGCCGAAAACTGGTGCAGCGTCTCGTGGCTGGACGGTTGGAGGCGACTCTCGCCAGCGCCTTTGAGCAGACGGCAAACGTCCTCATCATCCTGGCCGGGGTCTACATCGCGCTTTTATTCATCGGCATCGACGCGAGCGGTCTGGTGGTGCTCGCCAGTGCCCTGGGTGTCGGTATCGGTTTCGGCCTCCAAAATATCGCCTCGAACTTAATTTCGGGCGTCATTATCTTGCTGGAGCGGCCAATCTCAATCGGCGACCGGGTGACCGTCGGTGAAACTATCGGCGATGTCACCCGCATCGGTCTGCGCTCGACTGAGATTGTTACCCCCGACAACGTGATGATCATCGTCCCGAACACCGAGTTTGTCAGTTCTCGGGTCACCAACTGGACGCGGGGACGCCCGCAGACACGCATCCATCTGCCGGTGGGAGTTGCCTACGGTACCGATCTCGCAGAGGTCAAAGAGATTTTGCTCGCAGTGGCCCATAGCCAGCCGGGGGTGCTCGATACCCCGGCTCCCGAGGTCTGGATGAAGGGTTTCGGTGACTCGTCCCTTGACCTCGAACTGCTGGTCTGGGTCGAGGCACCCAACTTGATTCCCCGGTTGCGCTCAAACCTCAACTTTGCTGTGGAATTAGCACTTAAATCTAAAGAAATTTCAATTCCGTTTCCACAGCGGGAGGTGCGTCTGGTGGTGGAAGACCTCGAAGCCCTGATGGACAGGGGCCTGAACGGTTCGCGGCTCTAGGCGGGCTCGGTGGGCATCTCCAGACCCTTGCTCTCCAGTTCTTCTTTAATCCAGTCAGGCAGGGCGTTTTGCTGGCTGGGCCAGACGCGCGCTTTAGTCTTGGCCTCGACTTTGGGGGCGGTGTCACCCTTGCGGACTTCCGAGCAAAAGGTCGTCGTGCTGAACTTGCCCCAGCGCTTGATGAGGGTCGCCCTCAGGCGCAAATTGGGGCTGGCAAACCAGAGGCGCTCTTCCAATTCGGTCTCATCGTAGAGAGTCGTGAGCGTCAGGGCATCGTCGGCGAGTCGATAGCGGGCGACCACGGCCCCGGCTACTGTCTCATCTCCATTGCGCAACATGCTGCCCTCAGTCGCACCCGGTTCGTCGGGGACTGCTACCAGCAAGGCATGGCCACCGTGCGGGTCATCGGCAAGACCGACTGTGCCCTGCCACTCGATGGCAAGACCGCCGATGGCCCGCGATGGGTCAAATTGGTGAAGATGGCACAGTTCGATAACCCGCGCCTCGGTCGGCTCCAGGTACGTGATCTCAAGGTCGGAGCGTCCGGCTTCAGAGCGGCGCATGGCGAGGTAATGACTGTTGCGCTGGGAGAACCAGCGGCCGGCACTGGCGCGCAAGAAATCGGATACATCCAAAGACATGGGCTTCGACCCTATCGATTTTTACAGTGCCTTTTATTATACCGAGGGCACCGGAGCCACTGTTCAAATTTGCGCTCCACACCGGACGCCCGAATCGTATTGCAATGAGTTCCAGTCGGCAGCGGCGAGTGATATCGTTCTGATCAGAATCGAAGCAAGAAGTCGATGAGCTGTTTCGCGGAGACTGACGCTTATGCCACTACATGTCTGCAACGGTGCGACACTCCAGTGCACTTTTGGTCTATCGCCAAGCACCCTGGTCGTCCTGCCGACCAACCGCGTGCTGACCAGCAGCCAGCCCGCCGCCAACATCAATGACCGCATCCCGATGACCAATATCATGCCGTTTGGACTGTGTGTTTCGCTTGCCAATCCGACGGTGGCAGCGGCAACGGCGGCGGCTCAGGGTGTACTGACACCGATGCCCTGCATTCCGCTGACACCCGCTCCCTGGGTCGCCGGTGCGCCGACGGTGCCGCTCGCCAGTATTCCCGCACTCGACAATATCTCGACACTCAATTGTGTCTGGGCCGGCGTGATCAGTGTCAGCAACCCCGGCCAGACGACTGAATTCGTTCCTTAGGCCGTCCCATTCGCGAAGACCTGGGCTAGTAGGAGTTTTCGATGCCTTCCAGGTACTCGCGCACGCGCTGTAGTCGCTGGGGGTGGCGTAGCTTGCGCAGAGCCCGCGCCTCGATCTGGCGGATACGCTCGCGGGTGAGGCTGAACTGCTGACCGACTTCGTCAAGGGTACGCGAACGGCCGTCGATCAGGCCATAGCGCAGGCGCAGTACGTCGCGTTCGCGCGGGGTGAGAGTCTGCAACAACGATTCGAGATCCTGACTCATCAAGTCGCGCACGACCCCCTGCTCAGGCTCGTCGCCTTTCGCCTGGATTAGATCCCCGAGTGCTGTATCTTCCTCACGGCCAACCGGCGTCTCCAGGGAAACCGGCAGTTGAATTGCCTTGCGTACAAAGCGCAACTGGTCTGCGTCCATCTCGACGGCCTGGGCAATTTCGTCCTCTGAAGGTGAACGGCCCAGTTGCTGCGAAAGTTGGCGGGTCGCTTTTTTGATGCGGTTGACCTTCTCGACGATGTGCACCGGTAGTCGGATCGTGCGCGCCTGCATGGCGATGGCGCGGGTGATGCCCTGACGAATCCACCAGGTAGCGTAGGTCGAGAACTTGAAACCGCGCGTGTAGTCAAATTTCTCAGCCGCTCGAATTAAACCCAGGGTGCCCTCCTGGATGAGGTCAAGCAAATGCAGGCCGCGCCCCTGGTATTTTTTGGCGACCGAAACTACCAGGCGCAGGTTGGCTTTGACCAGGTGTGCCTTGGCCCGTTCACCCTCGCGGACGATCGTGGCCCACTGCTGAGCGGTCAGGTCGCTTTCGACGAGCCACTCTTCCACGGTCACATCGAGCTTGCGGCGCCTGTCCTCGAAGGTGAGCCAGGTGGCGATGCGGCGAGCCAGTTCGATTTCCTCGGCCGGCTTGAGCAGCGATACCCGGCCGATCTCCTGTAGATACAAGCGCACCAGATCGTCTGTGCTGCCACGGACGGCGGTGAACTCTTCTGGGGCGAGCGTCTCAGGCTCTTCTACACCTTGCAATTCGTCAGGCCATTCATCGCTCGGCATGGCTAAAACTTCCCCTCACGTACCGCATCAGCACGATACTCCCCAGTATGGGGGCGAGAAGATTTGACCGATGGCAGTTTAACGTTTTCTTTAGGTGTACCTCAGCTTACCGGCGTCTTAGTCAGTTCGACGGTCTTGATCTGAAATACAGATGCCTTGCCGTTGCGCTGCACTTTGACCGCGACCGTTTCCCCTACTTTGCGGGCACTGATGAGTGTCTGTACCTGCTTGGCCTCGGTTACCGGCTCACCGTCGATTTCGATAATCACATCGTCGGCCCGTAAACCCGCCTTTGCTGCCGGAGAACCTTTAATCACCTCGCGCACCCAGACGCCCTTGTCCGCGTCGGGCAACCGTCCGGAATTAGGATCCTCTTTCAGCTGCTGGAGCAATTCAGGTGTGAGGCTGACCATGTTGACGCCGATGTAAGGCCGGATCACCCGTCCGTCTTTAAGCAGGCTCGCCGATATTTCTTTCACTTTATTGATCGGGATGGCAAAGCCGATGCCCTGGCCGTCGGCGCGGATCGCCGTATTGATGCCGATTACCTGACCGTAGATATTGACGAGCGGGCCACCGGAATTGCCGGGGTTGATGGCGGCGTCGGTCTGGATGAAGTCGAGGCGCTTTTCTTCGCGCACGCCCACGTCGTTACTGGAACGGTTGAGCGCGCTGATGATGCCGGCGGTGACAGTGTGGTCGAGACCGAGCGGGTTGCCGACTGCAATCACCCATTCGCCCGGCCGCAATTTATCGGAGTCGCCCAGGGGAACGGTAGGCAGGTCGGGCCGACCGTCGATTTTGACGACGGCAATGTCGGTGAGCGTATCGACACCGACGACTTTGCCGCTCACTTTGCGGCCATCGTTGAGGGTAATCGAGACTTTATCGACGCCCTCGACGACGTGGGCGTTGGTGATCACCGTTCCTTCTTTATCGAGGATGAAGCCGGAGCCGGCGCTGCGTTCGCGGTAGTTGCGCGGCGTACGCGGCGTCGCGTTGCCAGGAGCGTTATTGCCGCCGGGACCGAAGAATTCGGGGAAAAATTGCTCGAAAGGTGAGCGCGAGTTGACCTGGCGCACTTTCTCGGTGTCGATGCGCACGACGGCCGGTGAGGTCTTCTGGGCTGCGTCGGCAATAAAGTTTGGCCCGAGGGTGGCGGCGGGCGAGGGGAGAACGGTGCTCACACTCGCAGGGAGGGTCTCAGGGACCGGAGCGGCCAGCGAGGGTGCGCCCGAGAGTTGGTGGGTCGTGAGGCTACCGAAGGCAAAACTGCCGCCGGCAACGGCACCGACCACACCGAGTTGCACCAGTTTTTCAGTCCAATTGCCTACCATACGTTTACGTATCCTCTTGACATACCGGTGACGCGCTTTAGAGCCATCCTATCATCGCGACATGATCGCATCGAGTGCTCCAAGGCCAGACGTCAGGGCTTGGGCGTCTGTTCCATTTGTTGATGTTGCACCACCTTGCGCAGTACGCCGTTGATGAAGCGGGCGGCGGTATCGGTGGAGTATTTTTTGGCAAGTTCTACTGCTTCGTCGATGGCGACGCGGTAGGGCACACTTTTTAAGAACACAAACTCGATCATTGCCAGGCGCAAAATGTCGCGGTCGATGCGGGTAAGCCGCTCGACCTGCCAGTTTTCCATCGAATCGTCGAGCAACTGGTCGCAGCGCTTGCCGTCGCGCACGAAGCCGCCAAGTAGCTCAAAGGCGTAGGCACGTACCTGCCTGTCGTCGGCGAGGCGCACAAATTCGGGTAATTCGAGGGAGGCCCCGATGCGGTTGATGGCCTGCTCGGCAAGGTCGATAGCCTGGCTCACTTCCCGGCGGATATCTTCGACGGTTGGGGCAGTCAGTTCGCTTGCGAGCAAGTGCTTGTAGCCCTGGCGCAGCTCGGTCGAGGCTTGCTTGAGACTTTCTGTCGCTTCCTCGCGCAGGGTGCGTACCGAGGCGAGCACAATTTCTTCGAGGGTCTTCGCTTCCAGGCGGGTGCTGTCTGCCGGCAGCTGGCTGATACTCATCAAAGCCAGTTCGCGGGCGATGCGGCGCGCTTGCATAAAAAAGAGCGGTGGGGCTTTCCTATCTTAGTGGTGGTAGGGATGACCGGCCAGAATCGTCACCGCCCGGTAGACCTGTTCGAGCACCAGCACGCGGGCCAGTTCGTGGGGGAAAGTCAGCTTCGAGAGCGACCAGAGCGTCGTCGCCCGCGCCCGGACAGAGGGGTCTACCCCGTAGCTTGAGCCGATGACGAGGGTAACGCCCAGGGACTGCTGAGCGGCAAGCCAGTTTGCCCACTCGGGACTCGTCCACTGCTGACCGGTGCTGTCAAGGAGGACGGTCTGCTCACCGGGGCGCAGCAGGGGAAGGATACTTTCGGCTTCTTTGAGCAGGTTTGCCTGAAGCCTGGCCTGCTTGCCGTCGCGCACTTCGACGACTTCGAGTTTGAGATAGCCTTCCAGGCGGCGGCGGTATTCGCTTTCCGCCAGTTGAAAGCTCTTCTGGCGCGGCCGACCGACGGCGATCAGGCGCAACTTCAAAGGACGTAGCCCAACTGCAACTGGTTGGGAGCGACGACGGCTTCGGTGCTGTCAAGGAACAGCACCCGCAGCGCACCACAGTGGTCGATGCCGATAATGCGGCCAGGCCCGTCGTGACCGGCGACCTGCAAGGGCTGGCCGAGGTGAATGCAGTGGCGCTCGTAGCCCGTGACGATAGGGCTGATACCGCATTCGCGCCAGAGAGTGTAGCTGTCTTCGAGGCCGCCGAGGACAGAGGCGGCGATCAGGGCCAGGTCGAGGGGATGACGGCTAAAGGTCTGCAGGCAGGCACCGCTCTCGGGGACGAGGTTTTCCCAGTTGACGCCGACTCCCACCACCGCGCCGACGACCGATTCCCCCTGGATACGAGTCTCGGTGAGGATGCCACCCACTTTGGCAAGCCGTTCGCCATCGACTACCACCAGGTCGTTGGGCCACTTGATTTTGATGGGAGCGCCGCTTGCCTGGCCGAGGGCCTGTACGACGCCGAGGGCCGCGAGAATCGTCAGTTGAAAGACCTCCGCCACCAGCAGTTCCGGCCGTAAAATCACCGACAGGTACACGCCTCCCGGCGACGACTGCCAGGTCCGCCCGCTGCTGCCGCGTCCGCCGGTCTGCTCCTCAGCCAGGACCGTCGTCCCCTCCGGTGCGCCGGCGCGCAGCAGTTCCATGCCGACCCGATTGGTCGAATCGACCCGCTCGAATAGATGAAACTCACGACCGAAAGTTTCCGTCTTTAAGTGCAGTCGAAATTTGCGCGTGTCGAGGACCATACTCAGAAAAGCAATGTGTAGTGCAGTGGAGGCAGGTGAATGCGGTTGGCTCGTTTACCCAGGACCGGGATCGCGATGATCTTAGCAGCGACCTTTTGTAGTACGGCGACGTTCAGTGCCATTGCCCCACCGGCTTCTGCCCAGTTGCTCGAAGGGCTTTTTCAGGGGGCGGCGCGGGCTTTTACGCTCAATAACCTCTCTGAATCTCAAGAAGCGGCCTACGGCGAACGCATCAACCAGCAGCTCGTCAGCCAGGGCCAGGTCCGCCTGAGCAACGACCGGCGGCTGAACAGCATCGTTACGGGGATCGGTCAGCGCCTTGCCCGTACGAGCGACCGGCCCAACTTTCCTTACCGGTTCTACGTCGTGGCCGACCGCAACATCAATGCCTTCTCGACGATGGGCGGATTTGTCTACGTGACCACGGGCATGCTCGCCAATATCCGCAGCGAAGAGCAGTTAGCGGGCGTGCTGTCCCACGAGATAGCCCATATCACCGCTCGCCACTCGATTGAACAGATGCGTCAGGCCGCACTCACCCAGGGACTCCTGCGCGCCATCGGCCAGGACGACAATTTAATCGTCAACATTGGGGCCACCCTCTTTGAGCGCCGTCACTCGCGCAACGACGAATACGAGGCGGACGACATCGGCCTGCGCAACCTGGTACGGGCGGGCTACCCGGCCAATGGCCTGCCGGACTTCTTGCGCGGACTACAAAGCAGCCGCAACCCGGAGTTTTTGAGCACTCATCCCTCTTCACCGAGCCGCGTCGCCAGACTCGAAGAAACGATTCGCCGCGAAGGCCTGCCGACCGGGCGGCGCTAGTACAACTGGCAGTAGCCCAGAAGCCCGCTTCGCTGCACAATTGGTGAGTGTCCTGTCGGGTAGACCGTCGTTTTGACCTGCTGTGTCCGAGCGGTCCGAACTTCTCTTTCTGAATGTGCGGTCGTTCACCATCCATGAATAACTTCAGCCTGGATCAAGTTCGTATCTTCCGGGCGATTGCCCAGCACGGCAGCTTCAAGCGGGCGGCAGAATCGCTCTATATCTCTCAACCGGCTGTCTCTTTACAGGTGCAGAACCTGGAAGCGGCGCTCGGATTGCCATTATTTGACCGTTCGGGGCGCAAGGCCGAGTTGACCGAGGCGGGACGCATCTTTCTGGAATACGCCCACCGCATCCTCTCGCTCTGTGACGAGTCGCGCCGGGCGATTGCTGACCTGCAGGAACTCAAAGGCGGCACCCTGGTCATCGGCGCTTCTCAGACGACCGGCACCTACTTGATACCGCGCCTGATCGGCGAATTTCACCGCAAGTACCCGGAGGTGGGCGTACAGTTGCACGTCCTTTCGACCCGACGCACTGCTTACGGTGTCGCGGAAGGGCGTCTGGACCTGGGCATCATCGGCGGTGAGGTGCCCGGCGAGTTGCAGGAAAGGCTGCTCGCCGAACACTACGCCGAGGACGAACTGGCCCTGGTCGTACCGGCCTCCCACGAACTGGCCGAAGTAGAACTGATCCACCGCGAGGACCTCTATAAATTGAAGTTCATCGCCCTTGACCGCGAATCGACGACCCGGCGGGTACTTGATGCCGTGCTGGGCCGCTTCGAGATCAACGTGGCGAGCCTCAGTATCGAAATGGAATTGAGCAGCATCGAGGCAATTAAGACGGCGGTACAGGCAGGGCTGGGTGTCGCCTTCATCTCAGCAACCGCCATCGAAAAAGAAATCAGCCTCGGTGTCCTGCGTCGGCTCAAAGTTGAAGGCTTGCAGTTACTGAGGCCCTTAACCTTACTCACCCACCCCCAGCGCTACGAGTCCAGAGCAGCCCGCGTCTTCCGCGAACAGATCCTTCCAAAAGTCACCCACTACCAGCCGCCTTTGTAGACCCCGGAGGCACCCGGTCCGGCTGCGCTAGTCAAGGGTGGCCAGTACCCTGAGCAGGGTGTCGATCGTGCCGTCTGCCTTTGCGGTACGGTCAATTTTGAGCGCACGGACGCCCGCCGCCCCGGCTCCAATCACATCTTCGGGGGAATCGCCGACGTGCAGAGCCTGGCCGGCACTGCAGCCGAGTTGTTCGAGGGCAACGGCAAACAGTCGGGGGTCAGGCTTGGCAAACCCGACTTCACTTGAGAGGGCGACTGCCTGAAAGTAGGGCCGAATCTCGAAGGCTTCGAGTACCGGGTAGAGGCGTTCGTCGAAGTTGGAGACAATCGCCAGCAGCAAGCCACGCTCCTGCAATTTCAACAGGACTTCGACCGTTTCCGGGTAAAGCTGCCAGGGCTGAGCGCTGGCAAAGTGCTGATAGATCTGCTGAAAATAGGCGTCGAATTCGGGAAAAGTAACCCCGGTAAAAGTTTCCGCGACCACCGCCTGCCACCAGGTACGGGCGTCGGTGGTCGGCGGGCGTTTTGTTGCGAAGACGGCTCGAAAGCGGCTATCGAGTTCAGCAGGGGAAAACTCGACACCAAAAGCGCGGGCCTGCTCGCTGTAGATAGCACCCACCGAGCCGCGCACGCCAAAAAGAGTGCCGACCGCGTCGAATAAAACGGCCCGGATCATCGGGGTAGGTTCAAAGCGTTGAGCAGGGATGGGTCCAGGGGTGGTGAGGCGACCTCGAAGTGCCAGCGCTCGATGCCTTCATTCGAACGGACCAGACTCCAGCCGCTATTCCAGACGTGGTTGCCGAGGCCCGCCTCGATTGCCAGTTGAATCACCTTCTCGCGCTGCTCCCCGGTATGGGCAGCCTCGGCCGGGTACTGCACGACCAACTGCAAGTGCCAGTGGGTGCCGTTTGGGTAGAGGCGGACCTGGGTGTGGAGATGTTCACGTTCGCAGCGGGCGATGAAGCCCGGTAGACCGTCCGCGTTCACCGGTTCAGACGAATGGACCGGTAGCGCCGCCCGAACGTGCGGTGCCATGTTTGCGTAAGTCTGGGTGAGCGGTACCACCGGGTTGGCGAAATGCGAACCCCAGAAAGTGCGGGCCGCCTCGATCCACAGCCAGAGCATCTGCCAGGTGGGAGTCCAGGTCGGCCCTCGTGGTGGCCGGGCTTTCCAGGTCTTCGGACGCCGCTCGATCAGTTGTTGCACCTGTGCACTATCAAGGTCGCGCAGGCCGCCCGGTTGGAAGTGAATGGTGCCATCTGCTTCGACTGTGAAGCGCTCAGCGTCTAAATCGAGCAAATCCAGTCCCAGTTTTAAAAACGGTACCAGGGGTTCAATTTCTTCGTCTTCATCCCAGTGTCCGCGTCCCGGATAAGCGGTCAACAGCTCGAAAAGCGGCCTGGTCTCAAGGGTAAAAGCGCGCCACTCCTCACCGCCGATGAGTGAGCGAATGGTTTCGGTGCCTTCGACGATCATCTCGGTTGCGGGCGGCTCCTTCCAGGTACTGGTTGGCCACTTGCCGGGTAAAAATAGTTTCCACTCGTCCGATTCGCCGCGCCAGACGTTGAACTGCTCGGATAAAGCAGCCCGTGCCCAGGGCTCATTGAGGATTTCCGCCAATTCAAACACAGGCTACTCCACGCGCACTGTCATCAGGCTCGCGATAATTTTCTCACGCGTATCCTTCAGGGCGTGCAACTTTGGACGCTATTGATAAAGAACGTCGCAATCGTCAAGGCCCAGTCGCGAGTACGCCCCGATATCGAGGCGCGAACGGTACCCGCGTTCGTAGCGGATCAGTCCCGCTGCAGCGATCATCGCAGCATTGTCGGTGCAGAGGTCCATCGGCGGAAAGACGGCCCGCCACCCTCTGAGTTCGGTGGCGGCGGTGAGCTTTTCGCGTAAGCCCCGGTTGGCCGACACACCACCGGCCACTACGACTGTTTGATAGTCGAGTTCGTCGAGCGCACCGAGCACGCGAGCGACGAGGGCTTCGACGACGGTGTGCTGGAAACTGGCGGCGAGGTCGGCTTCGTTGATGGGTGTGCCCTGGGTGCGGTGCTTCTCGGCGAGGCGCAACACAGCCGTCTTCAAACCGCTGAAGCTGGTGTCGTAGGGCCGCTCGACTTTACCGGTCGGCAGCACAAAGGCGCGTGGGTCGCCACTTTGGGCAAGCCGGTCGATGGCCGGACCGCCGGGGTAGCCCAGGCCCAACACTCGCGCAATTTTGTCGTAGGCTTCACCGACCGCGTCATCTCGGGTCTGGCCCAGGATGCGGTACTGGCCGTGGTCACAGACAGCCACCAGACTGGTGTGTCCACCCGAGACGAGCAGACACAAAAAAGGCGGTGCCAGGTCCGGTTCGCTCAAAAAAGCCGAGTAGAGGTGCCCTTCCAGGTGATGTACGGCGACGAGCGGCTTGCTGTGCACGAGGGCGAGGGTCTTGGCAGTGGTGACTCCCATCAGCAACGAGCCCACCAGTCCGGGCGCGACTGTGACTGCAATCGCGTCGATGTCGGCCCAGCCCAAAGTGCTTGCCTCCAGGGTCCGCTCTACTACTCCACCCAGGGTTTGCAGGTGTTCACGGGAGGCAACTTCAGGTACGACGCCGCCGGTGGGCCGGTGGATTTCAATTTGAGAAGCGACCACTGAAGCCAGCACTGTCCGGTCACGCACCACGGCGGCGGCACTCTCGTCGCAACTGGTCTCAAGGGCAAAAATTGTCGTCATAGTTCGCTATCGCAACTGCCTGGAGCAATTTGGCTCAAGCTGCCAGTGCCCGCTAAATCGAGTGTAACTGAGGCATTCGCAGTGCTGCACCGCAACGCATGCAGCATGTTTCCGCCTTTTCTCAAGCGTCCGCTAAATCCATCTCTGGGTAGATCTAGTAAATTCAGCAGTTCAGGTCGCTGTGCTTGTTGGAGTTCTCTGCAATCATTGGGAGAACGGACATGCCGTATACTCATGGTTGTGAAGTTTTATTTCTGGCTTTAAGCCGGAGTGGCTTCCGTTTCAAACTGCAATCGTCCTTGAATTTCTTCATACGAGTGGCTCGATGAAATCTTTGAACCTCGCCAGGAACCTGCTGACCGGGTCGCACATCGCGGCTATGATGTTTGGGCTCTACGGGCTGGTCGTGTTGCCCCGCACGCCCGATTTTCTCGCCAACATGCCGCCTGAGGGCTTACTTGTGATGAGCTTCGGGATGTCCAACGGCGGTGCGCTCTACATCGTACTCGGCGCGCTCGCTGTCGCCCTTTACGGTTATCAGGTCTGGGGCTTGCAACGCATGCTGATGTTCCTGGTACCGTCATTTGGGCTATCGCTCGCAAGTGAACTGATCGGTACCAGCACCGGCTTCCCCTTCGGTGCCTATTCCTATACCGAACTGCTCGGGCCGAAAATCCTCGGACTGGTGCCCATCACCATTCCGATGTCGTGGTTTTACATGGGCCTCGTGTCTTATGTGCTCGCCCGGACTGTCTTTGCTGAGATGCGTGGGCCGCTCGCTTTTTGGGGGCCACTGCTGCTGGGAGCCTGGTTCCTGACCGCGTGGGATCTGGCCCTCGACCCGGCGATGGCCGTTGCCGACCCGAAGTTCTGGATCTGGGAGGAGGATGGCCCGTTCTTCGGGATGCCCCTGCACAACTTCGCCGGTTGGTTTTTCACCGGCTTGCTCTTCATGGGGATTGCCCGCCTACTCTGGCGCGAAAATCCGCCGGTGCCGAGCCGCGCTCAACTCACCCTGCCGATGATTGTCTACGTCAGCAACATCCTCTTTTCAGCGGTGATTAGCGTTGCCGCAGGTATCTACATCCCGGTGTTGATGAGCATCGTCCTCGGTGTGCTGCCGGTCATCTGGATCTGGTGGGGAGGCGCTGCGCCGATCTCGCGCTTCTTCCAGGTTGCCCGTTAATTTCGTGGAGGTGCTGCTGCTCACGCTCCAGGCAGCAGCACTGGTCCTACTCATGATCCGTCTATCAGGTGGGCGGACGCGCCTGCCGCCGCTCTCACCGCTGACCAGTTCGAGTGAGCCGACCAGGGTCTCTGTGATCGTGCCGACCCTTAATGAAGAGGCGCGCATCGGTCCCTGTCTTGAAGGACTGCACCGGCAGGGGCCGGAAGTCAACGAGATTATCATCGTCGATAGCCGCTCGAAAGACGGCACCGTTGCCCTGGTCGAACAGTGGCGCATACGCGACGGGCGCTTTCGCGTAGTCTACGACGATCCGTTGCCTGCCGGGTGGATCGGTCGGCCCTGGGCCTTGCAGTACGGGCTATTGCAATCGAACCCGCAAAACGAATGGCTCCTCGGCGTCGATGCGGATACGGTACCCCAGCCGGGGTTGGTGAAATCGATCGTTGCGGCGGCTCGCACCGGCTCTTACGATGCACTCTCGCTCTCACCGCAATTCATGCTCAGAGGTGCAGCTGAATTCTGGTTGCAGCCCGCTCTGCTTCTGACGCTGATTTACCGGTTTGGACCGACCGGCGTCCGGGGCAATCCCGAGCCGGGACGGGTGATGGCAAATGGTCAATGTGCTCTATTCAAGCGCGAATTGCTTTTGCGCTTGGGCGGCTACGAGTGTGCCCGCCGCTCATTTTGTGACGACGTGACGCTTGCCCGCTTTCTCGCAAGCCAGGGCGCACGGGTCGGTTTTCAGGATGGTTCGCGTCTCATCAAAGTACGCATGTACGACTCGGCTCTTGAAACCTGGCGGGAATGGGGCCGCTCGCTCGACTTGAAAGATGCCTCGACTCCGAGGCAGCAGGCGTTCGACGTCATCTTTCTAATCCTGGCCCAGGGTCTACCGATCCCGGTGCTGTTGACCATTGCCCTTTCCGGCTGGCCTCAGGGTTTCTGGCTCACGGCCCTGGTCTGGGTCAACGTCTTGCTGATCGCTATTCGCCTGCTGCTGCTGGTGGGAGTGCGCGGCTCCTACGACCGGGTGCACTGGAGTTTCTGGCTTTCCCCGCTGGCAGACCCGCTGGCTGCCCTGCGCATCCTGATTTCAAGCCTGACCGTACCCCGCAAGTGGCGAGGCCGCAGCTATGAAAAGCTCGATGATGCCCTCCCGTAGTTTGCAGTTAATCAGCGAGTGACGACGACCTGATAGGAGCCATTCACGCCAACGCTCTGGGTCACGACGGTGTGACCCGTCTGTTGAACCTGAGCAAGCACTTTGCCCACGGCGTACTTCTGGTTGATGGCACTGATCAGTTCTGCTTGATTGTGCTTGCGGGCAACGCCCCAGAGGTCTCCAATCAAGTCATAAGTGCCGTTTGAGTTGCGAGACCAGCCAAGGTCGTAGTTACCTTCGAGGACCGCAACCACCTCGGCCTGCAACTGCCGGCAACTGTCGCCGCGAACAAAGGCATCGCGCTCGACCCGTAAACCCAGTTCTTTAAGGCTCGCCTCAAGCAGTGCGACGTCAGCAATTTTCGTCGGCAGAACACTGAAATGTGACATGGTTCACCTGATAAGCAATAGAAATCATTCAAGAAAAAGCCCACTCATAGGCTCTGATGAGTGGGCTTTTTCAGTTGCCGGACTAGCGTCCGACGATATTGAGAACGTCGCGAACGACGCTGTAACCACCTAAATCCCAGAGCAGGTAAGCCACGAAGCCAATCATGGCGAAGCGGCCATTCCAGATTTCAGCCTGGGGAGTGAAGCCGAAAAGAAAAGCGTTGCGGTCAGTGCCCTGGGTCATGGCATCCGCAGCTATGGGCTGGTTATTGCTGTCGCGCTTGCTCTGCATTGCTCAACTCCAAAAATTAGTTCGTAATATAACTACATACTATTGAGTGCGGCGACGATTCCTCTATGCCTCAG
>JANNPH010000056.1:0-1709 GCA_031399965.1 Gloeobacteraceae cyanobacterium SOY_34_metabat_159 | reverse complement strand
CCAGCCAATACTCCAGTCGCGCCGCCCTGCGCGCCGAGAACAGGAACGAGGCCGTCAGAGCCTCACACGACATCGATTCATCGACGGACAGCAAAGCATACGGCTCATAATCGTCGACGTGCGCCATCGGTATGGGCCTAGGTACGCAAGCTTCGAGCACGGCAGCGATCAGTACCAGCGCGCCACTTCGCATCATGACATTGGCGAACGGCCGATCCTTCATGGCTGGACCATGCGCTTGAGCGTCTGGCCGGGCCCGCGTCGGGAGGCCACCGCGGGTGGCATATAGACGTTGATTTTTCTGCGGTATTCTTCGGTCACGAGCCGACTTTCGGCACGATCGCGCACCACGCGCGGCGTGATGAGGATGATCAGCTCGGTCTTCTTTTTGCGGTTGTCTCTGGAAGCGAACGCCGCACCGAGGCCCGGGATATCGCCCAGGATCGGAATATGCGAACTTGTCTTGGACGCCTGATCCTGGATCATACCACCGAGGGCCAGGACCTCACCATCATTGACAACCACAGTGGTTCGCACGCGGCGCTGTTGAATCGTCGGCGAGTCAATGTTGGACGTCGTCGTCTTGACGACACTGCTCACCTCCTGCTCGATATCCAGCTGCACGCGGCCACTTTCATTGACACGTGGCGTAACCGACAAAATCACACCCGTGTCGCGCATCGAGATGGAATTCACAATCGCAACATTTGAGGTTGCAGTATTGGCTGCCGTTTGCGTCGTGATCGGGACCTGGTCACCGATCTGCAGCGTGGCGGTCTTGTTGTCCATCACCATCAAGGACGGCGTCGAAATCACATTGACATCGGAGATACCGTTCAATGCGGTCAGTGTGGCTGCAATATTTGCGGCTTTGTACGCGTAGTTGAATCCCGGAAACGCCGCACCAAGCCCATCACCCAAAAGATTTGAGAACGTAGCTTTCGAATTGCCGTTCTTCAATTGCCACTCGACGCCATACCGCAGATCATCCGTTAGTGTCACTTCAGCGATGGCAGCTTCGATCATGACCTGGTTGGCGACCACATCGAGCGTCTGCAGCAGACTGAACACGCGCGCGTAGTCGCGTTCATTCGCCATGATAATGAGCGAGTTTTTCGCATCGTCCGCGACGATCTTCAAGCGCGGTTCCTTCGATTGGCCCATAGCCGTTGAATCGTAACTGGCGGCGTCGTCCTGTTCCAAATCTGTTGCACGCGTGGAGTTCTTCGGATCCTGTTGATTTTCAGTCACCCCACCTGGCCCGCGGAAGGCCCCCGCGAGCGCCGCACTTGGTGCGCCAAACGGCGAGTTGTTAGCCGTGGCTGACTGGCTAGACAATGTGACGGGTTTCGATCGCGGCGACACATCTTGATCCGAACCAGATTTGGCTTCGTCCGAGAACATTCTTTGCAGAATCTTTGCAAGCTCCTTCGCCGAACGATTCTGCACGGCGTACACGTGCACGCGCGGATCTGTGCCGCTCGCTCTCGCATCGAGACGCTTGATCCATGCCTGGGCCCGGGGCAAATAGTTCGGTTGCGATGTCACGACCAGGATCGCACCAAGGCGCGAATTTGGAATGAAGTTGACGCGCCCCTTGAGGGGCCCCTCCTTGCTTGAGGCAAAGATCGCTTTGAGCTCGTCCGCGAGCTTTTCCGGCTGAGTTGTCTTGACTGGAACGACGGCGAAGGTCATCCCGCGCATCACAT
>JANNPH010000260.1:0-5894 GCA_031399965.1 Gloeobacteraceae cyanobacterium SOY_34_metabat_159 | reverse complement strand
CTGCCCCTCTTGCCCCGACCAGCAGTTCCGGCAGACCGTCGCCGTTCAGGTCCCCAATCGCTGAAACAGAAAAACCGACCTGTTCATTGATAGCGGCACCATCGACAACGAAACCGCCACTACCGAGGTTGAGCAGGTCTACTGAGGTGGTGCTCGCCTTACCGAAGACCACGTAAGCCCGTCCGGCACCATCTCTGCCCTGGGGGCCTGCGAATCTTGCCCCGACCAGCAGTTCCGGCCGACCGTCGCCGTTCACGTCCCCAATTGCAGAAACAGAAAAACCGGCATAGTCAAAAGCAGCGGCACCATCGACAACGAAGCCGCCACTGCCGAGATTGGCCAGGTCTACTGAGGTGGTGCTCGCTTTACCGAAGACCACGTAAGCCCGACCGGCATTATTCCTACCCTGGGGGTCTGCCCCTCTTGCCCCGACCAGCAGTTCCGGCAGACCGTCGCCGTTCAGGTCCCCAATCGCTGAAACAGAGGTACCGGCAGAGTCGAAAGCAGCGGCACCATCAATGACGAAGCCACCACTACCGAGGTTGGCCAGGTCTACTGAGGTGGTGCTCGCTTTACCGAAGACCACGTAAGCCCGACCGGCAACAGTCCTGCCCTGGGTGCCTGCATAACGTGCCCCGATGATGAGGTCCGGCAGACCGTCGCCGTTCACGTCCCCAGCACTGGAGACGGAGTAACCAGTAGAGTCATTCGCAGCCGCCCCGTTGATGACAAAGCCCAGACCGGCCGGGTCAGTGCCCGGACAATCAGGTGCTGCCACCTGAGCCACAGCAGGCATCACACCCAGCGGCAACAGCCAACTCACACACAACACACCGCTCAACAAACCACGACACACCGGACGCGACGACCAACGCTCGCCGCCGACTCCGATACAACTGAGCGCACTCTGCTTCCAATCACCCTGATACTGAAAATCCTTCACAATCGCTCCTTAGCAATCAGAACAAAGCTGGTCCATCACTGACACTGCAAACAGGACCCTACTCACGACGAGACAACGCACCCCGACAGTCCGTGAGAGTTTGGCCGACATCAACCGGCACTGCGAAAAGACCGCTACTCAGGACGAGATGACTCGCCAGACACCCTACGACGACGCCTCAGACCAAGACCGAGAGCACCACCCACCACCAACGCCGCTCCACCAAACACAGACGGCTCCGGTATCTCCGTCACACTCGCAAATGCCAGTGTCCCCGTCCCAAAACTGCTGCCCGTGAAGAAACCGAAAGCGGTGCCGGGGTCTGAACCAATCACAATGCTCGTGTTGGTCAGCGACTCGATAGTCGAAGCAAAACCGAAGCCCCCAGGCGCACTCGCCGTCGTCACCAGATAGTTCAGACCGACCGCCACACCGTTGAAAAACTGCGCTACCGCAAAATCGAAATCATCATCGTCAATCGAGAAAGTGCCCGACAGGCCGGGAGCGAGAGCGGTGAAGCTCAGAGTCAGCCCGTTGGCTGCACTGAGGGTCTCGAAGCCGACCCCTGTGAGGGCCGATGCGTCGTAGTCGATGAAGCCGGTGCCGAGCAAGGTGCTGGTGCTTGATGTGACATCGAAGCCAATCTGTACGGCTGAGACCGGAGAGACAAAGCTGACAAAACCGGCCGCCAGAGCCGCGAGAGCGGGCATGAATGTTCTGGTCATGAGAACCTCGTGGGGGAAGAATAGAACAACAGACAGATTAGAAGCGCAAGCCAGGCGTCACTTCGTCTCGCATGTTCCCGAGGCACGCTCGCAGTAAGGCTCACACGCTCTGGCATCAGGACGGGAGCAGGGCATTTGCAGGCAGAGCCTGGGAGAAAGCGCAGTTTTTGAAGGATCTGGCCGCTGTCACTGAAGCCTGGACAGAGCCTCGAAGTAGTGGCAGTTAGAGATAAGCATAAAAGGACAACAGCAGTGTAGTCCCAGGTCGCATTTGATTTCAAGCTTCTATCTGACGGCCGTCGAACATTGGTACTGCCTACCTGATGTCCGATTGATTCATGAGTACACCAAAGCGCCGGGTACCCCGCGCCCTTGTGGCCTTGCCCCCGTTGGATCAACGGGGGTGCGAGGAATCGCGACTATATCTACAGGCTGCATGTTTTCCTCGCACGGTCTTCGCTGCAGAGCCTCGTGTCGATGCATTTGCGGAGGCAGGCTTCCTCGTCTACTTCACAGAGGCGACGGGTCACCTACCGATAACACCCGCCGCACCTCGTCGCTCACAAAGCCAATCGCCATCGGACGGCGTACACCCGGCAACACCGCCACATCGTACAACTCCTCGACTATGCCGCCTTCGATGCCCAGCCAGTGCACCGTATCCCCGCTCTTGAGGTCGATGACGGCAAGCGCGCACCGCGCTCCCACGCCTTCTTTATCCAATCGCTCCTGCAGGGCAAGACCTGAAAACGTTCTATCCTGTCGCGGTTTTGATAGGCCGACCACCGCGTAGTTGCCCGTGAAGGCGAGGCCCCTTGCGTACCCCGGCAGGAAGGCAACAGGCTCGAACCGTCCCGTCGCCAGATTCGCGTAGCCAAATTCGCCCGTGCCCGAGTTGTGCAGCCACAGCCGGTCGCGGTACCAGCGGGGCGAGTGGGGCATCGAAAGGCCCGTCACCACCACTTCGTTGGTCTCCACGTCCACCACGCAACCGCCGCTACGGCGGTGTTCGCGCCAGCCGTCGGCCACGTCCGTGCGCGAGACGGCCGTCACCCAGCGGGGCTTACCCTCCTGCATCGCCAGCCCATTGAGGTGGCAACGGTCCTCCGCCGCGAGGCGGCTGATAAAGGGCGGCTTCCAGAGTGGGGTGAAGCTGTGGGTGTCACTCACGGTCGCGAGGCAACTGAACAGGGTGTTGACGAAGATAGGGCGACCCGCGCTATCGACAGAGAGGTCGTGGGCGTCCACGTCGCCTGTCACCCAACCGACACGCGGCGCATAGCAGCGGTCGTAGCCTTCGTAGGTTTCACCTTCTGTCAGCACATCCTCGAAGCGCCAGAGCTGGTAGAGGCTGCTGAGGTAGAGGCTCTTGCGGCCGGTCCACAGCCCCAGGCAGCGGTTGAGAGTGCGCTCGAAAAACGAGAGTCGGCCGTCGGGCTGCAGACCAATCAGAAAGAGCTTGCCTGCCTGGTAGGTGGTGAAGGCGAGGCTCCCACCAGTGTTGGCCAGCCAGTTGGGGAACTGGCGAGAGGGCACGAATTCGAGCCTGGCTGAATCAGGAAGAGTTTCCGGCAAAGTGGTCCGAGGAGCAAAGCTCCTAGCGAACGGGGCGACTGCATCATACTCACCCAGGGCCGGCAATATGCAACCGCCGTCTACTTTTTGTGAGAGCGAGGATGAATTGACTCAGCGATGCAGAGCAGGGCCAGACGCGGCGGCTGGTATAGCTACGGTGCGCAGTGCAGGGTGCCGCGCACAATTACTCTGGTGCCGGGTCCGCAGGTAGTGGGAGTGAGCGCACTGATAGTCGGAGCCTGAGGCCGTGCCGGCGCGCAGTCGATTCAGAGTTGGTCAGGGTCTATACCGAGAGCCCTGAGGCGTTCAGCCAACTGTGCCGCACGTTGTTCAGACTGAGTGGCGCGTTGTTCGGCTTGCTCGGCGCGTTGTTCGGCTTGCTCGGCGCGTTGTTGACTCTGCTGAAGCTCTACCACGAGTTCTTCAGGGATGAGGAGCTTCTGCCCGTTGTCCAGCCGGTAGAAGCCAATCAGTGCTCCCTCCACCTCCAACCGCAAACTTAAAGGCTGAGAGATGCTGTCCGCAATTGGTCGGTAGCGGTTGGCCAGTTCGCCTGCGTCACTCGCAGTCTCCAGGCGATAGCCCTGCAACTTCTCAGCTATCCACTCCCCCTTCGGATCAAACAGCCAGTACTCCTGCACACCCAGCAAGGCATAGAGCGTCATCTTCTCTCGGCGGTCCTTGCGCCGAGTACTGGCTGAGGTCATCTCGAAAATGACGGAGGGCACCTGTCCTTCTTCCCAAGTTTTGTAGTTGTCACGACCACCCGGCTCGACGCCGAAGATCACCATCACATCCGGGGCGACCCGAGCCGTCGGTACCCCTGGTGCGTAGTAGAGGTACTGGTTGGCGAGTACGGTTGCCTGTTGGCCTTTGAGATACTGCTTGAGCACTTCGAGAGTGGTGAGCAGGGCGTAGAGGTGCAGGTAAGTCTCGGCCACGGGCCGTCCGTCTCCACTCGGGTAGGCAATCGGTGCAAGGAGGGTCGTCATGTCGATGCCGGTAGTGACCTATGGTGCCATTGTCCTCTAGCTGTACCTCGATAGCCAGAGCAGGACTCCGCTTTGGGCCGTGGAGATTTGAGCGGAGTCCTATCCTGGTTGTCTGGCTGACTGACTACCAACACCGTCAGCCCGGTGTTGCTTAAGGTGACGGCGGCACGGTGAACAGGAAGTTGTAGCTGCCGTTGGTGGTGGTCACCGTCACCGGACCACTCGTCGCTCCACTCGGAACCTCGTATAGCAGGCGCGTCGTACTCGAACGACTGGAGGCGAATACACCGTTGCAGAAGCTCACTGCAGCACCCGCCAGATTCAGGCCCCCAAGACCCACCCGTGTCCCGATAGAGCCGGTCGTTGAAGTGATGAACGAGATAGTGGGAGAGCCTGCCGGGGTGGGCAACACTTCAAAGTTGGTGACGTTGACGCCGCCGTTGAGCGGGGTTCTCAAATTGAAAGTGTTGACACCGCTCGGGGCATTGGCGGGAAGGATGGCAGTCAGGCGGGTGCTGGAGTTGAGGGCAAAAGGAACGGCGACAGTGCCGAGGGTGATGGCTGAGACGTTGGAAAGGTTGTTGCCTGTGAAGGTGACGGCTGCACCGAGCAGGGCGGCGGTGACATCAGGAGTGGCGCTGAGTTGGACGTTGCGCAGGTCGATGGAATTGGTGTCGGTGCGCTTGCCGAACACAACGTAGGCCCGACCGGCACCATTTCTATTCTGGGGATCTGCGCTAAATGCCCCAGCAATCAGGTCGGGGATGCCATCGCCGTTGACGTCTCCGGTCCCGGATACGGAAATACCGGTAAGGTCACTAGCCACCGCACCTTCGAGGACAAAGCCGCCGGTGCCCAGGTTAGCCAGGTTCACTACAGCCGTGTTCGCCTTGCCGAAGACCATATAGACTCGACCGGCACCACCCCTGCCCTGGGGAGCCGAATTAGGTGCCCCGATGAGTAAGTCGGCCAAACCATCACCGTTGACGTCCCCAACACTGGATACGGAACTACCAGCGTATTCAACGGCCGCCGTACCCTCAATGGCGAAGCCGCTGCTACCCAGGCTGTTCAGCAGATTGGCCAGGTCCACTGCAGATGTGCTCGCCTTGCCGAAGACTACATAAGCTCGGCCGGCACTCAACCGACCCTGGGGGTCTGCATCTCTTGCTCCAATGATCAGGTCAGGTATGCCGTCGCCGTTGACGTCTCCGGCACCAGACACAGAATTACCGGTCCCGTCAGCGGCCGCCGCACCGTCTATAGCGAAGCCGCCGCTACTCAGATTGGCCAGGTCCACTGCAGATGTGCTCGCTTTGCCGAAGACTACGTAAGCTCGGCCGGCACTCAACCGGCCATGGGGGTCTGCATCTCTTGCTCCAATGATCAGATCGGGTATACCGTCGCCGTTGACGTCTCCAGCACCAGATACAGAATTACCGGCAAGGTCACCGGCCGCCGCGCCGTCGATAACGAAGCCGCCGCTACCCAGGTTGGCCAGGTTCACGGTGGCCGTGCTCGCTTTTCCAAAAACTACGTAGGCTCGACCGGCGTTGGTCCTGCCCTGGGGGTCTGCCCCTCTTGTGGAAATTCTCGCTTTCGGGACTTTCGCACATGCTCCTGCTGCTCCTCTTCATGATCGTGGCCCTGGTCGTGATC
>JANNPH010000205.1:0-1649 GCA_031399965.1 Gloeobacteraceae cyanobacterium SOY_34_metabat_159 | reverse complement strand
GGTCGATCAGCGGCGATGGCGAAAACACCGGCGTGCACCTGACCGCCGCGTTGTTCGACGGCGATGTCACGAACAACGGTCAAGTCACGAGCGCGTACAACGCGCTGCGGCTCGACTTCGGTACGTTCGACGGATCGTTCTCGAACACGGGTACGATTGCCGGCGGCGCGAACGGCGCGATCCTGGCGCTCGGCACGATGACCGGCGGGTTCACGAATTCCGGGTCGATCGGCGGCACGTCGGGCGACGGCGTGTCGATCACCGCGACGAACTGGGGCGCCGTCGATGCGCGGGCCGATATCGTCAACACGTCGAGCGGCGTGATCACCGGCGGCGCGACGGGGTTCGCGCTCAATGCGACGAATGTCTACGGCGACTTCCTGAACGATGGGTCGATCAGCGGCGACGGCGAGAACACCGGCGTGCACCTGACTGCCGATTTGTTCGACGGCAATGTCACGAACAACGGTCAAGTCACGAGTGCGTACAACGCGCTGCGTTTGGACTTCGGCACCTTCGACGGCTCGTTCTCGAACACCGGCACGATCGCCGGCGGCTCGAACGGCGCGATCCTGGCGCTGGGCACGATGACGGGCGACTTCACGAATGCCGCGTCGATCGGCGGGGAGAGCGGCGACGGGGTTGCGATCTCGGTCGGTACCTGGGGTAGCGCAGAAGATATCGCAGCCATTCTCAACACGATCGACGGCGAGATCTCGGGTGGAGAAGCCGGGCTACACCTCTCCGCCGACACGCTGTTGGCGTCCGTGACGAACGACGGATCGATCTCCGGCGGCCAGAACGGCGTCGTGATGGTGGTCGGCAGTGCGCGCGGCGGTTTCACCAACACCGGCGACATTACGGGCATATCCGGCGACGGCGTGTCGATCACGGCGACGAATTGGGGCGCCGTCGATGCGCGGGCCGATATCGTCAACACGGCGAGCGGTGTGATCAGCGGTGGCGCGACCGGGTTCGCGCTCAACGCGACGAATGTTTACGGCGACTTCCTGAACGACGGGTCGATCAGCGGCGACGGCGAGAATACCGGCGTGAATCTTGTCGCCACGTTGTTCGACGGCAACTTCACGAATAACGGGCAGATCACGAGCGCCTACAACGCCCTTCGGCTCGACTTCGGCACGTTCGACGGATCGTTCTCGAACACCGGCACGATCGCGGGCGGTGCGAACGGCGCGATCCTGGCGCTGGGCACGATGACCGGCGGCTTCACGAACTCCGGGTCGATCGGCGGCGACACTGTGAACGGCGTTTCGATCACGGTCGGAACGTGGGGGAGCGAGGAGGACGTTGCCGCCATCTTGAACACCATCGACGGCGACATCGCGGGCGGCGCGACCGGGTTCGCGCTTGAGGGCGATACGATCTTCGCGTCGGTGACGAATGACGGCGCGATTTCCGGCGGCGTGAACGGTGCCGTTTTCGAGGTCACCAATTTCAATGCGCCGTTCGAGAACAACGGCACGATTGCGGGCGGGTCGAACGGGCTTGTGATGGTGTTGGCGCAAGCGAACGGCGGGTTCGTGAATGCGGGAGAGATCACGGGCGAGAGCGGGACGGGCGTTTCGATCGCGGCGACGAATTGGGGTGCCGCGGAAGCGCGGGCCGATATCGTCAACACGGCGAGC
>JANNPH010000178.1:0-10292 GCA_031399965.1 Gloeobacteraceae cyanobacterium SOY_34_metabat_159 | reverse complement strand
CTCGTAGCGCGAGAGCGGGCGGTTGCCGCGGTAAGTCTTGTTGGGGTAGCCTTCGAGGCAGCCGTAGCGCTCGACGACCGACTTGAGTGCCTGGAAAGCCCAGGAGTTGGGGTCAACATCGGTCAGCTCGGAGACTGAATTCACCTGAGCATAGGCATCGTCGGTGAGCTGGGCATTAACCTGGCCCGCACCAAGCAGGCTGAGTACGGCAGCCAGACCAAAATGCAAATAACGAGAACGCATACACCACTCCTCATCACACGAATCAAGGGACAGCTAGACCCCAGCGCAGCTCTTCCGATAGATTCACCGGTAAGCCGCAATTTGTTCTGTACTATGACATAGCCGCCACGATCTATCAAGCATAGACAAAGCTATCTGGGGCTCAAGAAGCCCTTGTTCTGCAGGATTGCCTGACCCTGGGAACCCAGCACAAAAGTCACGAATTCGCGTGCCAGGTTTGGCTGCTTGCTGTCCTTGAGCGCGGCGATCGGGTAGACGACAGGCTCCGAGTAGCTAGCTGGGATCTGAAAGCTGACAGCAACTTTGTCGCTGATGCGTGCATCGGTTGCATACACAATACCGACATCCACGTTGCCGGACTCTACGTAGGTGAGGGCTTGTCGAACATTCTCTGAGAAGACAATTTTTTGAGAGTTGACCAGGTTTTCATAGATACCTGCTTTGGTCAGCGCTTCTGACGCGTACTGGCCGGCTGGAACCGTTTTTGGGTTGCCGATCGTGAGTCGGTTGACCTTTGCCAGTTGCTCGAAGGAAGTGACTTTAGGCTCGCCCGTGGGGACGATGGCGACGAGCCGGTTGCGCACGAAAGCCTGGGCCGGGCCGGCGAGCAGCCCCTTTTTTTCGAGGTCGTTCATCTGTTTGAGGGCGGCTGAGGCGAAGACGTCCACGGGTGCGCCTCGGTCGATTTGCTGGGCGAGTTCACCGGAGGCACCGAAGTTGAAGACGACCCGGTCGCCAGGGTGAGTCTTCTCAAACTGGGTCGCAATTTCGCTGAACGCCTCTTTGAGGCTGATGGCTGCCGAGACGGTCAGTTCTGCCGCCTGAAGCGGTAGCGCGATCAGGCTCCAGGTAGCAAGGGCAAGCAAGATTGCGCGCATCTTACGGAACCTCTTTGATAACCATCACTTCGGTCGCCTTGATGAGGACCCGTACCGTATCGCCGACTTTGAGGTCGAGGTTCTGGGCGCTGCGGCGGGTGATGATGGCATCGACCACCTGATCGCCTACCTGCACACTCACCTCGGCCATCAAGTCGCCCAGTTCGACGGCGATCACCTGGCCGGGAAGCTGGTTGCGTCCGCTGATTTGCGTTGCCATCGGTTTTCTGCCTGCACAATATTGTCGTTTCTAGAATAAGACGCGGGTCCGAGGCGTGGTCGCCCTTCCGGCTCAGCCTACGGGTTGACGAGGGCAGGCGGCGCGAGCAGGCGGGCGTACACCGATTCGATAGATTTTAGCAGTCGGTCAGGCTCGACCCCGGCCAGATGGGCAGCAATCGCCAGTCCCCCGGCTCCCACGCCTTCTTTGACGTAGCCTCGCTCGTAAGCCTGCAGGGCTGGATGAACCGAGCGTGCAAAGCTGAGGCCACTGGCAAGCATCGGCACACTCCCGGTGCGTTCGGCGAGCAGGGCGGCGTCGGCAGTCGGATCGGCGGCGACCCAGCGGGTAGTGCCGACGGCCACTCGCTCCGGTCGCCACGAAATCGCCGCTTCGTGCGCCAGACGCCGTATCAGGGACACGATCGCGAGCATCTGGGTGCCCCCCGCGAGTAAGACAGCAGTGCGGTTGCTCGCGGCGAGGGCCATCCCGGCAATTACCGGCTGTACGGGGTCGCCCACGGCAGCAATCATTTCCTGGGCAGAGGCGCCAGTCGCAAGACCACAGCACGCCAGTCCCGTGGCGACGAGATCTTGCTTCTGGCGGTGGTTGCACTGGGGGTGGGAGCTATTGACCAGGCCGTCCGCTTCGTAGCCGAGGGCTCTGAGGACGGCAAGCGCGGTAGTGGTACCCCCGGCCACGCACTCGCCAATCACCAGGTAGTCGCCGGCGGTGGCCAGGCGCTCGCCCCAGAGCAGCCCCTGGTGGAAGAGATGGGAGACGACGGAGGGGTCGAGGGCCTGGCCGGTACTCAAGCAGCGGGCGAAAGTGCCGCCGAGGATTTCAGCGCCGGGGCACGGTTCGCTCAGACCGGCATCGAGGACCCAGACCGGCAGTTGCAATAGCTCGATCACGGCTTTGCTGATCACCACTGGAGAAGGGTAGCCTTCCGGTGCGGTCGGCAGGCGACGGGAATAGCCGCTTAGCAGCACTTCGCCGTCGCCGGTCGCGGTGAAGCGGCGGGCCTCCGGGGTGAGGCCTGCCGCTGAGATGCCGGGGATCAAGCAAGTTTCCGTGAAGCCGAGGACACAGGCAAAGGCCGGGCGCTTGCCGGAGAGCGCAGCACTCCAGCGTCTACCGGCTTCAGGTGCATAACTGTAGAGGAGCATGGCCGCTATTATGCCGTTTCCATCTGGGTAGTAGGGCAGTTCTGAGTGTCGCTTCTGGTCAGGGACGTCATCGTTCGGTAGTTGTAAAGGGCGTTTTAGAAGACCCGACGCAAGGAAGAGCGCTACCGACAGGTAGCTCTCTAGGCTTGGGGAGCAACACACATTGCTGAAGGGGTTGAATCATGGCAGAGGGAAGACAGCGGGCGCTCGGAACCTTCAAAACCCGGCCCGAGGCCGAGCATGCAATCGCAAAGCTGCGCGAAGGCAGTTTCAACATGGCGAATGTTTCACTGATAGCCAAGCACGACATGGCAGGCGACAAGATTGCCGGTACCGATGTAGACGAAGCGGAGAGCGCCGGTCGGGCCGCTGTCGCCGGTACTCAGACTGGTGGGGTGATTGGTGGGGTTGTCGGTCTATTGGCAGGGGCTACTGCCCTGGCCATTCCCGGCCTCGGGCCGGTGATAGCGGCCGGTGCACTCGGAACGGTCCTGAGTGCGACGGTCGTCGGGGCCTCGGCAGGAGCCTCGGTGGGCGCTCTCGGTGGTGCTCTGTTGGGCTACGGCATCTCTAATGAGGAAGTCAGCCGCTACGAGCGGGCGATCGAGGAGGGCGGTTATCTATTGCTGATCGAGGGTAGCGACCAGAAGTTGCGGCACGCCCAGAGCATCTTGAAAGCTGCCGGTATCGAGAACTATGGAGAGTACTCGGTACCGACGGACGGCTACGAAGATTCGAGTACGCGTCTGTAGTCCGGGGGTATCCAGTTTCCTCCGGGATGGTAAGCCGTCGTCGGGTGCAGCCTCAGCCCTGGCGGCGGATGGTGATGCCGCCGTTGAGGGTTTTGAGCTTGAGGTCTCGGCCGCCGCTGCCGAGGGTGCCGAGCAGGCGGGTCTTGCTGAGCCGTTCACTGTTGGTGAGCGGTAGCTCGGAGCGGATGGTGCCGTTGAGGGTCTGGGCGCTGACGCGGGCATCGGTGCTGGTAGGGAGGCTCAAAGTGATGTCGCCGTTGACGGTCTCGAAACTGAGAGATTCAGACCCGCTCGGGTTCGCAATCTGGGCTGAGATCGTGCCGTTGACGGTCTGCGCCTGGGCAAAGCGGACCGTCGAAAGACGAATGTCGCCATTGACCGTGGTGGCATCGACACTGCCGGTGAGACCCAAAGCATCGATAGCACCGTTGACGGTGCGGGCGACCAGTGCAGAACGCGCCGGTACCCGGACATTGAACTCGACTGAGATATCGCTGTTGCGCGATGGTCCATTACCGGCACTGCAACCCTCGGTCGGCCCCGGCACTGTCTTCAAGTAGACAGCACAGACCGTGATGTTGCCCCCACTGCGCAGGACGCGAATCTCAACATCGTCGGGGTTGCCCCGGCGGGTACGCTTGATGGCGCTCACCTCGACCGTCTCGCCGCTCGCCGGGGTGGCATTTACCTTGCCGTTGATGTTGCGAATCTCAAGGGTACGGCCCGCCTCGATGCGCTCAGAAAAATTGAAGTCATCCGCCCTGGCCGGCGGCACGCAAGCCGCCATTGCCAGCAAGACAACACTCGCCCTCAAAGCAATCGCGATTCGCATCGGCCGTCCCCGCTCGTGGTACTCGCCCTGCAGCCTACCGGGATGAACCGGCAGCTGTCAACTAAGGAATTAATACTGATTAGTTTGCTGGTTTCTGGGCTGTCTCGACCGACTGCGGACCGACGACGACCGTCAGCCTGTTTTCGGGTTGGAGCAGGCGGCCTGCTACCCGGCGGATGTCTTCGACTGTCAGCGCTTCGAGGGTGCGGACGAAGCGGCTCGGATAGTCACGGCCAAGGTTGTAGGTGACTTCTTCCTGGAGGAGGGCGGCGAGGCCACCGTTGCTGGTGAGCGAGAGCGGGAAGCGGTCGATCAGGGAACGGCGGTTGCGGTCGAGTTCGCTGGCAGTTGGCCCACTTTTGCGGAAGCGGTCGATTTCTTCGGTGGCAGCCTGGATGGCGCGCTCGACACTGGCCGGGTTGGTCTGCATGGAGACGTAAAATGGACCGGCTAACGTCCCGGCGGTGTAGCCGGAGTTGATGCCGTAGGTGAGGCCCAGCTGGTCGCGTACTTTAGCTCCGAGCCGGCTTGCCAGGGTATTGCCCCCGAGGATGTCGTTCATCACCAGGGCAGCGTAGTAGTCGGGGTCAGAGCGCTTCAGGCCGGGGGTGCCGAAGACGACCTGCGCCTCGGGCTTGCCGGGGATGACCACGGTCTCGCGCCGGGCACTCACAGCCACCGGTACTTCGGCAAGCACTGGTTCTGCGGATGCACTTTGCCAGTCACCGAAGGCGGCCCGGACACGGGCAATCGTTTTTTCCGGGTCCACGTCGCCGACGATGGTGAGGATCAAGTTTTGCGGGCGGTAGTGCTTGCGGTAAAAATCGGTCAGGTTCTCGCGGCTGAGCGCTCGAATCGTCGCCTCGGTCGGGATGGCGTGGTAGGGGTGGCCGACGGGGAAGAGCTTGCTGTAGAGCGTGCGCTGGGCGACGGCAGCGGGGCTGTCGAGGGTGCTGAGCAGGCTGACCAGAAACTGCGAGCGGATGCGGTCGAGTTCTTTTTGCGGGAAGACCGGGTTGCGCAGCATGTCGGCTGAGAGCGTGAGCAGCAAGTCGAGGTCTTCAGTGAGCGCGGCACTCTGCACGACGACGCTCTCCCGGCCCGCCGAGACGTTAAAGCGAATGCTCTGGTCCTCTAAGAGGGTGGCCAGTTCTTCGGCAGTGCGGGTGGTGGTGCCTTCATCGAGCATCGAGGCGACCATCGAGGCTAACCCTGCCTGTTCCGGCGGATCATAAGACTGTCCGGCGGCAAAGCGTCCGAGCATCGTGACTGTGGGCGTCGTGCGGTTGGCGAGTACCTGGACGCGGATGCCGTTGGCAAGCACGGCGTAGGCGGGTACCGGTTCACTCAGGGCTGTCCGCTTCGCCGCCGAGGCCGGCAGGTAGCGGCTCACGGCGTCGAGGTTGACAGGTTCGCCGCTTGCGTAGGCGTTCGCTTCACTTTTTGGCGGGGTACCCACGACCGGCGCCGGTCCCTCTCCAGGCACCAGGAAGCCGACGGTACGGCTATCGGGCTTGAAGTAGGTGGTGAGCACCCGCTGGATGTCTTGAGCTGTCACCTGTTCGAGCTGGGCGACGTAGCGGTCGAAGAGTCGGTAGTCACCGAAAGTGCTCTGGAAGTAGCCGAGGCGGCTTGCCTGTTGCTCAAGCGAGTCGCGGCTGAAGATGAGGGCGACCCGCGTCTTCTCGCGGGCGCGGGTCAGCTCTGCCTCTGTGACGCCGCTGGTCTTAATTTCTTCGAGCACGGCGTCGAGAGCCTTGACGGCGCGCTGCTGGCTGTCGCTCACGTTAAGGTCGAGCGCTTGCAATCCTTCTGGCTTACGGCTGCGGGGGGTGAGGCTGAAAAGATACCAGCCTGGATCCGCGAGGCTCGACTGGTCACCGGAAGCGTTGGAGGCAATCCCCTTATCGACGATCGCCTTGAAAAGACGGCTGTTGCGACCACTGGTCAGGATGGTGTCGAGCACGTCGATGGCCGGACTATCGGGGTGGGAGGCTTGCGGGATCCGGTAGAGCACCTGGACGGAGGTCACCTGGCCCGGCCGCTTTAAAGTCACCTGCCGCTCATCGGTCTGGGGCGGCTCGGCAGGCAGGCGCGGGGTGCGCAGGTTTGCAATCGGCTTGAGCGGGCCGAAGAGTGTGCGTACTTTGGCGATGAGCTGTTTGGTGTCGAAGTCGCCCACGACGATGAGCGTGGCGTTGTTCGGTCCGTAGTGCTGTTTATAGAAATTGCGCACCTTGGCGACGGTGAAGGCTTCGACGTCCTTGCGTTCGCCGATGGGGGTGTGCTGGTAGGGGTGGCGGGTGAAAGTCTTAGCGAGCACCAGTTCATTGAGGACGGTGCGCGGATTATTCTGGCGGCCGTCGAGTTCGGAGAGGACGACGGTCTTTTCGCTGGCGAGCGAACGCTCGTCGATCACAGCCCCGGTCATCCGGTCGGCTTCCAGTTGCAGGAGCGTTTCGAGCTTGGCCGAACCGGCTGTTGCGTAATAGGCCGTCTGGTCAAAGCTGGTAAAGGCGTTCGCGTTTGCCCCGAGCGCGTTGTAAAGCTGACCGAACTGGATTGGCCGGGCTTTGGTGCCTTTGAACATCAGGTGTTCGAGCTGGTGGGCGATGCCGGTCTCACCGGGCGACTCGTTGCGCGACCCGACGTTGTACCAGACCTGCACTGAGACCACCGGGCCGGTGCGAATTTCCTGGCTTAAGATGCGCAGGCCGTTGGGCAGCAGGGTCTCGCGCACCGGAGCTGCAAAAACCGGTGCGGGGAGCGAGCATAGCAAAAAGACAATCAGTGACCAGCCAAGTTTGCGCATCTTCACCAGATTCAGGTAGGGCTTTAGACGTTACGATGAGCCAAAACTAGCCGATGTTCCCCGGAGTCGTGTTGTCGATGCAGCGAAATTTACTTCCCTGGCCGCTCCTGCTCGCCGTTTTGCTCGGCACCAGCACTGTTCCGCTCGTCGGTTCCCCGGCCCAGGCCCAGGATGACGCCAGGCGCTACGAGGCAGTTCAGGTCTTCAACCGGGCCAACGATAAATACAACAAAGAAGATTTCCAGGGGGCAGTCGAAGACTATACTCTCGCCCTGCGCCTCTTTCCCAAATACTACCAGGCGGTCGGAGCGCGGGCGAACGCACGGCTGAAGCTCAAGGACTACCCGAACGCCCTCGCCGACTACAAAGAGATGATCAAAATCTTTCCCAACGATGTCGGCGTCTATCAAAACCTGAGCAAGCTCTACTACGCCCAAAAAGACTACGCGGCGACCGTCACCTACACCACTGAAGCGCTCAACCGCAACGGCGACCTGACCGACGTCTACCAGTTGCGAGCCACCGCCCGCACCCGCCTCGGAGACTACCCGAAGGCCCTGGAAGACTACGACCAGATCTTGCTCATCCGGCCCGAGGATTCCCAGGCTTTCGTCGGCCGTGCCATCGTTCGTCAAAAATTGGGCGACTATCCGAAAGCGCTCGAAGACTTCAACGAAGCCCTGCGCCTCGACCCGAAGTCTTCCACCGCCTACACCTATCGGGCCAACCTGCGCGCCGCCCAGGGCTCTAACCTTTCGACCCTTGAAGATTGCGACGCTGCCATCCGGCTGGAGTCGAACCTGGCACTCGTTTACTACCTGCGGGGCAATTCCCGCGCCAACCTTGGCCAAAAGCAACTGGCGAGTGAAAGCTACGACCGGGCGGCCCAACTCGTCTTCGGCAACGGCGACCCCGACGAATGGGACTACAAAGTGCGCGCCGATGCCCGTACCAACCTGAAGCTGACGGCTGAAGCCCTGGCTGACTACGACGAAGCGCTCCGCCTCAACCCGAACTACGCGGAGGCCCTTCTCAAGCGCGGCAGCCTCCGCGCCGAGGGTACCGATAAAGCCGGTGCTAAAGCCGACCTGCAACAGGCCGAAAAACTGTACCTGGGACGCGGCGACAGCTTCAACGCCAAGCGGGTGCAGGCACTGCTGGTAAAACTTTAGACCTGAGCGGCTGAGATAGGCTGTCTAAGCGCCTCTACTCTGTGCCGATGGCTGCTCGCTTACTCAAACCGCTTGGCGGCAACTCCAAACCTGCTCCCCATCCGTTCTTTCGGCTCTTGAGCTATGGAAGTGCTTACCGGACGCGGTTCTGGTGGGCAACTATTTGCTCCTTACTCAACAAGTTCTTTGACCTTGCCCCGCCGGTCCTGATCGGAGCGGCAGTCGATGTGGTGGTCCAGAAACAGGAATCATTCGTTGCCCGCTTCGGGTTTACCGATATCTTTCAGCAACTGGCGATCCTCTCGCTGCTGAGTGCTGTGATCTGGGTGCTCGAATCGGTCTTTGAATACTTCTACGGCATTCTCTGGCGCAACCTGGCCCAGGACATCGAACACACCCTGCGCCTCGATGCTTATTCCCACCTGCAAAACCTCGAACTTGCCTACTTCGAGGAGCGCTCGACGGGCGGCCTGCTCTCGATTCTCAACGACGACATCAACCAGTTGGAGCGCTTCCTGGACGGCGGGGCGAACGACATCCTGCAGGTGACGGCAACTACAGTGATTGTCGGCATCACCTTCTTCGTCCTCGCACCGGAAGTGGCCTGGGTGGCGATGTTGCCGATGCCATTTATCCTCTGGGGCTCGATTGCTTTTCAGAAGCGACTCGCCCCTTACTACGCCGATATCCGCGAGAAAGTCGGACTGCTCAATGGCCGACTCGCCAACAACCTGAGCGGCATCACGACAATTAAAAGTTTTGTCAGCGAAGCCCACGAACTCGAACGGGTACGCCTCGACAGCGACGCCTACCGACAAAGCAACCGCCGAGCGATTGCCATCAGTGCCGCCTTCGTGCCGCTCATCCGCATCTTGATCTTGATTGGCTTCACAGCGACGCTCTTGCTTGGTGGGCTCGCAGTCGTGGGCGGCACCCTCAGCGTCGGCAACTACAGCGTGCTCGTCTATCTCATCCAGCGCTTACTGTGGCCGCTCACCCGCCTGGGTGAAACCCTGGACCGCTACCAGCGGGCGATGGCCTCGACCACGCGGGTACTGGACTTACTCGATACTCCCCTCGCCATTCCTTCCGGGGACCAGACGCCTGCCCCGGTCCAGGGTGAGATCAAGCTGCACAACGTCACTTTTGCCTACCCGCAGCGCGAGCCGGTGCTCGAACATTTCGACTTACACATCATCCCCGGCAAGACGACCGCCATCGTCGGGCCGACCGGCTCTGGCAAGAGCACCCTGGTCAAACTGCTGCTCAGGCTCTACGAGATTCAGGCAGGCGAGATTACGCTCGATGGCGTCGAACTGAAGTCGATTGAACTTGCCCACCTGCGCGGGGCGATTGGCCTGGTGAGCCAGGATGTCTTTCTCTTCCACGGCAGCGTGCGCGAAAACATCGCCTACGGCAGCTTTGACACAGAACTTGAAGCGATCGTCGAAGCGGCAAAAGCAGCGGAAGCCCACGAATTTATCCTCCGACTTCCCCAGGGCTACGACACGGTAGTCGGCGAACGCGGCCAGAAACTCTCCGGCGGCCAACGCCAACGCCTCGCCCTTGCCCGCGCCATTCTGAAAGACCCGCCAATCTTAATCCTGGACGAGGCGACCTCAGCGGTCGATAACGAGACCGAAGCGGCCATCCAGCGCTCCCTCGATCACATCACCCAGGGACGAACAACCATAGCCATCGCCCATCGCCTCTCGACAGTACGCAACGCCGATTGCATCTACGTCATGGACGGGGGACAACTCGTCGAGCGTGGCCGACACGGTGAACTAGTCGAAAAAGGCGGGCTGTACGCGAGTCTATGGCAGGTTCAGACGGGTGCTCGTGTGTAACGGGTGCGAAAAGTGCTTCTGCAATCAAGTTGATTGCAAAGGCGGATAAGCGCTTCGGCGCGTACTTAGAGAGTTTGAAAAAGAGTAAGGAGATAGCAGACGATGGGCAGCACTCTCAAGGAAAAAATGGCAGCTCTGCCAAAGGAAAGGCAGGAAAAGATCGAGGCAAGGGCCGCAGAGCTGATCGCTGAAGAGCTAACTCTGCATGAGTTACGCAACAAGCTGAATCTGACCCAGGCTCACATGGCTGAGTTACTTGGCATCAGGCAAGAGGGAATCTCCCGCCTGGAGAAGCGAACGGACATGCTGCTGTCCACTCTTCGCACCTACGTTGAATCGATGGGTGGTGACCTGGAACTCGTTG
>JANNPH010000176.1:0-17991 GCA_031399965.1 Gloeobacteraceae cyanobacterium SOY_34_metabat_159 | reverse complement strand
CTCGTAGCGCGAGAGCGGGCGGTTGCCGCGGTAAGTCTTGTTGGGGTAGCCTTCGAGGCAGCCGTAGCGCTCGACGACCGACTTGAGTGCCTGGAAAGCCCAGGAGTTGGGGTCAACATCGGTCAGCTCGGAGACTGAATTTACCTGAGCGGTCGTTGCATCTTTTGAAAATAAGGATTTGCTTCCTAGATCGGAAACACTTGGTACGGGCAATTCCGCCCGGGCAGGCGAGGCGACCAGAGCCAGAAGCCCCAAGGCACCAGCAAGCCCCATGCTCATGTAGGCGTTACGCATTTTCTCACTCCTCAACCAAATAACACACACGTTATCCACACTAATATTCGCACAGGTTGTCCGGCTTGCGAACAAGATTTTAGCTGCGCCGCCGAACAATAAAAGCGGCCAGCTCCGTGAGTGGCCGGGCGGCCTCGCCAAAGGGTTCGACTGCTGCTATCGCCTGGTCGAGTAGTTGCTCAGCCCGGGCGCAGGCCTGCTCATAGCCGAGCAGGCTGGGGTAGGTCGCTTTGCAGTCGCGGACATCTTTACCGGCGGTCTTACCGAGTTCTTCGCGAGTAGCGGTGATATCCAGTAAGTCATCGCGGATCTGAAAGGCAAGCCCGATGCAATGGCTGTAACGGGTCAGACGAGATACCACTTCGTTGTCCGCACCGGCGAGGATGGCACCGGAAATAACCGAGACTTCCAGAAGTGCGCCGGTCTTGTGGGCGTGAATATATTCGAGGGTTTCCAGTGAGATCTTCTGGCCCTCAGAGGCCAGATCGACTACCTGACCGCCGACTAAGCCTGCACCACTCGCCGCTTTACCGAGCTTGCCGAGCACGGCAACGATCCGTTCGGGGGAGACTCCTACCGTGTTTTCGGCAATCAACTGAAACGCGTAGGCAAGCAGCGCATCCCCGGCCAGGATCGCCATATCTTCGCCGTACATTTTGTGGTTGGTGAGCTTGCCGCGCCGATAGTTGTCGTCGTCCATCGCCGGCAAATCGTCGTGGATGAGCGACATCGTGTGCACCATTTCGAGGGCACAGGCAGTCGGCAGCGACATCTCGGCGTGGCCGCCGCACATCTCACAGGTTGCCAGGCACAAAATCGGCCTGAGGCGCTTACCACCCCCGAGCAGCGAGTAGCGCATCGCCTCGTAGAGCTTGTCCGGATACTGCAGAGGCAGGTAGCGGTCGAGGGCGTCTTCGACTTGGCGTTGGCGCTGCTGAAGGTAAGCTACGAGGTCGAATGGCATGGCAGGTGACAGATCTCCGTTCAATTCTAGAGCCGAGCAAGCACAGAGATTGTACCGGGCCTAGCGCTCAAGCCGCTCAAGTATGGCCTGATGACTGGTGACGCTGTTGTTGTACGCATTGATCACAGTCGAGAGATGGCAGAACGTACGTCCCAGATAAGGTTGGGTGTAACTGGCAAGGATCGTGCGCTCACCGTCGATTTGTTCTAGAAACCGTGTGGCAGGCTCGTGCAGGGCGCTCGTACCCCGATAGGCTCGTACCGGCGTGAGCACCTGCACGAGCACGCGCTCGAAGTCCCCTGCTCGCCCGACGAGAAACTGGACATAATCCGCGTCATGGCTCGCTTCAAGCCAGTAAGTCCGGTACTGGGGTCCAAATTCTCTCAGCTTGAGGAGCGGCGACTGGTCTGGAACGCTGCCGTCAAGACAGGCATCGACTACCAGGATTTGCAGGGTGGGCTTTAAGCAAGGAATCGGCAGCAAGCCCGCCCGGTCGCGCTCCAGGATCAGCGCATCCTCGCTGATCGTCCGCTCCAGGCTGCTGCCGGTGCGCTCTTCAAAGGAAAGGATGGCCGGTGCGGGGGTTGTAAGGCGCGCTTTTGCTTTGAGGACGCGCTCGACTGAAGCGTAGATGCGCTCCTCGCTCAACAGACCACGGCGGATAGCGGCCACGATCAAATCGACCGTCCGGGCCAGATCCCCCGGCATCATCAACAGGTCCGCCCCAGCCTGCAGCGCCCGCACACCGGGAGCGGGCCAGGCGTCTACCGCTTTCATATTGAGGGCGTCAGTAACAATCAGCCCCTCGTAACCCCACTCTTCACGCAGGATCTCGGTGAGGATTCGCCTGGAGAAGGTCGCCGGCCACTCAGGGTCGAGGGCCGGGACGCGCAGGTGGGCGGTCATGATGCTATCGACTCCGGCCTGGATGGCAGCCCGAAAAGGTAACCAGTCTTCGCGTTCGAGTTGTGGGCGGGTGCGTTCGAGGGTCGGCAGCTGCAGGTGCGAATCGACGGCCACATCGCCGTGGCCGGGGAAGTGCTTGGCGGTGGTCAGTACCCCCCCGGAGCGCAAGCCCGCCGCGAAGGCGGTGCCCATCGCGGCGACAAGTTCTGGGTCTTCGCCGAAAGAGCGCAGGCCAATGACCGGGTTACTGGGATTATTGGCAACATCGAGGCAGGGTGCCAGGACCCAGTTGATGCCCACAGCACGCGCCTCGCGCCCGGTCAGGGCACCACAGTGGTAGGCAAAGTCGGGGTCGCCCACCACTCCAATCGCACGCGCTGTCGGCAGACGGGTGGCACCTTCGATGTGTTGGCCGCAACCGGCCTCTAGATCCGCACAGATGAGCAGCGGGATGCGTGCGAGGCGCTGCAGTTCTTGGGTTTTAAGAAAAGTGTCCCCGAGGCTGCCTCCGAACAGGAGCACTCCTCCCACCTGCCGGGTAGTGACGGCTTCTTGCAGGTTTTCGCGGTCAAGTTCCCAGTGCGGGTAGCGGCGTTGCCGGTCCAGGAGCAGGCCCGAGGCGCGCGGGACCAGGAGCTGGCCGATTGCCTCGGTCAGGTTCAGTTGAGTAGGACGTATCTCTCCAACCATCGCCAGTGCTCTAGATCACCAACCGATTGTGTCTTGCCAGCCAGGATTGCCACAATAGGGGCATCGACATGGCTGGTGGCAAGTGGGACAGATGGCGTGGATGCTGATAGGTCTCATCGTCGGCGCGGCGACAAGCAGCATCTTGCACTGGCTCTGGCTCCAGCGCTGCACCGGGGCGCACCGTATGGAAGTCGAACGCCTGGTGCAGCAGCGCGACCGCTGGGTGGGTGATGTTGCCCACGAACTGAAGACGCCGCTCACCTCGATTCGCCTGGTGGCCGAGATGGTGCTGCCGCGCGTCGAACCGTCCCAGCAACTGTGGCTCGAACGATTGCTGGGTGAAGTGCAGCGTTTGAACCTGCTGGTGCAGGACCTGCTCGAATTTAGTCAGTGGGAAGCGGGCACCGAGCAGTTGACTTATCGCAGCGGCATCGATCTGGTCGATTTAGTCAAACAGACCTGGGCCACGATGGAACCGCTCGCCGCTCGGCGTTCGGTCGGCATGGAGTTGGAAAGCCCCCCCAGCCTGCTTATCTACGCTGACGAGGACCGCCTCTACCGCGCCCTGCTCAACCTGCTCGACAACGCCGTACGCTATAGCCCTTCCGGGCAGTCTTTCTGCGTGCGGCTCAAACAGGACGAGTCCTGGGTCTTCATCGAGATCATCGATCGCGGGTCGGGCTTTCCGCCGCAAGACCTTGACCGGGTATTTGAACGCTTCTACCGCGCAGACCCGGCCCGCGCCCGCCAGACGGGCGGCACCGGCCTCGGCCTCGCTATCGTCCGCCAGATCATCGAAGCGCACCGGGGCACCGTGCGGGCCGACAACCACCCCGAGACGAGCGGAGCCTGGCTGCGTATTCGTCTACCGGTGATTCCGACGGCGACCCAGGTGAAATGGCGCACCGAAAGTCTGGCCGATTAAGCATCACTGCCTTCACCCGCGAGAAAGATTCGGCTGGCTACAGTTCTCGGCTGTAGTGCAGAGGCAAGAGCAAATCTAGATGGCCTAAATTGTGCCGGTAGCGATGCCTTATGAAGGTACTCATGACGCAATCTCAAGAAACACTGCAACCGCCACAAACTCAGAGCCACCAGCCCGGCATCGAGTCTGAGATGATCCCAAAGCCAATCGCGGACGACCGCAAATACCGCGGCAGCGGCAAACTCGAAGGCAAAGTCGCTCTCATCACCGGTGGCGACAGCGGCATCGGCCGTTCAGTCGCGATATTTTTCGCAAAAGAGGGGGCAGATTCGGTGATCGTCTATCTCGACGAGCACGAGGACGCCGAGGAGACTAAAAAGCTCGTCGAACAAGAAGGACGTCGCTGCATTACTATTGCCGGCGATGTCGGTGATGAGCAAGTGTGCATAAAGGCGGTCGAAAAGACGGTTCAGGAGTTCGGGCACCTCGATATTCTGATCAACAACGCGGCTGAGCAGCATCCGCAGGAGAGCATCGAAGACATCACCGCCGAGCAGTTGGAGCGGACTTTCAGGACAAATATCTTTGCGTACTTCTTCATGGTCAAAGCTGCCCTGAAGCACCTGCGCACCGGCAGTACCATCATCAACACAACTTCAGTCACCGCCTACAAAGGCAGCCCCCAACTGCTCGACTACTCGTCCACTAAAGGTGCAATTGTCGCCTTCACCCGTTCTCTCTCACAGGCCCTCATCGAAAAAGGCATCCGCGTCAACGGTGTCGCCCCCGGACCAATCTGGACACCGCTCATACCGTCCTCAATGTCGGCGGAGAGAACGGCTTCCCACGGCAGCAAAGCGCCGATGGGTAGGGTCGGTCAGCCAGAGGAAGTGGCACCGAGCTTCGTATTTCTCGCCTCGGACGATTCCTCGTACATCAGCGGCCAGATCTTGCACCCGAATGGCGGCGAGGTGATCAACGGTTAAAGCGGCGAGTCCTCAGAAGGCAGAAAGAATTCGTAGGGGAGGGCACGCAGCGGGGCAAGTCAGGGCTCGGGCGGTGGAAAGAATCGGCGGATTTCAATGGGCACACCGCCGATCGTAACGACGGGAGCGTCGTAGAGATATTCGCTCTCACTCGTGTAGCCCTCTGCATCGGGCTGCTCGAAGATTACTAGACGCCGCGACTGCGTGTCCACTACCCAGTAGTGCTGGATACCCGCACTCGCGTAGAGCCTGTTCTTGACTTTGAGGTCTCTACTGAGGCTCGAATCAGCCACTTCGATCACCAGTTGGACATCGGCAGGAGTCGGATGGGCATCGAAATATCCGTGCGGGTCCGGGTTGACGACCATTACGTCCGGGACAGGCTCGTTGTATTCGTCCACGGCTAGGGATTGCTCCATGCGGACAGCCGCCTGACTGGGATCCAGGACTTCCAGAAGGTAGAGAAATACAAAATGAACGACAGCAGCGTGGGACGGTCCGGCGGGATGCATCGAGTAAATTACTCCCTCGACCAGTTCGGTCCGCTCATCATCTGCGAAAATTTCCGCCCTGCCCATCCGGCGGTAGTCTTCCACCGAGAAGAGACGGGCTTCTGTGTTGGTGCGCTTCAGGGTCTGCATGACGGCCTCGGCCCGGTGTGTTCATTTTACCCGCATGCTGCTCAGCGCCCGACCGGACAGGCTCCTTACGATCCAGAGACCAGGAGTCACGCCGGTTCACTCCGACTGAGGCCGTACTCCAGCCCTTCAACTACCGCCTGAGAAGAAGCCTCAATGATGTTGGGCGAGACGCCGATGGTCGTCCAGCGGCCGTGGCCATCGCTGAATTCGACCAGGACGCGGGTGAGGGCTGAGGTACCGAGGGCACCGTCGAGTATCCGCACTTTGTAGTCGGTGAGGTGCATCGAGGCTACCCGTGGGTAGAAGCCGGTCAAGGCTTTGCGCAGTGCCGCGTCAAGAGCGGAGACGGGTCCATTGCCACTTGCGGCGGTGTGCTCCAGGATCTCACCGATGCGTACACGCACGGTTGCCTCCGATTGGACGGTGCCGTCCGGGAAAGTCTGGCAGGCGGTGTAGAGACCTTCGAGGGTGAAAAAAGTAGCCCGTTTGCCCAGGCATTCGCGCACGAGCAGCTCGAAACTGGCTTCTGCCGCTTCAAACTGATAGCCCAAGGCTTCGAGTTGTTTGAGGCGTTCGAGAATCTGAGTAACTGGCGGGTCGTGGCGCTCGAAGCTGAAACCAAAGTCGGAGAGTTTCTGGAGTACGTTGCTGAGACCGGCCTGCTCAGAAATCACAATGCGGCGGCGATTGCCGACACTCTCGGGCACGATGTGCTCGTAAGTCTGCGGGTTACGCTGCACGGCGCTGACGTGGATGCCGCCCTTGTGGGCAAAGGCGGAAGCACCGACGTAGGCGGCGTGGTCGTTGGGGGCGAGGTTGGCCACCTCGCTCACGAAGTGCGAGACCTCGGTGAGGTGCGAGAGTTGTGAAGGATCGATCAGGTCGTGCCCCATCTTCAGTTGCAAGTTGGGGATGAGCGCACAGAGATTGGCGTTGCCGCACCGTTCGCCATAACCGTTCACGGTGCCCTGTACCATACGTGCCCCCATCTCGACAGCGGCGAGGGCATTGGCAACAGCGGTCTCCGAATCGTTATGGGTGTGAATGCCGACACTCACCTCCAGTCCCTCGGCAGCCCAGAATGCCTGCACAGCCGCGACCCCATCTCGGATCTGGTGGGGCAACATGCCGCCATTGGTGTCACAGAGAACAATCCAGGCAGCCCCCGCCTCATGGGCCGCTTTCAAGGCCGCGAGCGCATACTCCGGGTTCTTGAAATAACCGTCAAACCAGTGCTCGCCGTCGAAGATCACTTCCCGGCCACGAGAACGCAAGTAGGCCACGGTGTCGCGGATCATAGCCAGGTTTTCGGTAAGACTCGTGCGCAGTCCCTCGGTCACATGCAGATCCCAACACTTGCCGAAAGTGGTGATCCAGTGGGTATTCGCCTGCAGGATGTTTTGAAGACCCGGATCCTGGTGAGCCATAATACCCGCCCGACGGGTCGAGCAGAAGGCGGTGACGGTGCTGTGCTTGAAGTGAACGCCTGCTAACCGTTCAAAAAAGAGGCCGTCTTTTGGATTGGCCCCCGGCCAGCCACCCTCGATGAAGGGCACTCCCAGTTCGTCGAGCTTGAGGGCGATGCGCAGCTTGTCTTCGACCGACAGGCTGATACCCTCGCGCTGGGAACCATCGCGCAAGGTCGTATCGTACAGGAATATGCGCGCCACGAAAGCTCCGGAAACTAAGGATATTAGTATAAGCGCACACGTCCGAGGCTCGGAGGTATCAGGGTTGCGCCGGGCTAGTAGCTGGTGATCGAGAGGTCCTCGAGCAGTTGGGCGTTGGTCGTGCCTGCCGGGATCACTGTCGTCGTTCGTCGGACCGGCTGTGACATCGAAGAACCCACCCAGGAGCCAAGCAGGCCACCGAGCAGCCCGCCCCAGAGGCCGCCACCGCGATTATTGAGGGAATTGCCGATGGCCATGCCGCCAAAACCGCCGGCCAGCCCGCCGATCAAGCCGCCGCTGCCGTTGCCCCCGTACTGCTGGACCTGGGCCGGGTAGACTGACGAGGCGGCCTGAATCGAATACTGGCGATCGCCGACGTAGAGCTCGCGCAGTTTAAGTCGTGCCCCGCTCGGTGTGGGCTCGACTACCCCGCGCACCTGCGAGCCACCCGGAATCACCAGTTGGCCGCTGTCGCTCAGGATGTCTTGAAGGACGATTGCCTCGACCGGCACCGACCGGTTGCCATCGACGACGATGTCGCGGTTGAGCATCACCGGAATCGGGCTACCGGCCCTGAGGATACTGACACCGGTCTGAAAAGGAGCAGGCGCGTTGTCGTCGGCAGAAGCTGATCCGACGACTCTTTGGCCGGGGTAAAGCGGTTCGCCGATCACCGGAATGTCTTTCGCAGCAGTGACCGGCTGCCTGGCCGACTTCTGTGTTCGGGCGGGCACAGTAGCAGGCGGGTCAATGGGTTCACCCAGCACCGGGATGTCGTCGCCACTCTCCTGGGGATTAGAAGCTACTACTGGCACCGGCAGGCTCTTGCTGCTGGTCTTCCTGGCTGCAGCCAGGTTGATACTGTCGAGCATGTCCGGATTTCCCTGTCGCTGCAGCTGCGTCGCCGTGCGCGGCGCAATGGATCCCTCGACCGCTTGCGGGTTATTGAGCAAGTAGCCGCGCAGTGTTACGCGCCGAAGTGCACCGTCGGTAGACTCCACCAGACTGGCAAGTTGAATCAGGGCAAGTTTTAATTCGTCGCGGTTTGGGTAAATCTGGTCAGTCTCGACTCGCAAGTCTCCACCCTGACGCCATACCTGAAACCGGGCACCCACCAGCCCCGAGTTGCGCACGGTATCCTGCAACTGACGGGTAGTGGCGGCCAGAAGCGGAATTGCCTGCACGAAAAACAGGTTCAGGCTGAGGGCCAGTGCAAGCCAGTGCTTCTTCCCACTACCCATCGCCATTTCTCCCGCCACTTGTCTCTAGTTCAATCTTAGACTTCGGCGAGTGCGAATAGTTCCGCAAGAGCGAGGCATTCAACGCACCAGGTCGCGGCCCAGGTGGTTGCGGTTGATCTGATCGGGCCTGAGGATGCCGTACTCCAGAGCGCGCCGGACGCAGAGCGTGCGGGTACGGCGCAGCTGTCCTTCATCGACACCGGGTTCAGCCAGGATCTTGGCCATCAAAGACTTGACATGGGAAGCGACAGTCGAGGGTGCTACCACCAGCTTCTGGGCGATTTCGCCGTTTTCGAGTCCGAGGGCCATGTACCGGAGAACAATGCGTTCGCGGGGGGTGAGCCTCGGCACATCGAGCTTGAGCGGACGGCCAATGCCCTGGGCGGTGTGGCGAATGGCCTCGATGCGCTCCTGGGGCGTGGCGGTCTTGATCAAGTAGTCGTAGACGACTCGGGGCTTGCTCTCGACAAAGGGCTGGACGGCTACCAGACCCGAGCGGTCTTGATGCCCGGTCATGACGATGAGCCGGGTGGACCAACTGCCTGCCCGCACGGCACGAGCGATGGCAAGCCCTCCCAGGTACTCAGCCGCCTCACCCGCCGCTCGCGGCAGTTCGAGATCGACCAGGGCCACCTGCGGCTGGTGGTCGCGAATGAGGATCAATGCTTCAGAAATAGTTTGAGCTTGAGCCACCAGGCGGATATCCGGGCAGTTGCCGAGATAGGCAGCGGCACCCAGGAGCACGTCCGGGTGATCATCGACAACGATGACGCGAATTGACATCGATTGCTCACACTAGCGGGATCGATGGCCAGATACTAACACGACTGGTGGTGGATCACCCGCTGGCCAACGGCTTATCCCCCGCCTGGAGGATAGTCCGTACCGAAAGCGCGGTCGCCGGCATCGCCAAGCCCCGGTACGATAAAGCCGCGTTCGTCGAGCTGTTCGTCGATCATCGCTGTGTGGATGACAAGCTGCGGGTAGCGTAGTCCGAGCTGCTGCAAAGCGGGCGCAGCACAAATAACCGAGACGATGCGAATCAGGTCGGGGTCGGCTCCCCGTGCCACCAGGCGGTCGATGGTCGCGCCGATCGTGCCGCCCGTGGCAAGCATCGGTTCGAGTACCAGCACCCGCGTATTTTCAGCAAAGCGGGGCGGCAGGCGGTCAAGATAACAACTGGCTTCCAGGGTGTGTTCGTCGCGGGCATAGCCGAGGTGGCAGACGATTGCCCCCGGCAAGAGCGGCAGGGCTCCCTCCAACAGCGCAAGCCCCGCCCGCAGGATCGGGACGATGGCGATGGGTACGGAGCTGTCGATAATCTGGGCCGGGGCAATCACCCCGAGCGGGGTGCGAACACCCACTTCCAGAGTCGGCAGCCATTCGCGCACACATTCGTAAGTCAGCCAGCGACCCAGATCGGCCACGGCTCCGCGAAACACAGGCGTCGGTGTATTCTCGTCGCGGCAGACAGCAAGCAGGTTGCTGATGAATGGATGGGGCGGGACGTAGATTTTTAGCGCCATTGGTTGTCGTCAGGCCACAGAGTCGTCTTGCTCGGCGGTCAACTGGGCGCGCAGCAAATCGAGGGAAGGAAACATGAAATGGTTTTCCTCGACGTACTGTGCACTGAATAAACCTTTAAATCCCCAGAAAAAACGCTCCTGCGCTCGCTCGCCCCGGTGAACCGTGAGTAGGGCGGGGGGCTGGATGTGGCCGACCTCGATAAACTTGCGGGCGGCAGTGACCGATTTTTCGTCGCCGCATTCGAGGTTGTACCGGGGTACCATGTCGAGAATTCGCCTCCCCTCCAGGCGGCGAGGATTCATGCGCTTGCGTCTGGCCAAGCTTTTGTCTCCTGATATGAAGTTTGTAGGGTATGGAGGAAGGCAGAGATGAGTATACCGGCTCTGGCCCGGAAGCGAAAGGGTTGCGCTCGCTAAAGGGGACCGGCGAACGGACGCATCAGGTAGAAAGTGCCGAACCCCGCCGCTGCCGAAATCAGCAAAGTCAGCATCCAGAAAATCAGCCCTGGCCCACTATTTGTGCGCACTTCCGGTTCGTCAATGTCAATCTCAGCCTCCGACGCACTCCACTTGCTGTAGAGATTAGACCGGGCGGGCCTCGCTTCACGCGCCTCGCTCAGCTGCAGGCTGAGCCTGCCCACTTCGATTTTGAGCGCCTGATTCTGTTGCTGCAGGCGTTCGGTGGTGGCAGCAAATTCATCGAGCTGATATTCGACCTCTACGAGCCTCTCGCTCAACTGGCGATAGACAAGCGGGCCGTTTGCAGGAGCAGGCCGCGACTTTTTGCGAAACATGAAAGCTCACTCTATTGGAGGATGCGTCCTCATCATACTGATGGACTTTATCAAGCTCGATCTCCCGGCCAAAATTCCCCTATTTGGAGCGTCTAGCGCCGGGCGGCAAAGATGGACGCCATCTGTAGGGCAGCATTCTGCAGAGCGGCGCGCTCCGGTTTGCCGGTCTTGAGCTGCATTTCCAGCTCCAGCAGGATCGGTAAGGCCGCACTTAGCTGCCGGGCGGCAGTGCGCTCGACTTCTTTTTGCAAAAAGTAGACCCGGCTCGGGTTGGAAATTTCAGCAATCCGGGCAATCGCTGCGGCTTCGCGCTCCCCTGCTTCGACGGCGACGCGCACCAATAGCCAGGTGCGAAACTGACTGGTCAGTACGGCGGCGATTCGCAGAGCCGGTTCGTTGCGCCGCAACAATTCATCGATGATCGCGACCGCTCCACTGCTGCGGCCGGCAAGCACCAGACCGGCCAGGGCAAAGCTCGTCGAAGCCGACGCACTCACCAGGGCAGAGACGGCCTCAGCGTCGAGCGGACAGCTCTCGGCGTAGAGCGCCAGCTTGGTCAGTTCGCTATCGAGGCGGCGCGTGTCATTGCCGACTGCCTCGGCAAGGAGTTGTACCAGCGGTGAGCTGAGGCGCAACCCGTGGGCCTCGGCCATCTCGCTCACCTGGGCTTTGAGCTTGGCCTCCTGCCAGGGCGCAATCAAGCTAAATTCGCGCACCTCGGCGAGCTTGCTGACCAGCTTGCTCGATTTGAGTCGCCCGTCCGGCTTGCTCGTCAGGGTAAAGAGCAGGTGGTTCGTGGGTGGGATACAACTGAGCGTGCGCGCCAGTTCGGTGGCCACCCCCTCGGGACACTGGCTGAAGACCTGGGCTTCCTCGACGACGACCAGGCGGCCCCCCGACCCGAAGGGCAGGGTCACTGCCAGGTTGAGCGCGTCGATGAGTGCGTCCGTACCGAAGCGCTGAAAGTTGAAGTCGCTCCAGGCGGGTGCCACCACCCGTTCGCGCAGCTGGATGGCCGCCTGGTCGCGGCGGTAGCCGTCTTCTCCCCAAAAAAGATAGACCGGCACCCTAGCGGGTCGAATCGGCAGTAGTCACGGTGCGGGCCAGGACTTTGACCGCTTCGTTGTACTGGGTGTCGGCGGCTGTCGCCAGTTGTTCGAGGGAGAAGTTTTTGGGTGCGGCGACGGCAATATCGGGCTTGATGCCCTGCTTGTGGATGTCGTGGCGGTCGGGAGTCTGGTAGCGGGCAATCGAGACGACCAGGCCTGAGCCGCCTTTGAGCGGGTGGATGGCCTGGATGAGCCCCTTGCCGAAAGACTTCTGGCCGACCAGGGTGGCCCGGTCGTTGTCTTTGAGGGCACCGGCCAGGATTTCGCTTGCCGAGGCGGAGCCGCCGTCGATGAGGACCACGAGCGGCTTTTCGGTGAGGGGGGCGCGTTGGGCACGCGCTTCGTCGCGTTGCCCCTGGCGGTTGACGGTGTAGACGACGGTCTCGCCGGGCTTGAGCCAGTAGCGAGAAATTTCGACCCCGGCTTCAAGGAGCCCGCCCGGATTGTTGCGCAGGTCGAGGATGTAGCCTGTTGCTCCCTGGGATTCGAGCCGCTCGATCGCCTGCTTCATCTGGACCGAGGCGTTGCCGTTGAACTGGTTGAGCCGCACGTAGCCGACGCGTTGCCCTGAGACTACTTTCAGCTCGGCAACGACCGGGTTGACTTCGATGGTCTCGCGGCGCAGGCTGACATCGAAAGTCCGTTCACCGCGCCGGATAGTGAGCTTTACCTCAGAACCGATCGCTCCGCGCAGTCGGTCGGCAATATCGTCGAGGGGTACAGCCTTAGTCGGCTTCTTGTCGATGGCGATGATCAAGTCGCGCGCTTTGATGCCGCCGCGGAAAGCCGGGGAACCCTCGACGGCGGCAATGACGATCGGCACCTCGGTCTTGGTATCAACGCTGATTTGCACTCCGATGCCGGAAAGTTCACCCGTGGTCGTGGTCTGCAAGCTCTTGAACTGCTTAACACTCAAGAAACGCGTGTACGGGTCGCCGAGAAGCTTGAGCATGTCGCGCACGAGTTCGTTGACTTCTTCTGGAGCGGTGACGGGCTTGGCGAGATATTCCTCACGCACTTTGCGCCAGTCCTGTCCGTTGAAGGTGCCGTCTACGTAGTCGTTGTTGATGTAAGTCCAGGCTTCGTTCAGCACTTCTTTAGAAGTGGGAGCAGTCTCGCTTAGCGCCTGCAACGAGCAGGACGCGAGCGAAGTGGCGACCACGACCGCTGCACCGTATTGCCACCAGGGTCGTCGCTGAGTCGTGCGTTTTTCCTTCAAGCTCTGCCTCCAGTTGAAGCCCCACACATTAAACTTAACCTCTCAACCGGCACCGGCGCAGAGGGCGTCACCAGGTGCTCACTGGATTAAGGAGGCAGTAAAGATTCGCACTTCTTCAAGGCGTGCTTCGAGCATCTTGAGCAGTTGAAAGTGATCCTGGCCTTCCTGTTCCAGACGTCGGGCCAGCAGCTGCATCGACACCACGCCGACCCCGGCACTCGCGCCGCGCAACTTGTGAGCCTGGCGCTTGAGCTTGAGACCGTCAGCTGTGGTCAGGGCGATGTGCACCTGACGCAGGCGTTCCTCGGCATCTTCAATAAAAGTCTGCAAGAGTTCAAGTTCAAAGGCTTCGTCCCCTTCAGAGAGTTGATGGAGATGCTCGCGGTCAACAACGCACAGAGCAACACCCTGTTCGCCCCAGTTCTCGATCTCGGTCGCAGTTATCTTTGCAAGGTTATTCATAACAACAGATTTGGGAGTAGTGGAGGCGAGAATTAGAAAGACAGAGCGCATCAAGCTCCATTGTGCCCAATCTCAGCAAGGGTGCTCAGAAGCAAGTATGAAGCTTCAGTCAAGACAGGATAATCAGGTCGTTGCGGTGCACAACAGTGGGTGCTCGCTCCTCGATTCCCAATATCCGCGAGATCTCGGCAGTCTGACGGCCCCGGATCTTTTCGAGTTCCTCGCTCGAATAATGAATCAGCCCACGCGCAAACTCGACGCCCTGGGAGTCCAGTAGCCGCACGAGGGCCTGGGCCTCAAAGCAGCCTTCAAACCGGGTGACCCCGGCTGCAAGCAACGAGCGCCCCTCGGTCCTGACAGCCCGCACCGCCCCCTCATCGAGATGGAGGGTGCCCGCCGGGACGAGGCCGAAGTCGATCCAGCGCTTGCGGTTGGGAGTGCGGGTCTGGACTGTCGGCTTAAAGCGCGTGCCGATCTGCTCTCCGGCCAGGATGCGCTCGATATTGTGCGGAGTACTGCCCTCGGTGATGACCGTCGTCACCCCGGCCGCCGCTGCGATGCGGGCCGCCTCGAGCTTGCTTGCCATCCCGCCGGTACTCCAGGCACTTCCCTTGCTGCGGGCCGATTGGACGAGGGCGTCGGTAATCTCGCTCACTTCGCTTACCAGTTGAGCCTCGGGGTCCAGGTGCGGGTTGGCGGAATAAAGCCCCGGCACGTCGGTGAGCAAAATGAGCCAGTCGGCCTCGACAAGACCCGCCACCAGGGCGGAGAGTGCGTCGTTGTCGCCAAAGCGCAACTCTTCTGTGGCGACCGTATCGTTCTCGTTGACGATGGGCACTGTCTCCCAGCGCAACAGTTCTTGCAGTGTCTCGCGGATATTCAAGTAACGGGTGCGGTCGATGAGATCCTGGCGGGTGAGGAGCACCTGGGCAATCGGCTGGCGCAGGGCTGAAAAAAACTGGTCATAGAGGCTCATTAAGAGTCCCTGGCCGACCGCCGCCGCCGCCTGCTTGCCGCTCACCGTGGTCGGCCGTTCTTTGAGGCCGAGCCGCGCACAGCCGACGCCGATTGCACCCGAACTGACCAGTACCACCCGCACCCCACCGCGCCGCAAACGGGTAATCGTCTCAGCAAGACCGCCCAGGGTGGCAAGGCGCAGGTCTCCCGTCACAGGGTTGCTCAGGCTTGACGTCCCGATCTTGATGACGACAGTCGTCACTACCCCTAGACCGACTGCAGATATTGCTGAACGTCCGTACGCAGCTGGCTCAACTCGACTTCCACCGAAAGGCGCACCTGCTCCGTCTTGAGGGTGATGAGTACCCGCGCGGCAAAAAGCGAAGGCCAGAGATTGGGGTTACAGAAGACTTCAAAAAAGAGCGTCTCTGTGAACCGGTATTCGACCGGCGGTTGGGGCGTTTTTTTGCCGACGGTCGCGGTGACCACCCGCAGGCGGTCCATGAGCATCTGCAACTCGGCGTCAAGCCGCTGCACCGCCGCGACCGGTAGAGCAACGTTCGCACTGCCGCCCGCAAAATTCAAAGTCAAACTCGCCGTCACGTTGACACTCAGAGCACCAGTCGACCTGCATTGTATGCTTTCTGGTCGGGGGTGTACCGTGGGTTACGCTAAGGACAGGAGAGTCCAATCAGGACAGGTGGGAGAACCCGTGGTTACGAGCGCTTTTCAGACAACTCAATCGCATCAGCTTTTTACAGAGGCCAAGCACCTCATGCCGGGCGGCGTCAACTCGCCCGTACGCGCCTTTAAGTCGGTCGGCTCAGAACCGGTCTTCATCGAGCGCGCCGAGGGTGCCTACCTCTGGGATGTCGATGGCAACCGCTATATCGAGTACATCAATACCTGGGGACCGTCGATTGTCGGCCACGCCAACCCCGAGGTGGTGGCGGCCCTGATCGAAGCCGTCCCGAAAGGCACCAGCTACGGAGCCCCGACCCGGCTCGAAAACCAGATGGCCCGGATGGTGATCGACGCGATTCCGGCAGTCGAGATGGTGCGCTTCGTTAATTCCGGTACTGAGGCCACGATGTCGGCCCTGCGGCTTGCCCGCGCCTTTACCGGCCGCGAGAAGATGATCAAGTTTGAAGGCTGCTACCACGGTCACGCCGACATGTTCCTGGTGCAAGCAGGCTCGGGAGTCGCCACCCTCGGTCTTCCCGACTCGCCGGGCGTCCCCAAATCAACCACTGCCGCCACGCTCACGGCTCCCTACAACGACCTCGCAGCAGTGGAAGCGCTCTTTGCTAGTAACCCTGGAGAGATCGCCGGTGTCATTCTTGAACCCGTGGTCGGCAATGCCGGTTGCCTGGTACCTGAGCCGGGGTTTCTGGAGGGGCTTCGTGCCCTTACCCAGAAGCATCAGGCGCTGTTGATTTTTGACGAGGTGATGACCGGCTTCCGGCTCTCCTACGGCGGTGCCCAGGCCCGCTTCGGCATCGAACCCGACCTTACGTGCCTCGGCAAGATTATCGGCTGCGGGCTGCCGGTCGGTGCCTACGCTGGGCGGCGCGAAATCATGGAGATGGTCGCCCCGGCAGGACCGATGTACCAGGCCGGTACCCTGAGCGGCAACCCACTCGCGATGACCGCCGGAATCAAGACCCTCGAAATCCTGCAGCGCCCAGGCCAGTACGAATATCTCGAAGCGCGCTCAGCCCAACTGGCAGACGGCTTACTGAAAGCAGCCCATGACGCTGGTCACGCCGCTACTGGCAACCGGGTGGGAGCGATGTTCACGCTCTTTTTTGCCGACGGACCGATTCGCTCTTTCCAGGACGCCAAGCGCTCGGACTTGAGTAAATTTGCCCGTTTCCATCGGGGGATGCTCGAACGGGGAGTGTATCTTGCACCCTCGCAGTTCGAGGCAGGTTTCATGTCACTTGCCCACACAGAAGCCGACATCGACTACACGCTCACAGCGGCCCGAGCCGTCTTCGCCTCGATCTAGCTATCAAACAGGAATCGAGCTTGTGCGAGTCAAAAATTTCTGGCTCTGGGTTCTCGCCATCGTCGCCATCGTCACCGATCGTCTGAGTAAAGTCTGGGTGGTGGCGAACCTCACTCCGGGGGAAAGTCTGGCGCTCTGGCCGGGCGTCTTTCATCTCACCCTGGTCAAAAATACCGGTGCCGCTTTCAGCCTCTTTACAGGCGGCAGCGACTGGCTGAAGTGGATTTCACTGCTGGTGAGCGTCGGTCTGGTCCTCTACGGCCTATTGGGACCACACCTCGGCCACTGGGAACAGCTCGGTTTCGGCCTGCTTTTAGGCGGAGCAATCGGCAACGGCTTCGACCGATTCGCCTTCGGGGAGGTGACCGACTTCCTGGAATTTCGCCTCATTCGGTTCCCGGTCTTCAACGGGGCCGACATCGCCATCAACCTGGGGCTTGCCTGCCTTGTCGTCGGCACATTCTGGGGAGAACCACGTGCAACCACTACCAAGCCCACGACAACTGACCGTTCCACCGGATCAACTGACCACACGCCTTGACCGCTGGCTCACAGACCAGCTTGCCGACCTTTCGCGTGCCCGTATTCAGGGTCTCATCGACCAGGGATTCATTCTGCGCAACGGGCAACCCTGCCGGGGGCGAGACTCAGTACGTCCCGGCGATAGCTTCACGGTCACCATCCCAGAACCGGAGCCCTCGGGCCTGATTGCCCAGGCAATTCCGCTCACGATTGTCTACGAGGACGATGCACTCCTGGTCGTCGATAAGCCGAAAGGGCTCGTCGTCCACCCGGCCCCCGGCCACAGCGACGGCACCCTGGTCAACGCCCTGCTGGCGCGTACCGGTAGTCTTTCGAGCATCAACGGCATCGAGCGACCCGGCATCGTCCACCGCCTCGACAAAGACACGACCGGCTTACTGGTGGTCGCCAAGACCGACCACGCCCACCAGCACCTGCAAGGGCAAATTCAAAATAAGACAGCTCACCGCGACTACCTGGCTGTCATTCACGGTCAGCCCGCTCAGGACCGGGGCACGATTGACGCACCGATTGGCCGCCACCCCGTACACCGTCAGAAGATGGCCGTCACTGCAAAAGGGCGTGAAGCGCGGACGGACTGGCAGGTTGTCGAGCGCCTGGGCAACTACGCGCTCCTGAAATTTTCGCTCTCGACCGGACGCACCCATCAAATTCGCGTGCACAGTGCCCACATCGGCCATCCGATCGTCGGCGACGAACTCTACAGTTCCGCCAAATCGCCCGTCAACCTCACCGGTCAGGCCCTGCACGCCTACCAGCTGAGCTTCGACCACCCGGTGAGTGGCGAACGACTGAGTTTTGAAGCGCCGCTACCGGCCGAGATGGTCAAGCTGCTCTCAGTAGCACGTAGGCATTAATGCTCTAGAGACATTTCTCAATCGTCTAGAATACGGACCCTGATTGCATTCAGGCCATACCGACTGCCACAACTACCTTGATCGCACACGCTCGGGCCGTGAACTACAAACGCCTATACAGGGCGCGTCTATCCTTACCGCCGCCACGTTGAGCCCCGACAGCGCTTGCTATAGCTCATGCTCCTGTTGGCCCCAA
>JANNPH010000155.1:0-78970 GCA_031399965.1 Gloeobacteraceae cyanobacterium SOY_34_metabat_159 | reverse complement strand
GACTCGATCACAGACACCAGATCCACAGAAGCTGAATCCATGTGGAGTTTGCCGCGCGTAATTTTGGCAATGTCGAGCATTTCATCGATTAATTTCTCTTGCAGCTTGACATTGCGCTCAATAGTGGCGAGAGCTTGCATCGCCTCAGGTTGATCAAACCTGCGTCTTTGTAATAACTGTGCCCAACCTAAAATGGGGTTGAGCGGTGTTCTCAACTCGTGGGAGAGCATGGCAAGAAACTCATCTTTGGCCTGATTGGCTCGATCGGCTTCTGCTCTGGCGGATTGTTCTTGCAGTAATAATTGTTCCCGTTCTTGTTCGGCTTGCTTGCGATCAGTGATGTCCAGATTGATACCGCTTAACTGAGTTGGCTCACCCTGTTCGCTTAAAGTGAGACGCCCGAGGCTGAGTATCCAGCGAATGCCTTTTTGGGGATGGATAATCCGGAATTCAGACTTGAATTTTGGTACTTTACCGACAATGGCATGTGCCACCTCGGTGTTGACCCGTTCGTGATCCTCGACGTGCAAAATATTGAAGACGTCTTCCAACTGGATCGAGCCGTTCGCCGAATCAAAACCAAGCAGATCGAAATTTTCCAGTGACCAGACAATTTTCAGTGTTTTGATTTCCAGGTTCCATGAAATGGCATTGGCCCCCGTCAGTGCCATTCGCAGCCGTTCTTCACTTTGCCGCAGGGCTTCCTCGCGCTGGTCGAGCTGGGTACGCAACTGCACCGCTGAGAGCGTTCCGTTTATAGCCAGCTGCAGCCCTGCTGCGGTGATTTGCTCCTTGACCAGATAATCCTGTGCGCCCGTCTTCATCGCTCGTACCGCAACCATCTCGTCTCCTTGCCCTGTGATGACGATGATTGGGAGGTGTTGTGGCCGGTCTGGGGACTGCAATCGAGTCAAAACTTCCAATCCATCCATGTCAGGTAAAGAATAATCGAGCAACATGATGTCGGGTTGATGCTGCTGCCAGAGATCCAGCCCTTGCTGCCCCAGGCCCGCTTCCACAATCGTGTAGGAACACTCGCGGTCGTTGAGCAAATAGCGGCGATAGAGTTCCCGGTCCTCTGGGGAATCGTCCACAATTAAGACTGTGCGTGCGAGTTGACCGAGCATTAATCCTCCACTTGAGTTGGCAACAGTATTACCCCAAACCAGTAACCTATAAATACTTGAATATCTTGTTTCAGTTGAGCGAAATTGATCGGTTTCACGATATAACTGTTGGCCCCATAGCGATAGCAGTCTGCGACATCCTTCGGATTGTCGGAGGTCGTGAATACCACGACCGGGATTGTTTTTAATTTCTCATCTTCCTTGATGCGGCGCAGTACCTCCCGGCCGTCGGTTCCGGGCAGATTCAAGTCGAGCACAATCAACCCGGGCCGTGGGGCACTCTCCCGGCTCACATACTGACCGGTCCTGTAAAGAAATGCCAATGCCTGATCGCCGTTGACGCATCGCTGAATGGGCACGGCGGTGAGGGACTGCTGCACAAAGCGTTGCAGCACTTCAAAGTCTTCGTTGCTGTCTTCTACAATCAACAGCAGCGGCGTTTGCCGGACAGGGGAGGTCGGGCTGCGCATCATTCGTCGGTCTCGGCTGAGAGTTTGAAGTAAAAGGTGCTGCCCTGGCCGGGGATGGATTCGACCCAGATTTTGCCTTTGTGCCGTTCTACGATTTTGCGGGCAATGGTGAGCCCGACTCCTGTGCCGCCTCCAAAGTCATCCTGCCGGTGCAAGCGGCGAAAGATCTGAAAGATTTTGTCGAGATGCTCTTGCAGGATGCCGATGCCATTGTCGCGAACATAGAAAATCAAGGGATGCAAATCTGGCGCATCTACGTCCTCAACTATGAATCCAATTTCGATCCATTTTTGTGCTTTGTCGTTGTACTTGATTGCATTGCTGATCAAGTTGGTGAAAAGATCATGCATTTGAGAATAATCGCACTCGATGGTGGGAAGTTTTTGCGGAATGCGAAACTCGACTTCGATTTGCGGTCTGGTAATGGCGAGAGTGTCGATCGTCTGTTGGACCAATTCATTCAGGTTTACCGTTTTCCATGCCAGGTCGGTACTTCCCAGTCGCGAGAAATACAGGAGCGAAGTGATCAAGTCTTCCATGCGTTGCGTCAGCCGTACCAGGGTTTTCAGCTTGGCAACCCCATCTTCGTCCAGGATTTCTGCGTAATCTTCCATCAAGAAATTGGCGTAATTGTGGATGCCCCGCAATGGCTCTTTGAGGTCGTGAGAGGCAATGTAAGCAAAGGAATCGAGGTCTTCATTGCTCCTTTGCAATTCGGTATTGATCAGGGCCATTTCGTCGGCTTGCCGCAGCACAACCCCAACAATCAGGCTTTGCAATTCAGCAACCGCTTCAATTTCACAGGGTTTCCACGGCAGGGCAGACCCGCGTACTGTTTCCTGCCACACTTCAAAGGATTTTCGAGGAGATATTTGCAGGCTGCCATCCTGTAACAATTCCACCGGCTTGTTGGGGTTGCCGCTCCACTTTACAGTTTGCAACACCTCCGGCCGAAACCAGAGAATGTAATTGTGGTGGACTCTAGAGATCTCCAGGGCCAGTACGCCGCTGGCAACCGCCTGAAACGGCTCTGCAGCGGGGTAATCTTTAGCGAGCGTGCGCGTCTCAAACAAGTTGTCCTGCAGGCGAGGTTTGATCCAGTTGAGTAGGGCGTGAGCGGCTTCCTCCGATGGCGTCTCACCGACTCGCATGCACTCGTTCTCGCTCCAGATCACGGCTCCAGTGGCACTTGCCAGACTGAGCAGCTGTGATTTCAACTGCATCATCCCGCTTAAGAAATGCTTGGCTTGAGACAACGCTTCTACAAATTGAGTTTGCAGGACCTTTAACTGTCTTTTGTAGTCGATGTCCTCGATCGCCTCTTTATTCATCAGTTCTACGGACATCACCTGCGCAATGAACTCGCACATCGTGCGGGTCTTGTAAGGCACGTACTTGGGTGACAGGTGGTGACAGGCAATCAATCCCCAAAGCTTTTGATCTTGCATCAGGGAGACCGACATAGAGGCATTCACGCCCATATTCTTCAGGTATTCCAGATGCAGCGGGGAAACACTCCGCAACAGCGATGAACTCAGATCCAGCGGTTGATTGGTCAGGGGATTGGTCGCCGGAATCAGCGCGACAGGATTGTAGTTGGCAGTTGGAATCAGCCGCAACCAGTTGAGGGTATAGAGTTGGATGGCCTGTTTGGGAATGTCGGAAGCCGGATAGCGCAAGTCCAGATAGGATGTTTCTTGATTGGTGTCTTCAGCGATGACAGTACCCGAGCCATCTTGATCGAATCGATAGACCATGACGCGATCAAAGCCGGTAAGTCGTCGGACCTCCTTGACCACGATTTCGCACATGTCCGGCAGAGCGGGTGCTTTCTGCATCCGCGTGACGATTCCCCTGACTTGTTGATAGAACTCGAAAAAGTCTGCTTTGCCTTTCGCTTTAGGCTCCAACTCCATGACAATGACATTTTTTAAACGATGCACGATGCCGTCAAAATAGAGCGACTTGTTTAGACGCTTGATGGACAAGTTGAGTGGATTGACGCTCTCAAAATCCTCTGCCAGACATTGCTGAATCAGCTTAAACTGCTTTACGCCCAGTAACTCCGACAGCGGCTTGCCCAGCAGTTCCTCAGGAAGACGGCCCACAATTGCCTGAGTATTGCTGCTCACTTGTAGAATTTCGAGTGTGGAATCCTGCAATACCAGCAAAACTCCATGGGGCTGAATCAAGCCTGGAATATGAATTGGTTCAAGATCGCAGTTCGACAAATCAACTTTATTATCCAGCATGTTCAACTGTCCTAATTTTTCTGTGGGCTGATTGCCTTTTCGGCAGAAGGCCATTCAGCAATTGCTAAATCCGCTGGCGTTGCTCCACTTTAGACTCTTCTTTTGGCTCCACCTGAAAATAGAAGGGTGAACCGTGATCGGCACAGAAAAGGCATCGTTATTCTCCTGCAGGGTTGTGAGCACAGTTCGTAGACGTCTGTCGCAAAAACGTTGTACCTGAATCCAATAGCTGCCATATCAATTTCTCAGACACAGGCTAGCAGATGGAAACCGCTCAGCGTATTGTCGCCCTGGCCTGCAATGCCGCCCAGTCTGCGGCAGTTCGCCGGCAGGATCAAGTCTCAGGCATAGCCTTAATCGGAGAGTTTTACCGGGGCCAGGGGTGTTGCCGCAACGACCTGGTTGCGCCCGTTTTTCTTGGCCTGGTAGAGTGCCTCGTCAGCGAGCAGGAAGACCTCTTGGGCTCTGCTGCCGTGCTCGGGCAAACTCGCGACCCCCAAAGAGATCGTGATCGTCCCGAGGACCTGGCCGCGATGGGAAAGATGCAGGTCCTCCACCACTCGGCGCAGCTGTTCGGCGCGGCGAACGGCGACTTCGCGCGTGGCTCCGGGCAACAGCACGACGAACTCCTCCCCGCCGTAACGGCAGGTGATATCCGGGGTGCGGACGCAATCATCGAGACAGCGAGCCACTTCTTTGAGCACCGCGTCCCCGGCGTCGTGACCGAACGTGTCGTTGAACCGCTTGAAGTGATCGACATCCAGCATCACGATGCTGAAGGGCAGGTCCTGGGAGGTAGTCTGGCGTACGGCCCGGTCGAGGGTCTCCTCCAGGTGGCGGCGGTTAAATAGACCCGTCAGCCCATCGCGGGTGCTCTGGCGTTGCAGCGTCTCGCGCAGCTTCAGGTTGGCCAGGGCCAGGGCGATCTGTTCGGCCACGATGATTGCCAGTCGCTGCTTGGCCTCGCTCAGAGAACCTGGCTCCTGCTCGCGCAGGGTCAACATCCCCAGCGACTCACCCTGGGCCATCAACGGCACACAGAGGTAACCGGCTGTGTGGTGGGCGTCCAGGTGACGGCAGCGAGGAGCACCGCCCTCTCCACCCCGGTGGGCACGTCCCCGGCGCAGACCCCAGCACTCGTGGGGGGCAAAGATCCGCCGACTGCCGAGCGCTCCCCAGGTGACCACCGTCTCGATCAGGCTGCGGGAACTGGCCATCAGACCAATCTCGCCGGCCAGCCCCTTAAACATCAACTCCATGGCCGGACCAATCACCTCGTAGGCTTCGTCGATGTCCAGGCACGCCTGCAATATCTGGCTGAGTTGAGCCATGGTGTCTACTTCCTGGGTGCGCTCCTTCAGTTCGCCCACCCACTCGGTCAGGTGAGCGTTGGCCAGACCCAGGGCTTTCTCGGAGCGCTTGCTCTCGGTAATGTCGTGCATGATCACGACCGCACCCAGTTTTTCTCCCTGGAGGTTGTAGATGGCCTGGCCGCTGGCCAGCAGCAACCGCTCTTCTCCTCCTTTCGGTACGATCATGATCTCCAGGGCGTGGACGGCCTCGCCCCGCAGGGCACGCAAAAGCGGCACGTCGCCCTGGGCGATCGGCGTGTGGTCGGGTGAATAGAGATCGTAATATCCTGGCCACTGTTCAGGCAGCAGCGTCTTCTGGGGTAGTCCGTAGATCTCCAGAGCGGCCTGGTTGGAGAGGGTCAGGACACCCCGGGCGTCGCAGGCGACGATACCGGCTTCGACGTTCGTGAGGACCGCCTGGATGAAAGCCTGTTCCCGGATTAATTCTTCCTGGGCCTGCTTGCTCTCGGTGACATCATCCACCAGATAGGCAAAGCGCGGTCGCCCGCTGGTCTGGCGAGCGATGAAGCAGACGATGGCGCTCATCCAGCCCGCTCCATTGTTGGTGCGAGCATACTCGAACCGCACCGGCTGCCGGGTCTGCTCGCTCTCGCGCAGGCACTGCACCCATCTGCGCAGCACTTCTCGGGGAATGTCGAACTCGCTGAGCAGGCAACCGCGCATCTGATCGGGCAACAGGCCAAAGAAGCGGGCGGAGGCGGCATTGGCCGAGACGTTGAAAATCTCTTCGCCCTCCAACAGTTCAACGACACCCATCATCGTCACGGCGCTGTCGTAGAAGCTGTGCAGAATCGATTCGCTCTCGCTGAGCGCGGCCTCCGCCTTCAGCCGGGCACCGATGTCGCGGGCGAGGGCAAGCACGAGCGGTCGTTCCCCCACCTGGCATAACCCGGCGCTCACCTCGACCGGGAAAGTCGCGCCGTCTTTGCGACGATGGACGCTCTGGAAAGTGACCTGCTCGCCCACCAACGTCTGGCCGAAAACCTCCGAAGCCTTCTGCTCGATATCGTCGATGGTCAGGGTCAGCAATTCTGCGCGGCTGTAGCCGAGGCTCTTGGCGGCGCGGTCGTTCACATCCATGATTGCCCTGCCCTGGGGTTCGTACAACAGCAGGGCGTCGGTGGCCTGCTCGACCAGGGCACGAAAGCGCAGTTCGCTCTCTTCGAGGGCCTTCTGCACCCGCACCCGTTCGAGAAATTGGCCGACCTGTTCACCGATCACCGCAGCCATCTGGAGGACCGAATCGTTCACCGCAAAGGCCTGTTGATGAAAGCAGACGATAGCACCCCAGGTAGAGTCGGCGTAGCTGATCGGGAAACTGAAGGCCGCCCGCAGACCATCGAGCTGGGCCGCCCCCGTCCGCAAGAAACCAGCATCTTGCTGTACGTTCTCGATCCAGACTGGCTTACCGCTCATCCAGGCCTGGCCGGGCAGGCCATTGCCGGAGGCCAGAACCAGATTGCGGCCTGCCGACTCGAAGTGCGGCAGACCCGCCTCGCCATACCAGTGTGCGCTGAGGCGCATCCCGTCGCCTTCTACTTTCCAGGCCTCCGCTGCCTGCCAGTGCAGGTTGCGGCACAGTGCTTCAAGCAGCCTCGGGAACGCCTCCTCACCGCTTGTCACCTCGGCGAGTATCCGGGCAACAGCATACTGGGCACCGATGCGCCGCTCCGTCCAGACACGCTCGCGAATCTCCCGCCGCAGCCGGGCGTTGGACGCTTCTAAAGACCGGGCACGCTCGACATGGCTCACGAGTTCCAGCTTCTCTTGCGTCTCACTCTGGAGCTTGGCGTGGACCTGTTGCAGCTGGGCGGTCCGCTCTTTGATCAGGTGCTTAGCGTCTTCGTTAGCACGCTCAAGCTTCTGATGGGCTTCAGCCTCAGCCATCAGTCGCAGCCGCAGTTCCAGTTCGTCCACGACGACGGCGGCCAGGTCCATCAGATTGGCACCCTCCGTCGGGCCGAAATTTGTGCGTGGCTGTGTGTCAATCAGGCACAGGGTACCGATGCGCTCGCCTTCTGGAGTCTCCAGCGGTGCACCGGCGTAGAAGCGTACACCGGGAGGACCGGTTACGAGGGGATTGTCGGCAAAGCGCGGATCGAGCCGGGCATCCGGCACCAGCAGGACGTCTTCTGAAAGGATGGCATGGGCGCAGAAAGCGATGTCCCTGCTGGTTTCGGTCGCGTTGCCCAGGCCGCAACTGGACTTGAACCACTGGCGGTCTTTGTCAACCAGGCTGATCAGCACGATCGGCATGGAAAAGAGACGGGAAGCCAGGGCAGTCAGGCGCTCGAAGACAGGCTCGCGGTCAGTATCGAGCACCCGGAGGCGGTGCAGGGCAGCAAGGCGATTGGTTTCACAGACAGGAATCGGCGCGGCGAGCATCGGATTGAGATCAAGTTGCACTTCACAGGGTTCCCTGCAGTGCCTCAAGTCTCCAGTTGCAGTGTGAAGATCATGAGAGCGCCGTCACATTGACCTGCGCGAACATGCTTGCTACGGGTCGATGTGTCAGAGGACAGCTTTTTGCCGACGCACATGCTCGGCGAGCGGAACCTCCAGGGAGCGGTCGCCCGCCGGGAGGGCGTACTCGTGGTACTGATCGACGCCTGTGTCGTTGAGGATGGCTGCCACCTGGCCTTTGCGTTCGGCGCTCACATCGATCAAAATCATGTCTTCGCCGCGCTCGATCGCATTGTGGTAGGTCTCGACTTGCTCCTGGGGAACTCCAAGGCCGACCAGCGCGCCTGCCACGCTGCCGGCGGTGGCGCCGACTGCCGTACCGCTGAGGGTGGCAGCAACCGCAGTACCAATGCTTTCTAGAGTTAAGACCAGCCCCCCGGCTGCCGGGTTGATTAAAGTCCCCAGTCCGACGATAAGACCGGCAAAGCTACCAGCAATGCTGCCGAGGGCGAGGCCCTTGATCGAGCCCTCAGCCACCCGATCGACGACGCTGTCGTAATCCTCGGGTTCTGCTACTGCTTCTTTGTTGTCGTCGGCTGTAATGACGCAGATGTTGTCCATGTTGAAGCCGGCGTCGTGCAGACGCGAAAGCGCCTGTTTGGTGCGGTCGTGATCCGGCAGTGTCGCCACCGTGCGGACGAGTTGTTCGGTAGCCATATTTTCTAAACCTCGATCTTCTGTAGTAGACCTGTTCGCAATCTAAAAAATCAGGAGCCTCGTTTCTATCCCCCTGTGGACGGGCATTGCTGACATACTTTGAGCACTCATAATTCGCATAGAGCCTGGGCTTCTCATCTCACAAGTAAAAATCCGGGGCGGGTCCATTTGGACCCGCCCCGGACAGTCCGCCACTTGAGGGCGACTTAGTGTTCTACTTAGACCTGGCCGAGGCGGCTTCTGCGGTCGGCGAGCGTGGTGGTGCTGCGCTCAGAGTAGGTGCCGGCGGGAGCATCGTAGACGCCGTAGTTGGCGATGCCCGAGGTATTCAAGATGGTCTCCGCCTGAGCAATTTCCTCAGTGGAACCATCGACGACAACCAGGTACTCACCGCGCGAAACGGCAGAGTTGTAAGCTTCTGCGCGCTCCTTGGGGATACCGAGGCCGACCAGGGCGCCGACCAGGGCACCCGACGCAGCGCCGATAGCGCCGCCGGTCAGGGTGGTGGCAATCGCGGTACCGACTGCACCTGCCGTCATCACCGGACCGATACCGGGGATGGCAAGCGCGCCGATGCCGACCAGCAGGCCGGTCAGACCGCCGAGCACACCGCCCGTGGTCGCGCCGGTCGCGGCGCCTTCACCGCTGCGGTTGGTGGTGGTGTCTTTGACTTCGGCACCGGCGATGTTGCCTTCGTCTTCGTGCTTCGAAATGACCGAAACGTCGTTCATGTCGAACCCAGCGTCGCGCAACTGGGTGAGCGCCACTTCTGCCTTGGCGCGCGTCTCAAAAGTGCCTACTGCGCGACGAATTTCATTAGCCATGATTTGTGTGCCTGTCTCTCAAGGGTCCTCTGTACTGTAAAAAATATGAGACTGACAGGCATCCTCCCTTGGGTAGGAATCGAAACTTCACATTGTTTTGTATAGCTCTATCTTTCGGCCAGGTAGCCTTCCGCCTGGAGGGCGAATAGCTCCGCGTAGCGCCCGTGCTGCTGGAGCAGTTGGGCGTGGGTTCCCTGTTCTAGAATGCGGCCACCTTCGAGGACGACAATGCGGTGAGCGCTGATCACCGTCGAGAAGCGGTGGGAGATGAGCAGGGCCATCCGACCCTGGCGCAGGTCGCGAAACTTGCGAAATACCTCGTGCTCGGCGCGGGCATCGAGGGCAGCGGTCGGTTCGTCGAGCACCAGCACCGGCGCATCCCGCATGTAGGCCCGTGCCAGGGCAATCTTCTGCCACTGTCCACCCGAGAGTTCCTGGCCCTCACGAAACCACTTGCCGAGCATCGTATCGTAGCCGCGCTCAAGACCGTCTATCAACAGTTGTGCTCCACCGCGTTCGGCCGCCACTTCGATGCGCGGTGTGTCTGCAAGGTCGCTCACCTGACCGTAGCCGATGTTGTCGCGGGCGGTCGCGTGAAATCGAACGAAGTCCTGGAAGACGACACCGATCAGGCTGCGCAGGGCGACCGGGTCGTACTCGCGCAGGTCTCGCCCTTCAAGCACGATGCGCCCACCGGTCGGTTCGTAGAGGCGGCAGAGCAGTTTCACCAGGGTCGTTTTCCCCGAACCGTTTTCGCCCACCAGGGCAACCGTCTCCCCCGGCCGCATCTCGAAGCTGACGTCGGTGAGCACATCGCGCTCAGACCCCGGATAGCGAAAGCTCACACCCTCGAAGCGGATACCCTGCTCAAGCTGAACCGGGATCGGGGCCGGGTTAGCGGCCAGGGCCGTCTGCGGCTGCAGGTCGAGAAATTTAAAGAGGTCGTCGATAAAGAGAAAGTTCTGGTAGAGCCGGGCTCCGCTTTCGAGCAGCGACTGGAGCTGGTTGTTGAGCTGCAGGACGGCTCCGGCATAAAGAGTAAGGTCACCCAGAGTGAGTGCCCGCCCGAGGGCCAGCCAGACTAAGTAGCCGTAGAGCCCGGCGTAACCGGTAGAGTTGACGATTGAGCTACCGACGCGGGCCGCTCCTTTGCGCAGGGCAAGGGAGCGGGTCTCGCGGTGGACGGTCTCGAAAAGATTTTGAAAGCTCTGGATAAAGAAAGGCCCCAAACCGAAGAGCTTGATTTCTTTAGCGGCCTGGTCTGTGCCCATCAGCGATTTGATATAGCTCATCTGGCGCGCCTCGGGGGTACGGCCCTGGACGAGCAGGTAGCCCGCACGCGCGAAGCGGAGCGTCGAGACGAATAGCGGCACCGAGGCCAGTACCAGGATCGGCAGGACAAAAGGACCAAGCCGGACGAGCAAAAAAGAAAGCGACGTGATGCTGATCAGGCCCTGGGCCATACCGAGCATCTGGAGCAGCAGGCCCAGGGGTCGGTAGCCAGCCTCGCGCTGGGCGCGCTGGAGGGCATCGTAAAACTTCGGGTCTTCAAAGTAAGAAAGTTCGAGCTGGTCGGCTTTGAGCAAAATCCGCTCGTTGATCCCGAAAGTAAGCTTTTCGCCGTAGACTTCCTGCAAAATCGAGCCACTGGTCTGGATGATGGCGGAAAGAACCAGTAAGCCCAGCTCGATGCCGACCAGGGTGAGGGCCTGTTGCGTCAGCACCGTGCCGTCAGTCCGCGTCGCGGCAGCAACCACGGTATCGATGATGAGCTTACCGACCCAGAGCTGGCAGGCGGGCAGCACACCGCCCAGCAGAGTCAAAATCAACAGGGCAATACAGGAGAGCGGACCACTCTGCCAGAGCAGGCCGGCAATCCGCCGAAAGCGTTGGAGTATCAAAGAGGCGGCACAGGATGGTCTGATTCTATTGTGGGCGGGCGGCGCGCCGATCGAGTACTCCCCATCCGGGCGGGTGCAGCAGCTGGTGTGACTTTGTTATTACTTGGCTCTACGTCGCTCTGTAATAGCTCGTACTACAAACAACCGGATTGTTGACGAACTGGCGCAACCAGCTCGTTTAAAATCAACTTGAGTTCTTCTGACTTCTCAGTTTGGGAGACCAGATGGGCGATCACCCAAATCGTGCCCGTTTCTGTTGACATCAGCACCCTGGGAATGTATCTACGCTTAATCGTAGGGTGAGGATAATATCCAACCGGCTAGAGCCGCTCATACCACCCACACTTCGGTTCAGCCTCAAGAAATGCCGGCTCCGGCTCCCTCAATGAGGACAGGCGGAGCGTAGCTGACCGGCTTGGAACCGACGCTCACCCCGCCCGTGAGCATCCCCTGCATAGCAGGGGTGAAGAACGTGTACGGGAAGCGGGGTGGCGACGCACTCGTCTCGTCCAGGAGCTTCAATAGTTCGCCCGGCAACTCGAAATCCAGGGCCCCGAGGTTGTCCTGGAGTTGCTCGGGCCTGGTCGCGCCCAGGATCACGCTTGCCACCCCCGGTCGGTTCGCCACCCAGTTAATCGCTACCTGGGCCATACTGCGGCCCGTTTCGTTCGCCACCTTCTCGACAGCGGCCACCGTCCGCCAGTTGCGCTCGTTGAACTTTTGAAAGGCCGGGTTCGCCGAATTCTTCATCGCCTCCAGTCGGCCTGTGCCCTCGCCGCCATTCTGGGATGGCCGGTACTTGCCGCTCAAGAGACCACTGGCAAGCGGGCTCCAGACCATCGTGCCCAGGCCCAACTCAATACCCAGGGGAATGAACTCCTCCTCGATCGAACGCTCCACCAGCGAGTACTCCAGTTGCAGGGCGCAAAGAGGCTCCCAGCCGCGCAACTCGGCGAGCGTCTGGGCGCGGGCTGTGTACCAGGCGGGCACATCGGACAGGCCCACGTGGCGGACTTTCCCCGAGCGCACCAGATCATCGAAAGTGCGCACCACCTCTTCGGCGGGAGTGAGCCGGTCCCAGGTATGCAGCAGGTACAGGTCGATATAGTCGGTGCCCAGCCGCCGGAGCGAACCCTCCACAGCGCGCAGGATATTTTTGCGGCCGTTGCCGCCGGTATTGGGGTTACCCGGCTCGCTGTTATAGCTGAACTTGGTAGTAAGCACTACCCGGTCGCGGACACCCTTCTGAGTGATGAATTTACCCAGCCAGGTCTCGCTGGTGCCGCCGGTGTAGAGGTCGGCGGTGTCGATGAAGTTGCCGCCGGCATCCAGGTACAGGTCAAACAGGTGGCGGGAGGCGGCTTCGTCGGCTCCCCAGCCGGACTCGGTACCAAAGGTCATCGTCCCGAGGGCCAGGCGGCTGACGCGCAGTCCCGAACGACCCAGAGTGTAGTAGGCGGTCATCGCAATTTCTCCATGGGAAACCTTTTCTGTGTGTCGGGTGCGGTACCTGAGATCCGCATCCGACGAGGTAAGTCGCGTTTTACAAACCCCGAAATCCTACCGAAAGCCGCCCAGCGAATCTAGAACGTTTTTGCAACTCGACCTCGATAACGGCTTGGGGAGATGCCCGTCCAGCGCCGGAAGTGGCGGCCGAAATGGCTTTGATCGGCAAATCCAAGCTCAGCCGCGACCTGGGCTGGCCGCGACCCAGCGGCGAGCAGGCGCTTCGCGCGCTCCATCCTGGCTTGCAACAGGTACCGGTGGGGTGGCAGGCCGTAGGAACGCTCAAACAGCCGGTGCAACCGATACGGCGCAAGCCCCGATACCTCGGCGAGCACCGCCGTCGAGACATTGTGCCCGAGGTGATCCATCAGGTAGTCGTGGGCGCGCCCGACCGCCTGTGGGGCAGCCGGGGGAAACTCAACCGCCACCTCCGCGTCGGAATAGCGGGCCAGCCAGTGCGACAGCAGCGCGTACAGAGCATGTTCCCGTTGCAGCGCGGACGCATCGGACTGTGAACCGCGATGATAGTCAGCAAATAGACGAACAAGGTCGTCGTCCGTCGTCACCACCGCAAAAAAAGGAGCCCGCCGCCTGCGAGCACCCATTTGTGCGTTCAACTCCTCCAGGAGCGCGACGGGTACCTGCAGGACACGGTAAGCAGCCACCCGGTCACGCGTGCAGGGATCGTGGGCGGAATGCAGCTCTCCGGGGTGAATGACGGAGAGGGCACCGGACGGCACCGGGGTGTAGACGCCCCGGTAAAAGTACTGGCCGGGGAAATTCAGACTCAGACAAAACTGGTACTCGTCGTGGCTGTGCCTCACGGTGGAGTCGGCTGGTCCAGGGGCGTAGCGGAATAGTTCGTTCAGGCACCCCTGGTCGTTCCATGCCTCAACGGTATGGTGCATCAAACTCATCACCCTCGCCTTTCGATTGTGGTGGCCCCGACGCCCCAAAGCTCAAGATGTTCCATAGTGCTTCACTGCCGGCTACGGCTGAAAGGTGGCGCAGCAGGATCTTCAGCTCCTCACTGCACAGCCCGTTGCGCCTCTTGTGGATCTCTCACCCCGATCAGGTCCTCGGACTTTTCAGCAGGAAAGTGAGAGCAGTGCCGCTAGCATAAGTCTGTTCGGAACCCACCTCAGTACAGGGACTTCTCAATTTGGGCCTGAAGATTAGTAGTACGACCGTGCTGACCCGGCGCGAGTTTGAGAACCGGGCATGGTACTGAGTGTCCGCTCCCTGCACAAGGTCTACGGCACCCGGCAGGCAGTTGCCGGTCTCTCCTTCGAGGTAGCTCCCGGCGAAATATTCGGCCTGCTCGGACCGAATGGCGCCGGTAAATCGACAACGGTGCAGATGATTGCCGGTCTCGTGGCACCGAGCGCGGGTTCAATCGCAATTGCCGGGTTCGATGTGGTTCGCGACCCAAAGCGTGCTCGCCGCCGTGTTGGTTTCGTCCCGCAAGAAATTGCGCTCTATGCCGCCCTGAGCGGTGAGGACAATCTCGCTTTTTGGGGGCAGATGTACGGGCTCAGCGGCCAGTATCTTAAAAAGCGCATCGAACTGGTACTTGAACTGGTGGGGCTTGCTGAACGGCGGCGCGACCGGGTCGGCGCTTACTCAGGCGGTATGCAGCGGCGGCTGAATCTGGCGGCGGGGCTGTTGCACGAACCCGAGCTACTGTTACTCGACGAACCGACGGTGGGTGTCGATCCGCAAAGCCGCAACCGGATCTTCGAAGGCATCGAGCAACTGAACCGCGAGGGCCTGACCATCATCTATACCAGCCACTATCTGGAGGAAGTCGAGCGCCTCTGTCACCGGGTTGCCATTATCGAATCGGGAAAATTGCTCGCCCTCGATTCACCGTCTCAACTGAAGGCCACCGGTACCGGCCTGATCGAACTGACGCTTCCGGTCAGCATCAAATCTCTAGAAGCGCAATTGCTGGCCCTCGGCGGGGTGCGAAGCGTCGTGCAGAATTCAAACATTGCCACTATCGAAGCGGACCACCCGCAGCAGGTGCTCGCGGCTGTACTCGACCTCATCACGCGCTCGCACCTGCCGGTTGAAAATGTCCGGCTCGTCGAACCGAGCCTGGAAACGGTATTTTTGCGGCTGACTGGCCGGGGCCTACGTGACGGAGAAACCCCACCATGATCACCAAGCAGATCCTGGCCCTCACCTGGAAAGACTGGAAGCTCCTCGCCGCCGACCGCGCTTCCCTGGTCATCTTGTTCGTCCTGCCGACGCTGTTTCTATTCGTGATGACTCTGGCCCTCCAGGGACTCTACGACCGCACCACACCGCCGCTCGCCATCGTCGTCAATCTCGACCGCGGGCAACTAGCCGGCCGGGTGATCGAGCAGATCAAAGTCGGCGGCGCGGTGCGACTGGTAAGCGATACCAGCAAAGAACGGGCGAGAGCCCGCATCCGCGAGCGCGAAGCCCTGAGCGCCATTATCTTCGCGGCTGACTTCAGCGAAACTGTCGAGGCTCAGGCGAATGATCCACGGCGGGCCGTCTCGATGACGATTATTGACGACCCGGCCGCCCCTTTACAGGTGACAGCGCCGATCCGGGGAGCAGTGCGCGGTGCGGCCGAGCGCGCCGTGGCCGAGGCGATTGTGCCCATGCAATTGCGGGCGCGCATGGAAGCGTTTATTCGGGAAACTGGCGATCTTTCGGTGTTGCCGCTCGCCGATTCTTTTCGCAACCTGCAGGTGGGTGCGGTGCAGATCGCGAGTGAAACAACCAACAGCAAGCCCGAGCGCAAGCAGCCGGGTAGTGTCGAGCAAAACGTCCCGGCCTGGACTATTTTCGGCATCTTTTTTATCGTCAATACGATTGCGCTCTCGCTGCTGCGCGAACGGCAGAGCGGCACCCTCCTGCGCTTGCAGGCAGCCCCCCTCTCGCCGGTCGTGCTCTTGCTCGGCAAACTTTTGCCCTTCTATTGCATCAACTTGCTGCAGGCGGCACTGATGTTTGCTCTTGGCCACTGGGGACTGCAACTCAGGCTCGGAGCGCATCCCGCCGCCCTGATCGCCGTCACCCTGGCGGTCGCCCTGGTCGCTACCAGCCTCGGGCTGTTGCTTGCCACCTGCTTTGCTTCGACAGAGCAACTGGGCTCGACTGCCAGCGTCCTGGTGGTGGTACTCGCGGCCCTGGGCGGCATCCTGGTGCCAAGCTTCGTGATGCCCGATTTCATGCAGACTCTTGCCCTTTTTACCCCACAAGCCTGGGCACTGGAGGGCTATCAAAATGTCCTGCTGCGCGGACAAGATTTCCTGGGCGTCCTGCCGCAAGTGGGGGTCTTACTCGCTTTTGCCGGTGGACTGTTTGCGGTCGCGGTCTGGCGTCTTGGTCGGCTGTTGGTGCGCTAGGAGGCAGGCTTTTCGCGGCTGAGCCAGTCCTTGCCGACCCGGATGGTGATGTCGGAGTCGATGGCACCGGTTGCATCGAAGCGAACGGTACCGACCGGCAGCAGGTCATCGACCAGTTGCGCCGCCTCGGGGTTGCCGTTTTGGGCGACGATCTCAGTACGCCAGAGGGGGTCCGGGCGATCGCTGGTGTAGTAGAGAGCGCGAAAACCCTGCTTTTGCAGGTGCCTACCGACCTGACGGGCGATACCGGGACTGCCGGTGGCATTTTGAATTGTGATTCGCACGTTTCGCGGTTCGAGGGGGGCTGTTTCCTCTTCAGTCCGGGTCGCACCGAAGAAGCGGCCCCCGAGTCCGGCCACGGTGTCCCGCTCCGGTAGCCAGTAACTATTGGAGAATTCACCCGCCCGGCTAAAGCGCCCCGGCAGCATCACCATCCGCAGGTCCTGCTTGAGGTCGATCTGGGTGGCAAATTTGGCGAGGGCAAAAATATCTTCGACGCTCAAGTTGGTGTCGATATTTTGCCGGATGATGCCCAGGATGTCGCCGATGCGGGTCAGTGTCTCGGGCCGCACTGCCCGGTCAGCGAGGGAGCGCAGTAATAGTTGCTGGCGCTGAACGCGGCCAATATCGCCCAGTTCGTCGGCCCGAAAGCGCAGATACTGTTGCGCCTGCAGGCCGCTCAGGGTGTGCCAGCCCTGGGGCAGGTCGATATAAAGATGCTGCGAGTCGTCGCTGTACTTCATCGCCTTCGGGATGTAGAGGTACACCCCGCCGAGGGCGTCGATCAGCTGCACGACCCCCTGTGGGTTGATGCGCACGTAGCGGTTGATTTCAGCGCCGGTCAGCTCGGTAACGGTCTGGGCGGCAAGCCCCGCTCCCCCATAAACGTTGGCGACGTTGATTTTGTGTTCGCCGTGGCCGGGAATCTCGGTGCGGGTGTCGCGCGGAATCGAGAGGACGTTGACCTTTTTCTGGTCCGGGTTGAAGTGAGCGAGCAAGATCGTGTCGCTGCGTCCCTCGAAGGAGTTGGTCGGCGGCCGGTAGCCGGTGGCGGTCGCCTTATTTGAGGCGACGATATCGGTGCCAAGCAGCAAAATGTTCAGGTTGCGGCCAAGTCTTGCCCGCTCGAACTGGGCGTTGGCACTGTCGTCGACACTATTGAGAAAGGGGCGACTGAACCAGAAGGTCATGCCCCCGACAACTGCAACAAAGGTAAAAACTGCCGATATGGCAAGCAGCAACCAATTATTCCACCAGGGTTTTCCAACCACTTCCTGGCTTGATTTGCTCACTCACACCTCAAAGTATGCGCAGGACATTGACAGTGTATTTGATTATATCGCAATGTGAAAACCGAAAGACAAGGGGAAAAACCTATGCAGGCGGTGATTGTAGCTGGTGGAAAAGGAACGCGTCTGAGGCCTTTGACCTACCAGACGCCCAAGCCCATGCTTCCTCTTTTCGAGCGCCCTTTTCTGGCGCTCCTGGTTGAGCGCTGCCGGGAAGCGGGGATAACCGACATCTTGATTAACCTTCACTACCAGGCAGAACAAATCCAGGACTACTTCAAAGACGGCAGCCACCTCGGTGTGCAAATCCGCTACAGCTTCGAGAAAACACCCCTCGATACGGCAGGAGCGGTCAAACTGGCCGAGCCATTCTTTAGTGGCGAGCCTCTCGTCGTCTTTAACGCCGACATCCTCACCAACCTCGACTTGAAGCACTTGATTACCACCCACCAGCAAGCCGGTGCCACGGCAACCATCACCCTCACGCGCGTCGAAGACCCGACGGCCTTCGGCCTGGTCGAACTCGACGCAGATAGCCGAGTCCTTGCTTTTCGCGAGAAACCGACCGCCGAGGAAGCAGCCCGGCTCGGCATCGACACCGTCAACGCCGGTACCTACGTGCTCGACCCGCAAATCTTCCAGGCAGTTCCGCCCGATGTGCCCTGGAGCTTCGAGCGTCAACTTTTCCCCAACTTGCTCACCCAGGGGAAGACGGTGCTCGGCTACACGAGCGATGCCTACTGGCTCGACATCGGTAACCCCGGCAAATATTTACAGGCCCACCTCGATATCTTGAAGAAGCACATGCCCTTTGCCCTCGCTGCGACCGAGTCTACTCCCGGCGTCTGGCTTGGTGAGGCAGTTGAGGTAGACGGGTCGGCAGTCCTGAATGCGCCCTGCTATATTGGTCCACGCGCCCGATTGGGACCAGGAGCAGTCATCCCGGCAGGCACAGTTCTCGGCGGAGCTTCCCTCGTCAACCAGCCGCTCTGCCCCGGAATTTACCCGCCCGGAACGATGCTGCTTTGAGTTGGATTGGTCACACTGACCAGTCAGTTTGCCGGGGTCGGAATCGCAGTGGAGTACCGTCTCGATAGCGTGCTTAGAAAGCAGGTGGGCTGATACCCCAGCTATTTTCTAAATAATTAAGAAGTTTCCGGCGCTATCGTTCCAGGTATGCCGGGTCCAGACTATTTTGTCAGCAGTTCTCGACCGTTTACAGCGCCTTGTCAACGCAATTTGAGGATTCTAAGGTTATTCTTTTTTCAACAGGTTTTGTGTCTGCCATGGGTTCTGTGTCAACTTCCTACCCTCTGAACTACTACCAGATTCTCGGGCTGCCTCCGCAATGTGCCTTCTCGCAAGTCGAACCGGCCTTCAATGACCGGGTGGCCCAGACGCCGAGGCGCGAATTTTCAGCCGGGGTTCTTTCGGGACGGGAGCGGGTGTTACAGGAAGCCTGTACCGTACTGGCCGATCCCGACTGCCGCAGTGCGTACCACGACGAGGCGGCTGAGGGACCAGGGCTTGTCATACCCGAGCCCGCTGTCGGGTTGTTGTTGCTCTACGAACTGGGCGAATATCAGCAGATCCTCGAACGCGAGGAGGTAGTGCTCAACACCGGGGCCAATCCAGATGTACGGCTGGTGCTGGCACTCACGCACCGGGCACTGGCCGAGGACGCTTATCGGCAGGGCAGCCTCTCGCTCGCCTGGTGCGAACTCGACGCCGCCCAAAATATTCTGCAGGAGGGCAACTGCCTGCTGGCGGTGCAACAGGAACTGAACGCCCTCACCAGGCGCTGGCGACCAGAGCGTATCTTACAGTTACTGGCAGGCCCCCCCGACCAGCCTTCAGCCCAGCGCGAGGAAGGTTTCGCCCTGCTTCTGGGGCAACTCGAAGAACGCCAGGGGATCGAGGGCGACGGCAACGACCAGTCCGGGCTGAGCCGCGAGGAGTTTGTGCAGTTTGTACAGTACGTGCGGCTGCGGCTCACGGTGGCCGAGCAGCAGGAGCTATTCGAGCGCGAATCAACCCGTCCCTCGGCCGGTGCCCAGTATCTTGCCGCCCAGGCTCTGCTGGCTCGCGGCTTTCAACAGGGCCAGCCCAACCTGGTCCGGCGCGCACGCGGACACCTGATCAAGCTCTCTCAACGCCAGGACGTCAATCTCGAACTGGCGGTCTGTGCTTTGCTTCTGGGCCAGGTCGAGGAGGCTGAGAAAAATGTCGAGCGCTCTCAGGAAGAGCAACCCGTTCAGTACATCCGCAGCCTGTCTGAGGGGTCGCCCGACGTACTGCCGGGGCTGTGCCGCTACAGCGAGCAATGGTTCGAGCGCGAGGTCTTCCCATCTTTTCGCGACTTGCGCTCGACGGCAGCCGATTTAAACACTTACTTTGCCAACTCCGAGGTCCAGGCTTATCTCGACCAGCCGCAACAACCGGCGGCAGCACCGACCGTCCTGAGCGCACCTCCCAAGGTAATGCCCACTGCCGCCCGCCGCCGCCCGTCGCTCTCGGCCGGTCTGGTACCGGTCGCCCTTGCTCTGGTCGCCGTTTTCTTGCTCGGTGGTGGCTGGCTTTTTGCCCAGCGCCAGCAGCCGGATGTCGCTCTGCCTTCCACCGAGGTACCCCAGGTACCGGCTCCCACCCCATCCCAACCCCTGGCAAAAGTCCAGGCTGCCCCGGCGCCGGTGGTCGCTCGCGGTCCGGAGATGCCGACTTCCGAGCAGGCGGCGAAGCTGCTGCAAGGCTGGCAGGCAGCAAAGCAGCAGGCTCTCGGTCCGCGCTATCAGACAGCCGAACTGCAATCGATGCTGACCGGCCGTACCCGTCAGGCCTGGAGCGCACGGGTCCAACGCACCCGCGAGGCGCGCGAGCACTGGCAGTACCGGCTCAAAGAGTTGCGCGTCGAGCAGGTCGCTGAGCGCACCGAGCGAGAAGTGGAAGTGACGGCTGAAATTTCTGAAGTGGCCAACCTCTACAGCAGCGATCAGCTGCAGCCGTCGCGCTCTTACGACCGGCCCTACCGGGTGCGCTACTTGCTCGTCAAAGAACAGGCGGGCTGGCTGATCGATGAAATGAAAGTGCTTTAAGGCGTTTTTTTAAGCTGGTTGCGCAGCACCAGGATCATCAGTGTCAGCCCGATTGCCAACCCGGCAAACAAAGAGATAAAGAGCGGTACTGAGATCATCTGGCCGGGTGCATCGTTGAACATAGACTTACGGGTTGTGTATGGTCAGCGCCAGTATGGCATAGGCGTACCGGGCTGCCGGATGTACCTGAAAGGGCTGAATATCGCTACTCACACACGGAGTTGACGGAGATCGATGGCTTCACTCGACTTTGCAATATCTTCCACTCAGACCAGGCTTTTGCAGTTGCGGACGTTGATGGCCGAGCAGGCGCTCGACGGCTACCTGGTACTTGCTGCCGACGAACACCTCAACGAGTACCTGCCGCAAGTCAAGCAGCGGCGTACCTGGCTGAGCGGGTTCACGGGGTCTAGCGGCGATTTTCTGGTCGGCACCGGGAAAAGCTGGCTCTTCGTCGATTCGCGCTACTACGAACAGGCCGATCTCGAAGTCGATGCCGATTGGGTAGCGGTCTCGAAGCTTGAGCGCGAGGGCCACAAAACGATGGTTGAGACGCTCGAAATCCTGGCTCTTGAGGCGGGTCGCTTCCGTCTCGGGTTCGACCCACACACGCTCGCCATCGACACCTACCGTTCGCTGCTCAAGCGCCTCAGGCCCGTTCGCGTCGAACTGGTAGCGTGCGAAGGCAACCTCGTGGACCAGGTGCGTCTGGAGTGTGGCGAGACTGTCATAGTCCCGACCGAGACGCCGATCTTTACAGTGCCGGTCGCCCGCACCGGACAGTCGGTCCCAGATAAACTCGCGGCTGTACGCGAGGCGATGGTGAAGGCGAACGCAGAAGTGCTGCCTATCACCAAGCTCGACCAGGTTGCCTGGCTCTTTAACCTGCGGGGCTGGGACGTTCCCTATAACCCGGTCTTCATCGCCTACGCCATCGTGACGACAGATGCGGCGTATCTATTTACGGCACTAGAGCGGGTCGATGCCCAGATCCGCGAGGCTCTTGCGGAAGTGACGGTCCTCCCTTATGCCGAGTACGCCCAGACCCTCCAGTCCCTCAGCAGCGAACAGGCCCGCGTGCTCATCGACATCCAGCGCACGACCGTCGGTACTTTCCGGCTACTGGGTAAGGCCTGTGTAGTCGAGGTGCAAAGCCCAGTCGAAAAGCTCAAAGCCCACAAAAACGCCACCGAGCTTGCCCAGATGCAGCTTGCCAACTTGAAGGCAAGCCGGGCCAAGGTGCGGACCCTTCAGTGGCTCGACGAGCGTTTACAGGCAGGCGTACGGCTTTCAGAACTGGATGTCGCCCGGAAAGTCGAAGGCTTTTACCAGGAGGAGTTGGACTGCCAGGGCTTGAGTTTTAATACGATTGCCGCTGCCGGGGCGAATACCTCGATTGTTCACTACGGCACTCCCAGCGCCGAGGTGTTTTTAGAATCCGGGTCGCTCTTACTCCTGGATTCCGGGGCACAGTACCTGGGGGGCACGACCGACGACACGCGCACCGTCTCGATTGGAGTGCCGACCGCCGAGCAGATCCTGCACTACACCGAGGTGCTGAAAGCCCACATCAACTGTGCTCTGCAGCGCTTTCCCCAGGGCACGACGGGCGCACAGCTCGACGGCATTACCCGCTCCAGCCTGTGGCTTGCCGGACTCGACTACGGCCACGGCACCGGTCACGGGGTCGGCGCTTTTTTGAATGTGCACGAAGGGCCGGCGGGTCTCAACAAGCGCGCTCTAGAACCACTCGTTCCCGGCATGGTGACCAGCATCGAGCCCGGCTACTACCGACCCGGCTGGGGCGGCATTCGGATCGAGAATTTGTACATTGTCCGCGAAATCGAGGCCGGTCCCACGCCCTGGTACGGCTTCGAGCCCCTGACCTACATTCCCTTTGACCGCCGCCTCATTGACCCAAGCCGCCTCGAACCCCGCCAGCAACAGTGGCTTGCCCACTACTACCGCGTGTTGCTCACGAAGCTCGTACCGCTGCTCGACTCGGTAGAAGAGCATTGGCTGCGGGCCGCGTGCAACTTGGCAAGCTGAAAGACTCCATTTTTGAATGTCCGAGCATCAATACCAGCCTCCAGTTCCAGCCACAGCCGGAGGCAGAGGTGTCCGATTTTCTACGCTCAACCGATTGTTGCCTTGATGTAGATCGGGCAAGTTTGCCATTTTGCTTCGCGCATGAATTGCGGCCTTTGCCGCCTACATAGAGCTATCAGGTTCCGGCCCCCTTCCTTTTCTTGCTGTCTCCTGCAAACCGGGACCGATTTTCAAAAGGAGCGACAAGGATGCATGTACCCCGATTGCTGTGGTTTCTGTTCTGGAATCTCCGGTTCGAGCAAAAAGATGGCGAATCGGTGCTGTCACTGCGCGGTCTGCGCCTGGTACTCGATACCCAGGGCAATACCCGACTTGAAGTCAAAAACGACCTTCGCCTCAATGCCCGCTACGTCATGACCCAGTGCAGCCCGGATTTCGACCCGGAGCAATACCTCAAAGCGCAAGCGGTCTCCAGGCCGGTGACCGGCAGCGGCTGCTGCGGCACCGAGCATTTCCATTTCGATGCGGATCCGCCCCGACTCGAAGCGCTTCCGCCGAGGGCAATCGAGGAGTGCGTCGCCGCCTCCCGTTCGCACTCTGCTTGAGACCGTCCTGGCTGTGATTAATGCGAGGGTGGGCGTCGCCAGACTACCCCGGTACTTTTGGTGCTTAATCGCCGATATAGGTCGTTAAGTGGCCAAGGGCGATCCGGTTAGGGGGGCCTAGAGGCTCAATAATCGTGTCGCCTTTGCGGCAGGCCGGCAGGCCGTTGGTGAAAACCGTCTGGCTGCCGTCGATCACCACACCGTTTCCGTGGGGCGGCAGGGGTAAGGGAGTCACACAGGCATGCTGGTCGGGCACTCCGCCGGAAAGGGCCGCTTGTGCGGCCGAGGCGGCGATGGCCACCTGGACCGACCCGGCCATCGCCAGGGCCGAGGCCGCTTTGATCGCTTCTTCATTCGCCTTGGCGGCCGGGAAGCCGGGGGTGCCGACAGCGGCCAGGGTCGCCACCTCGGCCGCTGTGATTGCGATGTCGGAAGCCTGCTTGGCTGCCTGCAGCCCTGGTACTGACGAGGCGGAGATGCCCCGCCAGGCAGGCAGGTTGCCGATAAAGACGTTCTGGCTACCCGGTCCTAGAGAAAGCACCGGGGGCAACGGGTGCTGGACCGGGTCGGTGAGCCGTGCTGCTTGTTCTCCCATGGCTCCTCCTGAGGTAATGTATGGGGTTTCTGGGCGACGGGGCCTACAAGCAGATATAGGCAGCACCTGGACCCGCCATGGCTTTCTGTAGAATCGTTAGCCGTCTGACTTGTCCAGGTGAGGCGGGGCCGGCAATCGCCAGTCGGTTCTCATGCAAAGCGAAAGATTGACAATCCGGGTTGACCTGCAACTGCGTTCCAGTCGATTAACCCGGCCTTTATTTTCACCCTGACGCCGTTTGTCCTGGCGCTCTGGGGCTGGCAGTCTCGGCGCGGCCAGGAGCCCTCGACCGTGGCCAAGATGGCAATCGGCTGCTTTCTTGCCGGGGTGGCATTCGTGTTGATGATCTTTGCGGCCCAGGCGTTTGCTGTAACTGGTTCGACCAGTGCCTGGTGGCTTATCGCGAGAAAGGTTGAACCCCGGCCAGAACCCCGGATATGGAGTTGCATGTCCGGGAATATGTCACAGAATCCAGATAACCGGCAGCAGAATATATTCCAGGTAATAAAGTTTCCAGATGAACTGGTAAAAGTCATAGATTTCGTCATTGCTCTTCAGGTCAACCCGCGCACGCTGGTAGAAAAAAAGCGCGAGCACCATCAGGTGTGCTGTGATCAAGATCAGACTGTTGAATGGTTTGAGATAGAAGCTACCAAGCGCTGTAATCAACAGATAGTTGCCGACCAGTAGAGCAAAGGAAAGCTCGAAGACGATTTTTTTACCGAGCTGCAACGAGAAAGTTGAAATATTGAACTGCCGGTCTCCCTCCATGTCGGGAATATCTTTAAAGATGGCAATGACGAGAGTAAACAGAGTGATGAATAGACTGAGGCAGACGATAGCTGGGGTTAAAGTCAGTGGCTGGTTGCTAATGTCTTGAAAGTACCAGTAGATACCCAGGTTGACGATCAGTCCGCGCACGGTGAAGATGCACAGGGATGCAAATAGTGGAAAGCGCTTCAAGCGCAAGGGTGGCAAGGAGTAAGCTGTCCCGATCAGGACACTGGCGAGCACCGTTGCAAATAAGTAGCGGTTTTGAACGAGGGCAACAGCGAGAGCCGTGACCATCATCAGGCTCACTAAAATTGTCCCGGTCTTTGCTGAAATTTCACCGCTTGCAATTGGCAGGTAAGGCTTGTTGATGCGGTCAATTTCGACGTCGGTAATCTGGTTGAGACCGACGATATAGACGTTGGCACAAAGGCAACTGATTTCAGCGATCAGGAGGGCGACCAATCCGTTGGCGTTGATGCTGCCGATATGGGCCGATGCAATGAGGAAGATGCCGAGCAGGCTGATGCTGGTGCCGTAAATCGTGTGGGGGCGGGAAAACTTCCAGAAAGCACTCAGCGTCAGTCCCATCCGCTCGATTCCGCACCGGTTCTTGTGTATCAGGATTGTACTCTAAGGCCGTGTCGCAGCCGGTACTACTTCTCAAGCCGGACGCTGTACCACTCCAGGTATTGACCCGGCTCGGTCGGATAGTCGCAGGCGGTATCGATCAAGAATTTGACGCGCCGGTCCAGTTCGGCCCCGCCTACTGACTCAGCCGTCGCCACGGTCGAGGCGAGCAATGTTTCCAGTTCGCTCCTGGTGACGAACTGCTCTTCCTCACCTGTGCGTAGGATGACGTAGTATTCTTCGGCCATCAGGCGTTTGTCGAGGGAACGCGTTTGCGCAGTGCCCGAGCCCGGCGTTCGGCGATGGCGTTGGCCGGTTGCAAGATGAGTACTTGCTCGTAGGCGTCGAGGGCCTGCACGGTCATACCCTTCTGCTCGTAGACATGCCCGAGGTTGTTGAGTGCTGCCGGATAATCGGGCTTGAAGCGGACCGCTTCTTTGTACTGGCGAAGGGCCAGGTCGAACTGCCCCTGCTGGAAGTAGCAAAAACCGAGGTTGTTCAGGGCTTCTGCGTACTCCGGGTCAGCGGCGACCGCCTTCCTGAAGTTGTCGATAGCGTCGCTGTAGAGCCGCTTCCCAAGATAAGCACAGCCGAGTTCGTAGAAGTCTACAGCGCTACCGGTGCCGCCTTTGATCTTGGGCTGCAGGTTGGAGATCATGCCCTCGACGTCCAGGTTGCGGCGGACCTGCCGAAAGACCTGCCAGGCCAACCAGCCCAGCAACAGCGCGATGCCGAGCAGGTAGACAACGCGAAAACTATCGTTCATATCTTTTTGATCAAGACGCGCGATTAGCCCAGGTTAACACAGGCGGAATTCCGCCCTGGGAACGGTGCCGGTCGCGACAAATCCAGTGCATCATGAATATATTAAGCAATGTGTTGACAGGCGATGGTCACCTCAAAACCACGGCGAGAAGACGAAAGCGACGACGCCAACTTTTACCGTCAGCCCCGGCTGGTGCAGCACATCGACGACAGCTTCATCGAAAGTCTGCAAGCTGAGTTCAGGCGCTACTTGAAAGACAGCGACGTGATCCTCGACTTGATGAGCAGTTGGGTATCACACCTGCCCAACGAATTAGAGCCCAGGCGGGTCGTCGGCCACGGCATGAACCGGACAGAACTCGCCGCCAACCCGCGCCTCAGCGAATTTTTCGTCCAGAACCTCAATCAAGATCCGCGCCTGCCCTTCGGGGACAACACCTTTAACGCCGTCTTGAATACGGTCTCCATTCAGTATCTGGTAGATGCCGTTGCGGTCTTACAGGAAGTCAACCGCGTGCTGGTACCGGGCGGGGTGGTGCTTATCAGCTTTTCCAACCGGATGTTTCCAACCAAGGCAGTCAGCACCTGGAGAGAGGGCTCCGACGCAGGGCATATTGCGCTCGTGCGCGGGTATCTAGAGTCATCCGGCTTCACCGGCATCGAGGTCCATCGGCGCAAACTTTCTGGATTCAGCCAGTGGCTGACCCTCTCGCAAGATCCTTTCTACTGCCTGAGTGCTTACAAACCTGCTCTAGAGCAGGGGCTAGCCGATCTAGCAGGCGATGGGCGATGATTGAATGCTGGTAGTCGAACGAGGAGTGCGACGTGAATATTGCTGACACAGACCAGACCATGCGCAAGGCAGTCGAAGCGACCGCGAGCAAGTTCGCTACCATCCGCACGGGCCGCGCCTCAACTTCTCTGCTCGACCGGATCACTGTTGAGTACTACGGTAGTCCGGCCGCCCTCAAATCACTTGCCACGATCAACACGCCCGACGCATCGACAGTGCTCATCCAGCCCTACGAGCCGAGTTCCCTGCGGCTTATTGAAAAAGCAATCCTTGAATCGGACCTCGGCCTGCCACCGAGCAACGATGGCAAGTCGATCCGCCTCAACATCCCGGCTCTTACTGCCGAGCGGCGCAAGGACCTGGTGAAAGTCGTCGCCCGCCTGGCCGAGGAAGGCCGCGTCGCCATCCGCAACATCCGTCGCGATGCGATTGAGTCCGTTCGCAAAGAAGAGAAGGATGCCAAGGTTTCCGAGGACGAATCTCATAACCTGCAAGAAGACATCCAGAAACTGACCGACAAAGCGATCCAGCAAGTTGAGAAGCTGCTCGAACAAAAAGAAAAAGAGATTATGACCGTTTAGGTGCGGCTTAAGCTCGGAAGTATCCCGACCGGCACCTGGCCAATTGACCCTCAGGTCACAACTGACACCGCTCTCGTGAAGCTCCAATTCTTGACATCGGCCTATTTTGGGCAAACTGTGGCAAGCCGACCTTGTCACAGTTTGTTCTGCAGGTCAGGATTAGATTATGACGCCTGACAACACCCTTCGCCTTGCTGTAATCGGCGATGTGCACAGTTCCTACGATCAACTGACCAGCCTGCTCTCTGGGGTGCCCGAGGGCCACGAGCTGATTTTTGTCGGCGACTTTACCGACCGTGGGCCGGACCCGGTCGGCGTGCTCAAGTTGATTATGGACGGCGGGCACCGCGCCGTCCGCGGCAACCACGACGACAAGCTCCTGCGCGCCTTGAAGGGCAATTCAGTGCAGGTCAGTGGCGGTCTTGAATATACCCTCGCGATGATTCGGCGCGAGAGCACCAGCTGGCAGAATCGCCTGCGCGATTGGCTCGCCGAGTTGCCGAGCTTCTTGCTTTTTCCGGGTGTGGCCGTTGCCCACGCTTACTGGAGCCCGACCTGTCCCGAAGACGACCATATCTGGGGACCGCGCATACGCGACGATGCAGGACGGGTTCAGCGTCTGCGGTGGTGGGAAGACCCGGCCTACCTCACTCCTGGCCTGCGGATCATCTTTGGCCATTACCACATGGCGGTCTACACGCCCCAGGCTATCTGCGTCGATTTCGGCGCACCGGTCGGTCCGCTCGCCGCCTATCTGGTGGATGCCGACCGCTTCATAGCCGTACCGCCTGCCAAACTCGATGAACAGGCAGCCTACCTGCAGATCTGATTCGTACACGCCTGGACAACACTGAAGACATTGAGCACGCTGCAGCGTGCTCAATGTCTTCAGTTGGCTGTGTCCTGTTCAATCCGAGCTGCGACGCGACCTGGCATGGCGGCAGCCAGGATCTCACTGAGTCTTTCCGGTCTACTCTTGACGCACACGAAGCGCTCGAAGGGCGTCAATTGGGACCAGAGATCAGGAGCAATGCCCAGTTGAGGGATTGCCGGATTTGGAGGTGGGTCGGCCTCGATTGGCACCACGGGAAAATCGTATTCCCGCGCAATCTCACCGACAAGCGCTGCATACTGCTCACCTTCAGCCGCCTGGATCAGGCGTTGCCGGTCGGGGAGACTGAGCGCCAGCCAGTAGCGAAGGCTGATTTTGATCTGTGAGCGGTCGAGCTTGTAGCGCACGCCCATCGGTACGCATTCCAGGTCAGGCCAGCGGTCTGCCTCGAAGAAGAGCAACTGATCGGGGTGCATGACAGGCTCAGTGCAACACAACCACCAGATTTTAGCGTAGGTGACCGGTTAGACCGGGGCAGCAGCCGAGCCGGAGCGCTCCTGGGAAAGCTTGAGGGTCATCGCCGCGATGTCGATCAGGCTGAATTCCTGGGAGAGTTCGCCGACGATGGCCCGGTACTGGGGCAGGGCCTGGTCTACTTCCGCCGATTGCATGGCACCGCGCAGGTTTTCGACAAGCCTTTCAGTACGGCGCAACTCGACTTCCTGGGCAGTCGGCACTTTGGTGGCTACCATCGGTAGCCCGGTCGCCCGCTCGATCTGGCGCAGGCGGAAGCGGTCCATCGGCAGGGCCAGGGAGATTGCGATCCCGGTACGCCCGGCCCGGCCAGTGCGACCGATGCGGTGGATATAAGATTCGGCGTCCTGGGGCAGGTCGTAGTTGATGACGTGGCTGAGGCCGCCGATATCGAGGCCGCGCGCGGCAACATCGGTGGCGACGACCAGATTAATTTGCTGGCGGCGGAACTTGCCCATCACCGCTTCGCGGGCACCCTGGCTCAAGTCACCGTGCAGTGCCTCGACGCGGTGGCCGTCTTCTTGCAGCAGCTCGGCAAGCTCATCGGCTCCCTGCTTGGTGCGCGTGAAGATGAGTGCTGAGGGCGGCTCTTCGGCGGCCAGAATGCGCGTCAGGGCCTGATTGCGGCTTTTGTAGTTGACGAAGTAGACTTTCTGCGCGATGCGGGGTGTCGTCTCGGGGTTACCGGCAATCGTGACTGTGACGGGCGTCTTCAGGTAGCGAGAAGCGAGCGTGCGAATCTGCGGGAGCATCGTCGCCGAGAAGAAGGCGATTTGCCGCTCCTGGGGAGTCGCGTCGATAATTTTTTGGACGTCTTCGATGAAGCCCATGTTGAGCATCTGGTCGGCTTCGTCCAGCACCATCGTGCGCACGCTGTCGAGGACCAGGCTGCCGCGAGCCATCAAGTCGAGGACGCGACCAGGGGTGCCGACGACGATCTGTACGCCTGAGCGCAGGCGGCGCATCTGTCGGTCGATCGGCTGACCGCCATAGATGGGCAGGATGCGCAGGTTTTTATACTTGCCGTAGCTGAAGATTGCTTCTGAGACCTGGATCGCCAGTTCGCGGGTCGGGGTGAGGACGATGGCCTGGACGGCCAGATTGTCTTTATCGACGAGGTCCACTATCGGTAGGCCGAAGGCTGCTGTCTTACCGGTGCCGGTCTGGGCCTGGGCGAGCAGGTCGCGGCCGTCGAGCAAGAAGGCCACGGTCTTTTCTTGAATGGGCGTCGGCTCTGTGAAGCCCATCTCAGTTAGCGCCCTTAAGACGGGTTCGCTAACCCCAAGGGCTTCAAAAGTAGTTGCCATGCGTATCTCCTGAAGGTGGTCGAAGGAGAAGTACTGCAAACCCATGGCCAGAAAATTGCGCAGCACACCCAGATTTGCCCGTGAAGGCGAGGAAAACTGGCAATGCTTGAAAATCTACCGACCGGGACCTTTGTATCTGGTCCGGAAAGCGGCGTACCGCTCAACTTGGGGATCGCCCCGCTTCTCTAGTACATGTTACTTAAAATTTCGCAAAGCCGCCACCTCAGGGTGGGGTGTCGAGGGCCGCGCTCAGTATCCAGAGGTCGGCAAAACCCATGATCACGACGCAGACCAGGAGGGCCATGTACATCCAGGGTTGGGCGAGCGGCTTGATGCGGGTGGTATCGATGCCCGTCTGCGCTTCGAGGATGCGCAGGAATCGGGCAAAACCGGCAATGCGCATCGGTAGTAAGAAGCGGTCGCCGCGACCATTCACCAGGTAGTGAACGCGGCCTCCCTGCCCGGTCGGGCGGGTGAGGATCTGCTGAATGTCGGACCAGGCGACCTGCCAGCCGCGAGCAAAAAAGGAAGGCACCCAGCGGGCGTACCGGACGCGTACGCCCGCTGGACCGGTCTCGACGCGCTGGCTGAGGGCAGCGGTGAGCAGCAGAGCGCCGAGGGCAATCCCCGTGAGAGTGACCCAGAGGGGTACGGTCGAACCGACCCGCACCTGTAAAAATGGCAACGGTGTCACCAGCGTCACGAGCAGGCCAAAAAGTGTGTAGCGCACCAGGGGCGAGATGCGAAAAGCGGCGTTTACAGATTCAGTAGCGGCACGGGTGCGCATCGTCGTCGTGAGAGTGTCAAATCCAGGATATCGGCAACAGCCTATCCTGTCCTTGCGCCGGAAACAGGTGAGCTACGCTGGAAGTGGTGCACAGGCCACCGTCGGGCAACTGGGACGTCAAGCGTCAGGAATTTGTGCGGGCTGAGACATGCAATTTGTGATCGATCCGTCCATTGCCGTCAAAATCGACAAAATGAAAGCGCGCAACCGTTGGCGCGACCCGCTCATTACCGAGCGGCAGATTGACCAGACCCGCCTGGTGCTCGACGACGGCAAAGCCGACAACCCCGAATTTTCTTTTCTGGTGATTGGCGACAGCGGCTCGGGTCCGCACCAGGGCCACAACCCCCAGCGCCAGATTGCCGAGATGCTGCTTAAAGAGCGCGACGATTGCCGCTTTGTCCTGCACACAGGCGACGTTATCTATCTAGTCGGGTCGAGCGAATACTACCCGCAAAACTTTATTGAGCCCTACCGCGAATTTCTGGTGGGCGGCAACGCGCCTGAGCGCCTGAATTATAAAAATCTCACCTTCAACTTTCCTTTCTTGCCGGTGCCGGGCAACCACGACTACTACGACGTGCCGCTCCTACTCGGACTTGCCGCCCAGACGACACTACCCGTTCGCTATCTATTCGGTTCTCGCTTTGACTTCGACATCGGCTGGCACGGCTCCGAGCAGGGGAAAGCCTACGCCCGCGCCTTTCTCGATTATTTGAAAATCTACGACGACGGCGAACTCGGCCGCCACCTCGACCGTCACTATACCGCCTCGGGTAGCGACCGGCGCTGCCTGCGCTACCGGCCCGGCCAGTTTACTCGCCTCCCCAACCGCTACTACACCTTCCGCAGTGGCGGCATCGACTTTTTTGGCCTCGACTCCAATACTTTTAATGGACCCACACCCCTGCCGCAGACAGGAGCAGGAGACGCCCACCGCGCCAAGCTCGAAGCGCGCCGCGCCGACATCGCCCAGCAACGCCGACAACTGATGGAGCAGATGGCCAAAGCGGAAAAAGGGGAGAAAGGAGCCGGCGGGGAGGACCTCGACGACCTGCGCACCAAGCTCGAACAGCTCGAAGAAGTGCAACTGGACCTCGACAAGCAATTGACCGCAGACGAATCGAGCGTGACCGATATCGAGCAACTCGACTGGTTGCGCCAAAGGCTCATCGAGTCGTGGGACGAGGGGGTGCGCGGCCGGGTAATCTTTCTGCACCATCCGCCCTACGTCACCGAGGCGACCAAGTGGCACCAGGCCCAGACCATCGCGGTGCGCCGACGCCTGCGCCGGGTGCTCGACGCGGTAGCTGATGAGGTCGGCAGGCGGGCGGGCAACCGGCCACTGGTCGATTTGATCCTCACAGGCCACGCCCACTGCCTTGAGCACCTGCGTACCGGGGACACCGGCCATGCCGACTCCAACCTCGATGTCGTCATCTGTGGCGGCAGCGGCTACAGCCTGCGCCGACAGCGTCAGGAAGGTCCAGATCTAATGGAGACCCTGAGTGGCCCCGAGGACGGCTCCAACCGGCTCGTAGCCAGCTCGAAGCTCTTTATCGGCCGCAGCGGAAGCGGTGCTCAAAAGCGACGGCCCTATTCGTTTTTGCGCATCGACGTCGAGGACGGCAACCCGCCCCGCTTTATCGTCCGGCCCTTTATCGCCGAACGCTTCGAGCGCAAATGGCACAACCAGGCTCTCGAACCCTTCACGGTCTAGCTGCCATGCCCGAGACGCGCAACATGAGCCAGATCGAATTCGACAACCCCGGCTTCGGGGTCTCCCGCCGCTACAACCCGGACGGGGTCGAATATTCTATTTTCTACACCGACTCTCTTGGCGTCAGCCGCCACGTCCACTGTCGCTCGCTCGACGAGGTGCAGCCGCTCATCGACCGGCTCGGTGCAAGGCACCGGCGCACTGACGAAGCAGCAGACTGACGCGGCGGACCTCAGAGCGCTTCGCGGCCTGTCTTGACGGCGTACCAGAAGAGCAAAGGGGTAGCAATAGCGGAGGCGATCAAAATTGCCGTCGTCGTTCCATTGCCAAAGCGCGGCACCCCGGAAGCCAGTTCAAAAACTGAGCCGACTGCGGCAATCGCGCTCACTGAGGAGATTCCCAAAAACAAGTAAGCCTTCAAGTTCACAGCAATGACCGATTTTGCCTATCCAGGCTAACCCGAGCGCCTAAAAAAGGGGACGGGCACCCATCCCATCCCCAGTGCATTCAAATACGGGTAGGCCGCATAGACCTGCCCTTCAAGCTACGAGACGCGGTTCGCCCAGGGACCCCAGATGGCGAAGGTCGTACCGGGGCTTTGCACGTTGACGAAGAAGGTCTGACCGTCGGGCGAGAAGCAGCCCCCGGCAAACTCGGAGGTGCTCGCGGCGTTGCGGGCGAACTGGTAGAGGCCACCCTGGGGGGTGACGCCGACTACGAACTGGGTCGAGGAGCCGTCTTCCATCAGCAGCAGGTCGCCGAAGGGAGCAACGACGATGTTGTCAGGGCCATCGAGGATGGCGGAGTTGTTGGGCTCGGTGAATAGCTCAATCGTGCCTCCCTCGGCAGGGGTCGCGCCGGGGATATAGCGCCAGACCTGGCCTCGGCTCGCGCTACCGCCGTTGGTGCTCACGAAGTAGATTTCGCCGTTGGCGTAGAAGGCACCTTCGCCGCGCGAGATGACTGCGGCTCCTTTAGAAAAGCCCTCGACGCGCACGGTATCGGTGGCCGGGTTCGGCTCGTCGATGGTGACCCAATCGACCTGAAACACCTGGTTGACCGGAAAGCCGACCTTGGTGTTGACCTGGGGCTGGCCCACGATGCGCATGGCCTGGAGCACGCCGCCCGCTGCCAGGTTGCGCGGCTGGGTGGGGATGAAGCGATAGAAGAGGCTATCGCCACGATCTTCGGTCTGGTAGACGATGCCGGTTGCCGGGTCGACGGCGATGGCTTCGTGGTTAAAGCGCCCCATCGCAATCAGCGGTACTGGGGTGACTGCTCCCGGAGCGAGTCTTGGCACCTCGAAGTTGTAGCCGTGGAGGGCAGAGACCGTTGGAGTAGTGGCCGGTGTCGAGGTGTCTTCCTCGCAGGTGATGTAAGAACCCCAGGGCGTCGGGCCGCCCGCGCAGTTGCGGTAGGTGCCGGCGAGCGAAGTGTAGTGGCTGACCAACTGGCGCTCCGGACCGGGGGCAATCACCAGGGTCGTCGTGCCGCCCTTGCAGAGCGGGTCGTAGGTCTGCCCGTTCGGGGCGACGACGGCGGTACTGGAGGTCGGGCTCAGTTCGTGGTTGCGAATCAAGATCGTGGTGGCACCTTTGCCACGGAAGGTGGCCATACCGTCGTGGCCGCTGGGAACGAGGGTACCATCGCTCATCGTGTCGCCGCGCGTCGAGAAGCTGCGGTAGGTAAATCCGGCCGGTAAATCCAGGATGCCCGCCGGGTCGGGAACGAGCGGACCGAAACCCGCTACGGTAAAAGATTGGGCACGCGCCGGGCGTGCGTAGAGAGCTTGCAACGGGGCAACTGCCGCGATGCCAAAAAGACCAGCCCGGCCAATAAACTGGCGTCTCGATAAAGCCATTGGTTCACATCCAAGTGTTATGGGACCGTGGTCACAGTAGTGCATGTGCGTGAACGGCAGAAAAAGCTTTAGTTAACGCCTGATTAACGAGAAAACCAGTTTCGAGATTTGTCGGGGTCACAAGCAGCCGGCAATCCGCCAACAACCGTCGGGCTGTTTTTGCATGACGTAGACCACCTTGACGACCTGGCCGCCCTGGTCGAGCAGCAGAACTGGTTGGGCCGGAGAAGCTTCGAGGCTGGTCAGGTCTTCAAAGAGCACCGAGCGCGGTCGGTAGACCGCCTGATAAAACTGCCGAACCATCGACAGGAAATTCTCAGGGGTCTCGAATTTGCTCTGAATCTCGGGAGCGGCAAAGGCGAAGGCGGCAACGGCGTCGTTATTTTGAAAGGCTTCGAGTTGCCGCTGAATGACGGAGCGAATCGCGTCGCGGTCGGATTCATCCATCGATCGGTGCCCGGTACGGATTCTGTAAGCAGTCTATCAACTGATAAAAAGGCTGCCAGTTGTCTTGCTCGCTAATCGCCGCCCAGACTGCCTCGATCTGAGGACGCAACAGCACCGTGACCGGGTTGTGCTGCTTCAAGCAGGTGGCCACGCCTGATAACTCCACCTGTGAACGGGTGCTGAGTGCTTTGTGGTAGAGCGCCTGCCAGTGAGACAATTCTGGTGGGACAGCAAGCCCCTTTCCAGTAAGAGTCGGATCCTGCTGCCACTCGGGCGTGAAAGCCTGGGTAAGCCGGGTAAAGAAGTCGTGGTAGCCGAGCCCAGCACTCTCAAGCCACAACAAAGTCGCCTGTAACAAGTTGTCTGCGAGCGGGGCGTCTAAGGCCTCAAATCCCAGTTTTTTGAGCATTCGTTCGCGGTAGGCGGATTGATAGAGCCCATCGAAGCGCGCCAGGCCGGTATTAAGGTCATCCTGGGAGATGACTGCCGAGAGCGGATATTGCAGCATCTCCAGGTTTATCTGGCAGATGAGCGGCTGGTTGCCGTAGCTATAGCGCCCGTAATGGTCGAAGTAGGCCGCTGTAAAGCGCGGATCGAACTTGTCGAGAAAGGCGTAAGGTCCGTAATCGAAGCTCTCGCCGGTAATCGACATGTTGTCGGTATTGAGCACCGCGTGGCAGAACCCGACGGCCATCCACTGAGCGGCCAGTTCCGCCACCCGTTCGACCAGGGTTGCGTAGAAGCGGGCGTAGCGGTCGGTCTCGGCCGCGAGTTCCGGGTAGTAGTACTCGATCACGTGGTCGAGCAACTGTGCAATCAGGTCTTTGCGCTTGTAGTAATGCAGCCGCTCGAAGGTGCCGAAGCGGATGTGCGAACGACTCATGCGCACCATCACCGATGAGCGGGTGGGTGAGGGTTCGTCTCCGCGATAGAGCGCTTCTCCAGTCTCAATCAAGCTCAAACAGCGGGAAGTGCGGACTCCCAGGTGGTGCAGGGCTTCTGCTGCCAGCACCTCGCGTACACCGCCTTTAAGTGTCAAGCGACCATCACCGTGCCGCGAGTAAGGGGTCGTGCCGGAACCCTTGGTACCAAAGTCGTACAGTTCGCCGTCGTGACCGCGTACCTGACCATAAAGAAACCCGCGCCCGTCGCCCAGGTTGGGGTTGTATTCACCAAACTGGTAGCCGTGATAGCGCAGCGCCAGGAACGGCTCGCGGCCCTGGAACTTACCGAAAGCTTCGATGAAGTCTGCGTCACTGACAGTCGCCGGGTCTACTCCCAACTGAGCCAGCGACTGGTCGCTCCGAAAGCGCAGGTAGTGCTGGGGAAATTCTGCCGCCGCGACTACGTCATAGTAGTCAGCCCCGAGATTTTCCAGGGCCGGTTCGTAGGCGAGGTCGAGTAATGGGTTCGACATAAAGACCGAAAGAGTGCGTAGAGTCAGGGTGTAAAGACAGACACGGCCAATCGGGGGTGGATTGAGCCGCAGAAAAGGGCTGAGGAGCAACGGTGGAGGCTACTGCTTCATAAGATCGAATCCACTTTGCTCGGCAATAGCCCTTCTGTCGCGGGCACTGTGTAGCACGCGCAGGACTATAAGTTCGCTCTCCAACGGCGTGTAGTAGATAGCGTACTGCCCGCTAAAAAGGACGCGCAGATCCGGTGCAAATTGCTCACAGCTCACACCAAGCAGGGGATAGCTCTGAAGTCTCTGAAACTGGGTCTGAAAGGCGGCAAGCTGACGACCTGCGATGGCTTCAGATGCCTCTGTTGCCAGGAACAGCCAGATTTCAGCTAAATCACCTTCAGCGGTTTCGGTTAGACGGTAGGGGAGCGACCGGCTAATAGCTTCCTCCCTCGTTCGATGATTTTGTCGGCATTGAATTCTGTCACATGGCCGGCAGCAACATCCGCTAGACCCTGATCAATGTCCGCTTTGAGTGCGACGAGTTCTTGCATCTGTAGAGCGCGCTTCATTTTCCAGTCGCGCAGAGCTTCCCGAATGACTTCACTCGTAGACGCATAATCGCCGACATCCACAGCGGCTTTCACGATGGCCAGCATGTCTGCAGGCATAGTGACGGTGAGACGTTCAACTTCAGCCATAAAACCTCTCTGACCTGGATCATACTATGTCATACTTATGATGCAAGCAGTAGCTTCTTGCACCGGATCCACCCTTGATGAAGTCGCTGACGACGCAAGTATCGAGTAGATATCGCATCAGAATATATCTGATTCACAGGGCAGAAGAAGTTCGTCTCGGTAGAATTCAAACGCAGGGAAGTCAGGACTTCCTTCGTAAGATCAGATGACCTCCGACCATTGGGAGGTGGAAATAGGCGGTATTTGAATCGTCTGACGCAAGGCTTGCACAATCAAGGCTTGAAGCGGAATATTGGACTGCGCCGCTTGACGAATCAGGTCTTGCTCCAAATCTGGCGGTAGGTCTATTGTGATTTGCATCATCTTCCTCCATTGATTACCAGATACAACTTCTCGCTCATCCTGAATTCCAGCTTCGATCGCTTTCAAAAATGAGCTGGCTCGTCACTGATCTGCAGCTTTTTATCAAATTTTCTTCACAGCTGGTCTCTTACTATGGTTCGTCGATAGTCGCTCCAACATACGGTATCTTACCGCTCCAAAAATCATTCAGTTGCCTCCACCACCTCAATGATTCCGGACCCAAATATTGAAGAAATTCTTCAGCGTCAACGTCCTTCGTGTTCCCTGCAATAGTCTGGATGTCTTCGAGCAGGCCAATAGTGGTCGCCTCTTTGACAAAATGGTCGCCCTCAAGGTGAAGGACTTCCACTACCTGAAATACCGCCGGAAATTCCTCAACGTGCTGAGCCTTGTGCAACTCCACAAGATGACGTGCGAATTCTGATAAATCAATGTAGAGCAACTGCTCGTCTTCGTCTTGATAGGCTGCTAAAAGATACTCTTCCCATTTTTCGGAGAAGGAAGGGCAAGCCACCAGGAGCAGGGGCATAACTTGTTCCTTCGTTATTGTCATCTAAATCGCTGCCATGTGGTCTCATCAGGGGCGAGGCTGTGACTAAGGCAGCATCGAGCCGCCGTTGCGCAGAAGCGTTAGCGAATCTTTGAAAATCAGTAGCAGGGCGAGGCCTAACAGGACGACGAGGCCCGTCTGCATCACTTTCTCCTGAATATTTGAAGGGAGAGGCTTGCCACCACGGACCGCTTCGATGAGCAAAAAGGCGAGGTGGCCGCCGTCGAGGGCAGGGAGCGGCAGGATGTTCATGATGGCCAGGTTGACCGAGATGAGCGCTGCTACGAAAAACAGGTTGAAGATGTCGTTCTCGGCAAGATCCGCAGTCATCGCCACGATCCCGACCGGACCTGCCACATCGTTGAATCCGGCCTGACCATTGAAGAGCATCCGGAAGCTTTCAAAAGTCATGTTCACAACCCGCGTGAAGCCCTCAGAACCGGCGCTGAAGACTTCGCCGATGTCTTTTGCCGGACGGCGTTCGACTTTCTGGTTGCGGCTGAGGCCGACGCCAATCTTGCCGCTCGCGTCGGGAATGACCTGAACCTGTCTGGTTTCTTTGTTGTGGCGGACGGTGAGGCTGACGGGGGTGCTGGGACTGGTCTTAATCACTCGGCGCAGTTCACTGACACCCTCGTCGCCCATCGTGAGCGGCTTGCCGTTGACTGCGAGGATAATGTCGCCCGGCTTGATGGCTGCTTTGGTCGCGGCACTCGCCTGGGGAAGCACCTGGGGAATGAATACGCCCGGTTCCGCCTTCGGCTCGGCTACACCGCCAAAGGCAACCACCCCGACCATGATCAAGTAGGCAAAGATGACGTTGGCAATCACACCGGCACTGATCACGATGGCGCGGTCAAGAATCGGTCGATTTTTCAGCAAGTCCGGGTCGTCAGCCGGGATCTTGCTATCGGGATCGTCGTCCGGGAAACCGACATAACCGCCCAGGGGCAGAGCGCGCAGGGCGTATTCGGTCTCAGGTCCCTGATATTTGAGCAGCACTGGCCCAAAGCCAATCGAGAAGCGGTTGACGTGAATGCCCTGGAGCCTGGCCGCCAGGAAGTGCCCCAGTTCGTGAACGACAATCAACACGCCCAGGACCAGGATCGCCGCCAGAACAAACATGCACGTCCCTCGATGTGAAATGCGTATTCGCTCATTGTAACTGTTGTTTACATTGCAGCTGCCAAGCGCGGTGGGCAAGCGGTGCCCCGGCGATGGCAGGGCAGCCGCCAGAGTAAACTGTGAAGGATCTGGAGAGTTCCCATGGCCACGTTTTTGCTCGAAATCGGCACCGAAGAGATGCCCGCGAGTTTTCTGCCTTCTGCCCTCGCTCAACTTGAAGCCCAGGCGGGTAAAAGCTTGCAAGAAGCTCAGCTCTCGGGAACAGTGCGCGGCTACGCGACACCGCGCCGACTCTCGCTGCTGATTTCGGGCCTACCCACCACCCAGACCGACCGCGAGACCGAAATCAAAGGTCCACCGGCCCGCGTCGCCTTCGGTGCCGACGGCAAGCCGACCGTCCAGGCAGAGGGGTTTGCCCGCAAGGCCGGGGTGGCCCTCGCCGACCTTTACGTACGTCCTACCGACAAAGGGGAGGTCGTATTTGCCCGCCAGCAAGTGCGCGGTCTTGCGACGGGCGAAGTCTTGAGTGCTTGCGTGCCGGGCTGGATTACCGGCATCGAAGGACCACGGTTGATGCGCTGGGGTGCTGGTGAGTTGCGCTTCTCGCGGCCGATTCGCTGGCTTGTTGCGCTACTGGACGCAGAAGTCCTGCCCGTGGAAATTGCCGGTGTTCAGTCCGGGCGCACCAGCTATGGCCACCGCGTTCTCTGCCCCGGTGCAATCGAAATTTCGACGGCAGATAGCTACCTCCAGATACTGCGCGATGCGTTCGTGATGGTGGACCCACGCGAACGTGCTCAGGTCATCGAGGCGGGGGTCAAGCAACTGGCAGACGAGGCCCAGGCCCAGGCCGAAATGCCGGAGAAACTGCTCGAAGAGGTCAATTTTCTAGTCGAATGGCCGACGGCAGTGCTGGGTCACTTCGACCGCGAATTTCTGGAATTGCCTGCGGCGGTGATCAAGACCGAGATGATCTCCCACCAGCGCTACTTTCCACTCCACCAGGCCGGTTCACCGGAGACGCTGCTGCCGATGTTCATCACCATTAGCAACGGTGATCCTCAGTACGCCCAGATTATCAGCCAGGGCAATGGCCGGGTGATCCGGGCCAGGCTCGCCGACGGGCGTTTCTTCTTTGAAGAAGACCGCAAACGTCCGCTTTCCGCCTTCTTGCCGAAACTCTCGACAGTCACTTTTCAAGAAAACCTCGGGTCGGTCGGCGAACGGGTCGAGCGGATCGAAGCGATCGCTGCGTGGCTGTGCCGTCACCTCGAAATCGACAAAACCGACCTGGTCCTGCGCACTGCCCATCTTTGCAAAGCCGACCTCACAACCCAGATGGTCTACGAGTTTCCCGAACTGCAGGGGATTATGGGCCGCTACTACGCCCTGCTTGACGGCGAAGACCCCGAAGTAGCAGCCGGGATCGCCGAACACTACCAGCCGCGCACCCTCGATGACGATTTACCGGCAAGCCTCACCGGTCAGGTGGTGGGCCTCGCCGACCGGCTCGATGTACTGGTCGGCCTCTTCGGGCTCGGGATGTTGCCTACGGGCTCCTCGGACCCGTTTGCTCTGCGTCGGGCTGCACTCGCAGTCGTGCGCATCAGTTGGGATACCGATTTTAGGCTCGACCTTGTCCAGGCAATCGGGGCAGTGCTCGACCTCTATCACGAAAGGAAGCTACTTAAACAACCGCGAACCACTGTCGAAAGCCAGCTTTACGACTGGTTCGCCCAGCGCTTACAGGGGCTTTTAGTCGAGCGCGACGGCCTCGACTACGACCTGGTCAACGCCATTCTCGGCCAGGACGGCCGCGACGCCCGCACTGCCCTCGCTGACCTGCGCTCGATGCGCCTGCGCCTCGACGCACTAGCCAAGGCTCGGGCTACAGGCCAGCTTGCCGAGGTGTACGAGACGGCTGTGCGGGTGGCCAGGCTCGCCGCGAAGGCCGACATCCGGGACTGGGACCTTCAGCACTACGACTGCCAGTTGAGTGAGTCGCCTGCCGAGACAGCGCTGCATGAAGCTGTTACCGCCTTTGCTGAGCAGGCTCCCGCCCTCGAAAACAGGGGCGACTACCTGGGTATCCTGACAGCGCTCGCCAGGCTTACCCCCGAGGTGAGCACCTTCTTTGACAAAGTGATGGTGATGGTTGAAGACGAACACGTACGCAAGAACCGCCTGCGCCTGCTCGCCGTCATCGACAACAATGTGCGGCGCTTCTTCGACGTTACCCAGGTCGTCCCAGCCGGCTCGCAACAGGCGCTCTTTTAGAGGTGTACGTGGTGAGTGATGCGATCAACATTCAATTTCTGCCCGACGGCGTCTGCATTGCGGCCCGACCCGGTGAACTGCTGCTCGACTGTGCGGCGCGCGCCGGTCTGCGTATCCCGACCGGTTGCTTGATGGGCTCCTGTCATGCCTGCGAAGTCGAAATCGAAGGCCAGGGACCCGTCTGTGCCTGTATTACAACCGTCCATGCCAGGCATGACCTCACGGTGCATCTATACACCGACCCCGTCTGGTAGTCCGTCGTCATACCGATGCTGTTCGCCAATCCGGGCGAATACCCGGTCTGGCGATAGAGGAGCGGCCATTCGAGGCATCCTGGGTCTATCTAAAAATCCATGCCGGGGCTGCGCCGAGATTATGAATGCTGCCAAGATTCTGGTTGTTGATGACGAATTGAGCATCCGGACACTCGTCCGGCGCTACCTGGAGCGCGAGGGCTACCAGGTCGAAATCGCCGAGAATGGCGCTGCGGCCCTACGCCTCTTTGATTCGGGCACCCCGGATCTGGTGGTGCTCGACTTGATGCTGCCCGACATCAACGGCTACGAACTATGCCGCCAGATGCAGAGCCGCACGAGCGTCTATATTTTGATGCTGACTGCCCGCAGCGACGAATCCGACAAGATCCAGGGCTTCGCGCTCGGTGCCGACGATTATCTCACCAAGCCCTTCAGCCTCAAAGAGCTGAGTGCACGCATCTCGGCCATCCTCAAGCGCCAGCGCACCGTCTCCGGGGCCGCCGACGCCATCCTGCGCTACTCGCGCATCCAGATCGACCCGATTCGCCGGGAAGTAAGCGTCAGTGGCGAGTTTGCCGAGTTGACCGCCCTCGAATTCGACCTGCTTTATCTACTCGCACGTGCTCCAGGCCGAGTCTGGCGTCGCTCGGACTTGATCCGCGAAGTCTGGGGCTACGATTACGTCGGCGACGAGCGGGTCGTGGACGTGCATATCGGCCAGATTCGGAAGAAATTAGAAAACGACACGAGCGAACCGCTGTTCGTGAAGACCGTGCGCGGCGTCGGCTACAAGTTCGAAGATCTGGCAACTCCGCAGCCCCAGGTAGCGTTCTAGCGCACCAGCGATCCCAGAATTGGTCACAACTGATACCGGGGCCGGGGGGGATAGGTAGATTATCCTAGTCCTGTTGGTATACCGACTAGCAGCGACCCACCGGTAAGGAACATGACTCGCAAGCGCAATCGTCCAGCCAACCGCGTCGAGATCGACTGTCCCAACTGTGAGATGCGTCTCTGGCGCGGCTGTGGGCAAAAGCACTATATCTTCTCCAGCAATGCCGAGCAGACTCGTGCATTAACCGGGCTTACCCGCAAAAAAGCGGCGCTGATGCACATGACGACCAACACCTGGGTCGATCGCAGCCGCTGGATCGAATCATTTTTCTGTACCGACCACGGCCAGGTCTGGATCATCTGCACCCGCGACGACGAAGGCCGGGTGACGGGTGAAGCGGCTCCGCCGAAGCTCTGGCAGCAGACAACCGGCACCATCGACCCGACCCGACCCAACCCCTCGGTGAGCGAGTTTACCTACCGCAGCAGCCGTGCGGCGCGCGCCGCGCAGTAGATTACCAGCACGCAGGGAGCGCACAAGCCGGCTCGACAACCGCAGCAAGCCAATAAGATGGGAGCATCTGCCTGCGTGAGCGTCCGATGGATTTTGCGACCGAACTGGACTTACTCGTCCGTGCCCGCTACCCACTGCTCTACATTGTCTCGACTGAAGAAGAGCGGGTCGAACAGGCGGTCGCTCAGGCGACAGGGCGGCCGGTCTACTGCTGGGACTTCGTCGAAGGCTACCAGCAGGAGGGCATCGACGCCGGAACAGCGCGATCCAACCCGCTTGCCGCCCTCGAATTCATCGAAAGGAGTCGGCCGGACGCCCACGCCGTCTACTTGCTGCGCGACTTCCACCGCTTTCTTGAAGACATCTCGATCAGTCGCAAGCTGCGCAACCTCGCCCGGCGTCTGCGCGCTCAGCCGAAGACCATCATCTTTTTAGCCCCACGCCTGCTGGTCCCGGTGGATCTGGCGGAGGAAGTGACGGTCCTTGAATTTCCACTCCCGACAGTTCAGGAGATAGACGCAGAGGTGGCAAAGCTACTCGTTGGTCGCCCCGCTCTGCGCGGCTTCGAGCGCGAAGAACTGGTCAAAGCCTGTCAGGGATTATCGCTCAACCGGTTGCGACAGGCACTTTCTAAAGCAATCGCCAGGAGCGGTGGCCTTGACAGCACAGACCTCGAACTGATTCTTGAAGAAAAAAAGCAAAAGATTCGCCAGACCCAGATCCTCGAATTCTACCCGGCGACCGAGGCGATTGCCGATATCGGCGGCCTCGACCAGCTCAAAGAATGGTTGCTCAGGCGGGGCACCGCCTTCAGCGACCAGGCGCGCCGCTACGGCCTACCGCACCCGCGCGGCCTCTTGCTGGTCGGCATCCAGGGCACCGGCAAGTCGCTCACCGCCCGCGCTATTGCCCACCACTGGCATTTGCCGCTGTTGCGGCTCGATGTCGGCCGCCTCTTTGCAGGACTGGTCGGCGAGTCGGAAGCGCGCACCCGTCAGATGATTCAAATTGCCGAGGCCCTGGCTCCCTGCGTGCTCTTTGCCGACGAAATCGACAAGACCTTCGGCCACATGCAGGGTGGCGACGCGGGTACTGCGAGCCGGGTCTTCGCCACGTTCCTCACCTGGATGGCCGAGAAGACTTCGCCGGTCTTCGTCGTCGCCACCGCCAACGATGTGCACCGCCTACCTCCCGAACTGTTGCGCAAGGGCCGCTTCGACGAGGTGTTCTTTGTCAACCTGCCTTCCCAGGTCGAGCGTCAGGAAATTTTTCAAGTGCACCTGGCAAAACTGCGTTCCCACAACCTGCGCGCCTACGACACAGAGCGGCTCGCCTACGAGACCCCCGACTTCAGCGGCGCTGAAATCGAGCAGATTCTGGTCGAGGCGATGCATACCGGCTTTGCCCAGGGGCGAGACTTCACGACCGAAGACATCCTGCAGGCCATCACCCAGATAGTCCCCCTCGCCCGCACCGCCCAGGAGCAGATAGAAGCCCTCCAGCAGTGGGCAGCAGCCGGCAAAGCGCGGCCTGCTTCCCGCCAGTCGGGGCTATTTGGTGCGCTTCAGCGGCGGCTGGAGTCTTCTGAAGAGTAGCGGCGCAGGAACCATGACGACTACAGCAGGTGCGGACTAGAAAAGATGGCAGAAGAACACCGCTCGAAACTAGAACTGGCCGGGTTGCCAATCGGCAATTCCACGCTCACCCGAGCCGTCTTACAAGAAATCTTCCAAATCCTCAAACCGATCGCCGCCGACGGTAGCTGGACACCCCTTGAAGGCAACCGCGACACGCGCATCACCGAGCAAAAGCGCCAGTTGGCCCTCGAAAACACCTCTGAGGAAGTGACGATCTGGGTCGATGGTTCGGTGCTCACCCGCGCCCTGCAGCGCTGGGTGGCCCTCGATTTTCAGCAACCCAACCTCGAAGAAGTGCCGACTGCCGAGAGCGGTAACTGGCGAGTCTTCCTGCGCGGCCAGAGTGGCGCGATCGCTCTGGGCGACGGCGAGGCGACGGTGACCCTTGGGATCGTGCTGTTGCTCAAGTATGCAACGGCCGTGGGCGAACTGGTCTCTTCGACGATTGCCGCCGATGTGGAGGTGCGCGGTACGGCAGTCCCCGACGTCAATGCCGACCGGGTGCTGATTCAACTGAATGGGGCACGGGTGCGCTGGGAAGACCGGGTGCTCGAACCGCGCCTCACCGGCATCATCTTGAAGGCCATCCTCAACCAGTTGCCTTTCTTTCCGAGTCTGCCGGTGATGACCAGTTTCTTGATGCCCTGGTTCGATTTTCGCCGCCAGGTGGCTCAGTTCGTGCTCAGCTCAGTCGAGGTCCATCCCGGTAGGCTCAAGCTCGGCATGAAGTTTTACGAGAGCGTCCTCGCCCGCCAATCGGTATCACCGGACTCTAACTCTTCGTAGCAAGTTGCTGCGCCTGGGCGTCCCTTTCCCGGCGCAGTTGTTTTTTGATGCTCTCAGGCAGCTGGGTACCGAGTTCGATGGCGCGGTCGAAGGCTTCGATTGCCTGGGCGGGCTTGCCCTGTAAGGCGAGGATTTGGCCCCTCAGGTAGAAGAGGTCGGGGTTGCGGGGAGCGGCTGCGAGCGCTTTTTCGGCCATCGCCTGGGCATCGTCGTAAGCTTTTTTATCGCGGTAGGCGAGAGCCTGACCGCGAAAAGCGAGGTAAGCAGGCGTCGATTTGCGAAACTCTTTGAGGGCTTCGTCGTGCTTGGTCAGGAGCACGTCGATATAGCCGACGAACAGGTTGATTTCAGGGTCGTCGGGGGCAAGGTCCTTGGCCGCCTTAAATTCTAGAAACATCGAAGGCACGTAGGTCAGTACTTTCGGTAGGCCGAGAATACCGTCTTTCAGGTAGTAACTGGAAGCTTCAAGACCCTGGGCGAGACCAAGATAGAGGTGCGAACGGCTCGGATCGGTTTCAGACATCCCCTGGGCAGCCTGGCGGGTCTTCTGCACCAGGGCGGTGACCCGGTCGAGTTGGCCGTTTTGATAAGCGAGGGCGGCCTGGAGGGTGTAGACGAGTGGTTCGCCCGGGTTTTGCTGCTGGGCCTTGTTGAGCTTCTGGGCTGCGCTTTCGTAGTCGCCGTCGCGAAAAAAGCTTTCAAAAGCAGCCTGTAAAGCCGGACCGAGCGGCCGAGCAGCACTACCGGACCGGAAGGGGTCTGCCGCCTTGGCCGGGCAGGAGCCTAAAACCAGGACCACAGCCAGCCCCAGAGACCAGAGCAAAGAGCGTTTCGGATGCATAGCACTCGTACTGAAACGACTGGAGCAAATCCCCACTCTATATCCTCAGGATTAGATTCCGGTACTGTCCGCTACTACCAAAGATGGACGGCAAAAGCCGATCATCTCACAGGGCTTACTGTACAATTAAGTATATTCGCTTAGTTAGGTGGCAAATGCAGGGTGTACAGGATGGTATCGGGAGTGCTGCTCAGTTCACGCTTGAGCAATTGTCCCGTCAGTGGGAAGGCCAATCGCCCCAAAACATCCTGGTCGAGGCTGTACGCGCCTTCGGTGACCAGTTAGTGCTGGCCAGCAGCCTTGGTCCCGAGGACATCGTACTCACCGACATGCTCTGTCAGGTCTGGCCCCGTGCCCAGGCGTTCTTTCTCGATACCGACTTTCACTTTGCTGAGACGCTCGCCCTCAAGGACCGTATTCTTGAGCGCTATCCGCAACTGCGCCTGGAGATTGTCAAACCGACGGTGAGTTTGCCTGAGCAAAATGCCCGCCACGGCGAACGGCTCTACGAACGCGAACCCGACCGCTGCTGCGCTCTACGCAAAGTCGAGCCGCTCAATCGAGTACTCAGTCAGTACAAGGCCTGGATCACCGGCATGCGCCGCGAACAGGCACCGACGCGGGGCAATATCGGCGTCGTCCAGTGGGATTCCAGGCGCGGCATGGTCAAATTTAATCCGCTTGCCGCGTGGACGAACAAGCAAGTCTGGGCCTACATCGTTGAGCACGATCTGCCCTACAACCCTCTGCACAACGAAGGCTATCCGTCGATCGGCTGCTCCCCGATTAACTGCACGGCACCCGTCGCAGCTGACGGCGACCCGCGCTCCGGACGCTGGGCCGGCAAGGGCAAGACCGAGTGCGGTCTGCACGTTTAATCAGCTCTTTTCAGGTTGGCGGTAATCAATAAACCGGGTTTTGAACTACTCAAAACCCGGTTTATTTTTTCTGTATAAGTGATTACAAATTACCGTTAATTGCTGATTATTCCTGCCCGTTAAAAATTTGTAAACATTACCTGTGGCAGTACTGAAAACCGATATGCTGTCCTGTGACTGAAGCTTATTGCCGGGAGCGTTGCAGTGCCCGGCGAAGCAACATGTCGATTCCTCCTATCCAGGCAGATACGCATTTATGAAATCGAGCTGGTTGAGCGCGATAGTTGCGTTCGGCGTGCTGGTGAGCAGCACGCATGCTAATGCCCAACAAATTAGTGCAGCGGAACAGGCAGCCGATGCCATTTTCGAGCCGACTGCTGTCGAGCGCGTCCGCGCCTTTGCGCTTTCAGATCAAGCAATTAGAGAGCGCAACTTGCGCTCCAGTGGTCTTTTCTACCACATCTCTGCCGAGTTGCACCGCGACAAGGCACTCGAAGCGGCTGGACGCTCCGATCGTCTGGTACTGGTCACTTCCTATCGCTACGAGGGCGACCTGACGCTGCTCACTTTCATCAACCTGACGCGTGGCACGGTGATGAAGGTCGAGTCAGTCCAGCATGCGCCGACACACCTGTCGGAGGCTGAGTACTTGATTGCCCGCGAGAAGGCCCTTGCACACCCACAGGTCGCGGCCAAACTCGCCGAATTTGCTGGCAAGGTCACCGTCGAGGCGATGGTGAGCCGTTCGCCCTACAACAAAGACCCGCTCTACGGCCACCGGGTCGTGCGGCTGCTCTTCAAAGTACCCCAGGGCTATGTCGTCGATCCGATTGTGTTTGTCGATCTGACTGCCAATCAGGTGATGGTCGATTCTCCCAGCCATTCCCATGCCAAGCGGGCCGCCGGTAAGGCCGCCCCCACCCACAATCAACACCGATAAACCAGGTGAGGAGCTTCATGTCGATGAAAACTTTGCTTGCGAGTACGGCGGCGGTGATGCTCGCTGTACTCAGTTCGCTACCGGCTGCAGCGCAGACGGTGACAGGCTGTCTGCCTTTGACACCGCAACCGAGCGGCGCTCCGGCCGACCAGATTATCCAGGACTTTCCGGCGACCGGCACTGCCAAGACAGGCTGGCGAATCACCTACGGACGCGCAGTCGGTAAAGGGCTCTACATCACCGGAGCCTACTTCCGCCGCACGCCCACCGAACCTTATATCAAGGTGCTTAACGATGCGCGGCTCGCCGACATCTTCGCGCCCTACGATCCGGGTACGCCACGCTATTTCGACCTGACGGGCTTTAACTTCGCACTCGTACCGGTCCAACCGGTCGATCTTGGCCCCTGCGGTGCAAGGGCCGATCGTTTTGTCGTAAAAGAAGTCCGCGACCGCGAGATGCTCTGGAAGGACGATACTCAGGGTCGGCGCGCTCAGGAACTGGTGGTCTGGTCGACACTCGACGCCGCCAACTACAACTACATCATTCGCTACGGCTTCCAGGACGACGGCACGATCACCTTCCGGATTGGGGCTACGGCCTACAACCTGCCCGGCCACGAACTGGTCGCCCATGCCCACGACGGCCTCTGGAAAATCGACATCGACCTCAATGGTCCCGACAACGACACAGTTAAAGTTTCACGCCACCTCCAGTCGGAGAGCAGCTACGAAGCGTCGAATGTACTCGAGCCTTTCTCCGGCGGCACCGAAGGCTACACCGATTTCGTAGCGGACGAGTACACAGAGCTGAATATTACCGACGAGCTGACGACCAACGCCAACGGCAACAAAATCGGCTACGACCTCAAACCGATGCGCAGTGGCAGTCCCCGTCACTTCGAGGAATTCTCGCACCACGACTTCTGGGTCACCAAGTACAACAGTACCGAGACGATCTACACAGAAGTCCCCAACTACGTGAGCAACCAGGAATCAGTCACCAATTCAGACGTAGTGCTCTGGTATCAGTCATCGACCTACCACGTACCTCGTAACGAAGACGGCTTCTACGTCACACCCAACGTCTGGCAGGGTGTGGCCCTCGTAATGTGGAGCGGCTTCGACCTCAAGCCGCGCAACTTCTTCAGTGCGACGCCTCTCTATCCTTAAGCGGCTGAGAGTCGTCTTTAGCCAGTTGCACATCTCGCAACCAGATCGCTACCGCCTTACTGAATGCGCTATCGAGCGCAGTGTAGGGCGGTAGTCCTGCGATAGTGGGCGGGTCGTATTTTGCCTTTGGATAGTCGGTCAGGTATGGGCCGAGGCGACTATCCATCGCCTCAGGAATGGTCCGAAAAACTGAACGCACCGTACTCAAGTACCAGGTTCCGGCACTCGGGGCAACCACGACCTGGCGCTCGATCAAGACCGGGATCAGTTGGCCGCGCTCGAAAAAGCGCTCCAGGGTCAGGATGTCGATTGTGAAAGCAAGACCCGCTGCCTGCCGAATTCGCGCTTCACCGGTGAGTACGAGGTGGCCGGGTGTCCGCGTGCGGGCGTATTCCCGGTTGACATAACCCGGAAGTGCATCGGTAAGCTGGTCGGCAAGTTCGATAAGCCCGATTGCTGGAGCCTCGGCGTGGGCGGGAGGCGCCAGGTTGCACACGACAAGCATCAGGAGCGCACCGGAAAATCTCTTCATGCCGAAATCTCCTCGACAATTTTGAGAAATGCCCCGTTTGGGTCCGGGGATTCGGTGACAGGGCGACCAATCACCAGATAGTCGGCACCGCCACGAATTGCCTCGGCGGGGGTGAGCGTCCGCCGTTGCTCGTGGCTATCGGTTCCGCCCGGACGAATGCCGGGGGTGACGATTAAAAAATTGTCGCCGAACATTGAGCGCAGGTGGGCTGCTTCCCGAGGCGAGCAAACGATCCCGCCTATGCCATTTGTGAGGGCGAGGCCCGTTAATTTTTCGATGTAGTCGTCTAACCGGACAGAAACCTGTAAACGGGCAAGGGCTGCCTGATCAAGGCTCGTCAGCAGAGTGACAGCCAGCAATGCTGGGGCCTGGATGCCCAGGTGCGCGGATTCGGCAACGGTCGCGTCGTGAGCTGCCATCATCATCTCTGCCCCTCCGGCTGCGTGCACAGTGAGCAAATCGACTCCGAGCCGAACGGCAGAGCGGCAGGCTCCGGCAACGGTATTTGGAATGTCGTGCAGCTTCAAGTCGAGGAAGACGCGATGCCCCTGGGCTTTCAACTCGCTCACCACTACCGGTCCGGCGGCGATAAAGAGTTCAAGTCCGACTTTCCAGAAGCGCACTGCCGGGACGCGCTTCACCAGCTCACGGGCTGCTGTGAGGCCCGCGACATCGAGCGCCACGATCACCCGTTCACTGGCCGAAGGCATCAAAAGGGTGCCTGGGGTCGGCGGGAGAGCTGGTTGGGCTGGCCTTTGAGGTGGCGCAGGAAGGTTTGTAGTTCGTCGCCGTCAAGTTGGTGGCGCGAGTTTTTGCCGAAGGTACGCTGCAAATAATCGCGTCCTTCCTTCGCTCCCCAGCCGATGCGCTGCATCTCGACATCCGTGCGGGCCAGCAAGTCCGAGAGGTCCACCGGCGGCTCAAGCACCGGCGGCGGCTCGCTGATGGCGCTATGACCGTTGCCGGTCGTTGCGTACTGGATAGCGCCCCCCGCGTGGCCATTTGCAGAGCTGCCATTGGTCAGGTTGCCATTGGCGGGGTAGGTGCGACCATTCGTCCCCTCGTCTGGCGCAGCGATGGCCGGATAGGGAACAAACTCGATAGGACGTTCGGGCGGCTGTGCCAGTGCCGCTTCTGGGCGGGCGGGGGCAGTTGCTCCAAAACCGGCCACCTGTAAGGCCCGCTCCATTGCCCGTTCCTCGGCTTTCTCCAGGTCCGAGTGCACAGCAAGGCCCGACCCCAGTATCCACTGCCGGTCGATGCGCACTTCCGCCTTGACGGTGTAGAGGCCTGCATCCGAACGCACCAGGTCGGCAACCACGGTGCCGAGCGGGTGCCGTTCGCGAAAAAGCTGAAGGAGCCTTGAATAGAGAGCGGACATGGCGAGCATGCAGGTCTGCTCTCTAGAGTATCAGTTCAGAGCAGATGGTTGCCTTTGAAAGCTATTAGTGCAAGAGTGAGAAATAGCCCTCGGGGAGAGGGTTCTTCATCACAGGGAGTCTGCGATGCGAAAAAAATACGATTTCTGCATCTACATTGGCCGCTTCCAGCCCTTTCACCTCGGGCATCTGGAGTCAGTCAAAATTGCGCTTGAGGAGGCGGAGCGGCTGATCATCGTGATCGGAAGCCACCGCACCGCACCAAACATCCGCAACCCGTGGACATCCAGCCAGCGAGAGCAGATGATCCGCCTTTCGCTCAAGGACGAGGCGTCGCTGCTGGAGCGCGTGCACTTCGTACCCGTGCGCGACCAGCTCTACAGCGACAACCTCTGGGTAGCCGATATCCAGCAGAAGGTCCTGGCCGTAGCCGACGACGACAGCAAAATTGCCATTATCGGCCACCGCAAAGACGAAAGCTCCTACTACCTCGATAGCTTCCCGCAGTGGAGCTACATCGAGACGGGCAACTACCGCGATATTCACTCGACCAACATTCGCTTGACCTATCTGAGCCGCGACCCGGAGAGCAACTACCTAGACAAGTTGCCCCTCGGTACGCTCGCCGCCATGCGCGCCTTCCAGGCTGACTCGCTCTACGAGCAGTTGTGCGCCGAAAACGACTTCATCCAGGACTACAAAAAAGCCTGGTCAGTGGCCCCCTACGCGCCAACTTTTGTCACCACCGACGCAGTCGTCGTGCAGTCGGGGCATGTCCTGATCGTCCGGCGCAAGGCCCGTCCCGGCCACGGCCTCTACGCGCTACCCGGCGGCTTCGTCAACCAGGACGAGACGCTGCTTGAGGGTATGTTGCGCGAACTGAAAGAGGAGACGGGCCTGAAAGTGCCGCAGCCAGTCCTGCGCGGATCGATTGTCGATAGCCACGTCTTCGACAATCCGGGCCGTTCACTCAGGGGCCGCACAATCACCCATGCCTATTTCATCCAGCTCAAAGCCGGTAAATTGCCGTCGGTGAAAGGCGGCGACGACGCCGATAAAGCCTGGTGGATGTCCCTTGCCGACATCTATGCCCACGAAGACCGCTTCTACGAAGATCATTTCGCCATCGTCCAGCATTTTGTCAGCCGCGTCTGAAGCCCAGGATAGACCGGGGCTTAATCAACACATCATTTCCCGGAGCGGGAAAAGGTCAAAACTATGCAATACAACCTGATTTGCGATACCGATTCGTACAAGGCGTCGCACTGGCTGCAGTTTCCTCCGAACACGACATCGATGTTCTCCTACGTAGAGTCGCGGGGTGGACACTACCCGGCGACGGTGTTCTTTGGCTTGCAGTACATCTTGAAAGCCTACCTGGCAAAACCGGTCGAGCCCTGGATGGTCGAGGAAGCAGAAGCATTTTTTGCAGCGCACGGCCTGCCCTTCAACGATGAAGGCTGGTCTTACATTGCTCGTGAACTGGAGGGACGTTTACCCGTGCGCATCCGGGCTGTACCCGAGGGCAGTGTGGTGCCCGTTCAAAATATGTTGATGTCGATTGAATCGACCGACCCGCGAGTCTTCTGGGTCGTCTCCTGGCTTGAGTCGATGTTGCTGCGCGTCTGGTATCCGGTGACGGTCTCGACCCGCAGCTGGTACCTGCGCCAGAGCATCTACCAATACTTACTCAAGACAGCTGACGACCCGGACGCGGAGATTGCCTTCAAGCTGCACGACTTCGGCTCGCGCGGCGTGTCGAGTTGCGAGTCGGCGGGCATCGGCGGTATGGCGCATCTGGTCAACTTTCAGGGGTCCGACACGGTGATGGGCGTCCGCTATGCCAACCACTACTACCGGCACCCGATGGCCGCCTTCTCGATCCCAGCCGCCGAGCACGCGACGATCACCGCCTGGGGCCGCGAGGGCGAGGGGCTTGCCTACAAAAACATGCTCGACCAGTTTGCAAAACCGGGTGCAACCCTGGCCGTTGTCTCCGACTCCTACGACATCTGGAACGCCGTGCGCAGTATCTGGGGCGGCGACCTCAAGCAACAGATTGAAGAGAGTGGGGCTACCCTGGTCATTCGACCTGACTCGGGAACACCAGCAGTCGTGGTGAGCCGTGTGCTCAATATCCTCGATGACCGCTTCGGCAGCACGCTCAACCAGAAGGGCTACAAAGTGCTCAACCACGTGCGCGTCATTCAGGGCGACGGCATCGACCACGACACGGTGATCGAAGTCCTCGAAACAGCAGTCAAACTCGGCTTCAGCACCAGCAACATTGCCTTCGGGATGGGCGGCGGGCTTTTGCAGCAACTCAACCGGGACACGCAGCAGTTTGCGATGAAGTGCTCGCAGGTCGTCGTGAACGGCGAAGCGGTATCAGTCTACAAAGACCCCGTCACCGATCCGGGCAAGAGGAGCCGAAAAGGTCGGCTCGACTTGATACGCGACGTTGATGGTCACTTCAGCACCGTGCAGGTTCCTGGGAGCGAGCCTTTACCAGAGAGTGAACTGGTAACAGTCTATGAAAACGGACAATTATTCAAAGAGTACACCCTGGAGGAGGTGCGTTCCCGAGCCGCACTCTGTTAATCGCAGCAGACCCTCTACACGACTCCGGTGTTAAAATCGATGGGCTCAACTTTTTGAGCCAACCAATCACTTTCCAAGAGTGAGGCATCGGAGCTTTTATCGTTCAAGCAAGCATTTACCCTACCGATTTCTATCGATTACCGTGTCGATGTAGAGATTGACGTACTTGCGGCAGTTGCTTTCAAACTCGTCTATAGAAATTCGCAGTTCCTGGGCAATCTCTTCTCTTGAAAGGTCGAGTTCCAGGTGTTCCTGGCGGTGAATACGTCTGACGATTTCACCGATGCGCACTGCGGTATGGTCTTCAAAAATAAAGGTGCTTTTTGAACTGGAATCGCTCATCTCTGCCTCGTGTGCTTACCTGAACTAGCAGACGCTGGTTATCAGTTCCGTTCCCGGTGCTAGCATTTCCAGTACCAGCGGAGCCAGGAATTGCCCCAGGATACTACACGGACTGCGCACTCTACACAGGCAATACCGGATTCTTTCTGGGTAGCTGATAGCGGCTCCATGCTCGGTGGTCCAGGGCAACAGGGAGACTCCGAGCTGACGGCCGGAATCTACCGGGCGATCGTGGATGCGGGGGTGAAAGCAGTGCGGATCGTTGCCAATCCGGGAGGTCGGCTCGTTTTCCCAAGTACTGCCGCGATTGAGCAGAAGTATCCTCTGCCCGAGGACGCTTACTGGGGCCGCGATCTATTGGGTGAATTTCATCAGGCAGCTGGGAGCACAGATATTAAACTGATTGCCTGGCTGGAAGGATATGCCACTGCTTACCGCGACAGCCTCTTTGTCAGGCGGTTTCCCGATACGGTGGTGAGTGAACCGAACTGGGCCGGGAACGTCAGGCTCGATTTGTTTCATCCGGCGTTCGAGTTGAATTTCTTGCACTCCCTGCGGGATCTAGTTTCAAAACCGGAAGTGACAGGTATCGAGCTTTGTGATCACTTCAGCATCTCTGAGCAGATGCTGTCTTTAATCACTCGCAATCACGCTCAGGAGATTAAATCCTCCGACCTGAGTGCGGCTGTCTGGTTGCGTGAAAGACTCACTGAGCAACTGCGGCTTGTCCGGCAAATTGTTAGTGGTGAACACGGTAAAGCCGTACTGGTCTCGCTCAATACTTTCAAGTACGCCCGGTTGACACACCAGGACATTGACTACTGGGTACGCGAAAAGCTCGTCGATGGCGTCAATGTGCAGCTCTACCGCGACCGCAAACATTTTCGCCGTTCGCTCCAGGACACCCTCGACGAAGTGCAGCGCAACCCGCACCTGAGCCGCATTAAAAATGGCGAGATCGGCCTGTCGATCGGCCTTGCTGCCAAAGTAAACAACGTCTATCTCAGCGAACCAGATATTCAAGACCAACTGCAGGCCGTGCGCGGCGCCGTACTCACTGGCGATCAGGGGCAGAAGACGCCGCCTGGCACCGTCGGGTTTCACTTTGGCGGCTGGCCCGGCTTCTGGAAGAGCCAGTATCCCCGCAACGCTTCCCAGGCACTCTAAAATTGCGGTGGTCCCAAACCGGGTTAAACACGATGGCAGACGTCGTTCTTATCTATCCTTATGTCCACCGCGAAGCGACAGGACGCAAGCTCTGGCTTTTTCCGCCCCTGGGACAAGGGTTTATCGCCGCCTACTTGCGCTCCCTCGGCCATAGCGTGCGCTTCCTCGACTGCACATTCGAGGGCGTCGATTGGGCAATCGAGCAGGCGGCCCTCGAACAGCCGCTCGTCGTCGGCGTCTACTGTATGGTGACCATGCACGAAGAAGCCCTCGCCATCGGCCAGGGCCTGCGCGAGAAGCTGGCCGGGCGCACGCTCTTAGTGGCGGGTGGGCCGATGCCCTCGGGTAAACCCCAGGCTTTTCTGCCGGCCTTTGACCTGGTGATGCGCGGTGAGGGGGAACTGCTCTGGGCTGATTTATTGGCCAGGCTGCAGGCGGGCGAACCCTACACTCACCTCGAAGGGATCTGCACACTCAAAGATGGCAAGCTCGTCGGTGCGACCAAGGCACCTTTGATCCCCAAAGAACTGCTGACCCAGATGCCGATGCCCGCCCGCGACCTCTTTGATCACAAAAGCTATCAAGCCTACTGGCAGCGGACTTTCGGCTATGCCCAGACCCCGGTCTTCACAGCGCGTGGCTGTCCTTACGGCTGCGAGTATTGTGACCAGCCGATTTTTGGCGCAACCTACCGCGAGCACACCGTCGAGCAGGTAATGACTGATATCGAGCGTGCTCTCGCCGACGGCTACACCCACATCTGGTTTTCAGACGACATCTTCATGCTCAACTGGCAGCGTGCTCTGAAAATTTGCGATGAAATTATCAAGCGCGGCCTCAAATTCAAATGGGACTGCCTCGGGCGGGTCGATGTGCAGCGCAAAGTCTTTGACCGGATGGCACAAGCGGGCTGTGACCGAATCTTCTTCGGCATCGAATCGGGCAGCGTTTCAGTTTTAAAGCAGATGGGCAAGCGCTTTAGCCTCGACAATGTCCGCCAGGCGATTCGGGATGCCAACGATGTCGGTATCCGGGCGGCGGCTTTTTTCCAGATTGGCTATCCGGGCGAGAGCACCGAGGATATCCTCACGACGCTCCAGTTCATCCCGACATTGCCCCTCGATTACTTGAGTTTTACGATTACCTATCCCCTTCCCGGTACCCAGCTCTTCGACCGGGTGGTCTCGGAGGGACGGCTCAGCCCCGAAGAACAGTCGGAGTGGAAGCGGGCAGGACACAACGTGCTCACCTACAAAGCCGACCATTCCCAGCTGAAATTGCGTTCGGCTATCTACGCCGGTCGGGCTCGCTTTCTAGCTGAAAAACATCTCGGGCCGCTCGGCCGTGCCATTGGTCCTGCTATCACCCGCTGTGCCGGGCTCGCCCTCACCCGCATGGCTTGAGTCCGACAGTTTTAAAAGTAAAGCGCCTGATATAATGCCCGTGCCTATACCGTCGCGCAGGTATTTACCTTGTTTCGATTGCTCTTGTGTGCTGCCCTCGTCCTCGGGCTCGAAGCGTTGCACGCTGCAGCCGCTCGAGCGCAAGTTCCACAGTACGGATCGCAGGTGCTTACCGATGAGCCGACCGAGACCAGGTCGAGGTCAGTACGCGATGTCGGGCAGCCGAGCACCGATAGTTCGCTGTTGCTCAACGACACGAGCAACGCAACCCTCGAATCGGTCCTCAAGCAGCGCAAGGTCAAAACAGAGCAGCCGCTCTTCGTGAGATCACCCCTTGAAGCCATCGACGGACGCACTTATGGTCTGGTGAGCGCCTCCCACCTGCGGGCGGGCGAGTTGATGCAGACGCAGATCGTGCGCATCTTTCAGCCCGAGGCCGGGGTGCGCGACGACCTGATTGCCAACCAGTCCAATCAATATATCTATGGCCTCAGCGACGACATCGAATTGACGCTCGACCTGCAGGGCGCAAACGGCTCGGTCCCCGGCTTTCAAGGCCCCTACCTGGTCGAACGCCGCGTCGGCATCAACAACGGCAACATCTTTCAAGACATCGCCGTTCAGGCCAAATTCCGCCTGGGCGAAATCTTCGGCGCCAGATCGAGTGCTGTACTCGGCCTCACCGTGAGTCGGCCGCAGTTCACGTTCTTCGATGCCACCGGCCGCAACCTGCCGGCTATCGAACGCCCACAAGAAGGATTGGTATTTGTCCCGTCGTTTGAAGTGCCCTTCACCTTTCTCGCCCGCGACGACCGCTACGCTTTTACCGTCTCGCCAAAATTCGCCTACTTCCCCCAGGACAACGCCATCTACACACCCGTCAATCCGGGTACGAATGCAAGCTTCGGCCTCACCGCCGGTGTTGGCCTGGGCGGCTCCTTCAAGATCTCGCCACGGTTCCAGGTGCGCGGCGACATCACCCCGATTTTGCTCGGCAACAATACCGTCGATCGCAACAGCGGTCTGCCCGACCGCGTCCTTCCCTACAACATCGGCATCCGCTACCTGGTGAACCCGCGCCTCGGTCTCGATGTGTTCGTGAGCAATACCTTCGGCAACACCGGTGGCCCGTCGATGGTGGCTTTCAGCAATTCCAACGGCTTCGGTGCCGCCCTGACTTTCACACCGGAGCGGGCGCTCTATCTGCTCGATTTCCCAGCCAACCGCAAGTTTGCCGAATCTTTCAACCAGGATGTGCCCCCCGAGATCCGCAGGCTTTACGTACCGGCGAGTTTCGATTTGCTCGATGGCAGCACGATTGCAGGCGGTACCACCCGTCTCACTTTGCAAGCATCGACCGGACCGATTTCAACCTCGGTGCGCACAGGCACGCTCGATGATTTCGAGGCCGGTTTCTACGCCAACTTTGCTCCCTCGGGTCCTGACGAATCGGACGGCGGGGTGAGTACCAAAGTACGCCTCTTGCACCAGCCGAGCGGCGACCCCTTTACCCTGAGCACCCTGTTTACGATCGGCCGCACGTCGAGCCGGGCCTGCAACTTCGTCAACGGCACGACCGACGGTCTCGACCGTGCCCTCAACAACCTGCCTACGGCCTGTCCGGGCGTACCGGGCGTCACCCCGGCCGGGGATCGCGGGCCGATCCCGCCCAACTTGCTGGGGCTGGTTACCGAAAACATCGGCGAACTGTTCGTTTTGAGCCTGTCGTTCCCGGCCCAGTACGGCTTCGAGGGTGGCCACAGCCTCTGGATCAACCCGAAAATTGCCTACTTGCAGCGCAGCGGCGACCGTTCGCCCCTGGTCGGAGCCAGCATCGGCGGGTCAATACGGGTCGCGCCGGGGTTTGAACTGGTGGCCCAGGTGACGCCGGTCTTCCGGGGCGAAAACGGCTTTATCGGCAACACCCTCGAACGACTTCTGCCCTGGCAGGCGGGTGTACGGTTTACACCGGGCCTGGCCGGTACGGATTTGTCCTTAAATGTCTACGCAACCAACTCGGTCGGGCTCTCTCCTTACCAGAGTTTGCGGGTGAGAGCAGACAATCAAATTTCGGTTGGACTCGGTTTTCAGTTCCCTTTCTAGCAATAGGGAACACTGAAAAAATAGTCCGAAGCGTTCAAGATACCGAGTGGTCTTGATACACTGCCTTAGTGCCGAGGTTTGCAATGGTGTGGGTCGCAAGACGCTGGACGGGTCTTTTTTTGAGTTTTTGGCTGTGGTGGGCCTCTACGTCTGCCGCTTTTACGGCCCAGGCCGTCTCCCTGGTCGTGGTGCGCCCCGTCGAGGCGGGAGCCTGGAGTGCGCTGAAAGGCCGGGTTGAGCGTTTAAATTTACCCTACCGGGTAACGACGCTCAGCGAACTCGACCTCAACCGCATGAGCGACGCCAAAGTGCTCTTCTTGCCGAACGTCACGCGGTTGGGCGTCGATCAGGTCACAGCTATCAGCCAGTGGGTCCAGAATGGCGGACGCCTGATCGTGAGTGGTCCGGTCGGCCTGGAATCGGCTCCCGAGGCTCAAGAAGCCCTGAAACAATTGCTCGGCGCTTACTGGCTTGAGCCGCGTCTTGAGAGCGCCCGCACCGAGGTCCAGGTCGCCCAGGACTGGGCAAAGCGCGGCAATACGATGAGTGCCGCCGTGGGCGGAGTGCTCATTCGTCCCGAGGGCTCCCAGAGCAACGTCGCCGCCCGCTGGAACGGCAGCACCGATAGCGCGGCAGTACTCACTACCAACGAAACGATCTATCTCGGCTGGCAGTGGGGCACCGCCCCCGCCAAGTTCGACCGCGACTGGCTGGTTGCGGCAATCGACCGCTTCCTGCCTGGAGCGATCAGCAACCAGTTCAAGCTTGCGCCTGTCGAAGCGGCGGGCATGGTCAAAGAACTAGAAGGAGTCCTCGGCCGAGTCGAGAGCGCCCTGCTCACCGCCGACGCCCGCACCAAAGGCCCCGAACAGTTTCCAGCCGCCTACCGCGAGGCAATCGGCAAGGCCCAGCAGACCCTCAAAGACCTGCCCTCGCTTCTCAGAGACGGTCTCGACAGCCAGGCGCGCACGGCTTGGGAAGAAGCGATCGAAGAACTGTGGACGCACTACCCGACCTCCCAGATGGCGGCCCTGCCCGAGGTGCGCGCAATCTGGCTCGACCGCGGTTCGATTGTGCGGGCGGGTTCTGAAGAAGGTCTGAAGGTCGTCTTCGACCGGCTGGCCGCTTCCGGGATCAACACGGTCTTTTTTGAAACGGTCAATGCCGGCTACCCGATCTACCCGAGTGCGGTCGCCCCGGCCCAAAATCCGCTCGTCGTCGGCTGGGACCCACTCGGCGCAGCCGTACGGCTTGCCCACGAGCGCAAGATGGAACTGCACGCCTGGGCCTGGACTTTCGCTGTCGGCAATACCCGCCACAACGCCGTCCTGGGTAAGCCCCAGGATTTCCCGGGGCCAATACTGGCTGCTCACCCCGAATGGGCCCAGAGCGGGCGCAAGGGCAACCTGCGTCCCGCAGGCCAGCCCGAGTACTGGATGGACCCGGCCAACCCGGAAGTGCGCGGCTACTTGCTGCAGCTCTTTGAAGAGATCGTTTCGCGCTACGACGTCGATGGTTTTCAACTCGACTACATCCGCTACCCGCTTCAAAAGTCGGCCGGTCAACATTTTGGCTACACCGCCACATCCCGCCGCCAGTTTGAAAAGCTGACGGGCATCGATCCGCTCCTGCTCACGCCTGAGGAGAGTTCGCTGTGGCAACTGTGGACCCGGTTCCGCATCGAGCAGGTGAGCGGCTTTGTCGCTGAGGCATCTGAAAAACTGCGCAGCATCAAGCCGGATTTGATCCTCTCGGCTGCCGTCTTTCCCCAGGCACCCCGCGAGCGCCTGCGCGACCTGCAGCAAGACTGGGAGTCGTGGGCCGCGAAGGGACAGCTCGACTTACTCATCCCGATGACCTATGCCCTCAATACTCGCCGTCTGCAGCAACTGGTCGAGCCGGCTTTCAACGAGGTTAAACAGGCCCCGGTGCTCTTTTTGCCGAGCCTCAATTTGATGTCGCTGCCCCAGGTACAACTGCGCGACCAGCTCCAGGCCATCCGCGACCTGCCGTCCGGGGGCTACTCGCTCTTTGCATCGGCGCACCTGGCAGACAACCACCAGCAGATGCTCGCCGAGGCTTCCTCGACCTCGCAGCTCATCCCCTATCGCGACCCGTTGCCGACCGCCCTGGAGCGCTTCAGTGCCCTGAGGCGCGAGTGGGATTTCCTCGTCGAACGCAAGCAACTCTGGCTTCCTGAGAACAACCTGGCGGCCTGGCGCTCCCAGAGCATCCGCACCCAGGTCGCCCTGGAGACCCTGGCCAAGCAGCCCTCGGTCGGCTGGCTCGCCACGGCCCGCCGCGAAGTCGAGAACTCCCGCAAGGGCCTGCGCGACTGGCTCAGCATGGAAAAGCTGATGCACTCCTACCGGGTGCAGACCTGGGACAACCGCCTCGGTTCGCTCGACGCCCTCCTACGCTACGCGGAAGCGCGCATGAGCCGCGGCACCCGCATGGGTCTCAAGTAGCCCATAGCCCTGAAGATGGAAGGGCACACTGTGGCGTGCCGTAAACCACAGGCTGCGTCACCAATGCGATCGACCGAGGCCCGCCCCGCCCAAACGACCCCCTGGAAACCACTTGTCGCAGGTGGCCTTGCCCTCGGCTGGCTTGTGCTTGCCCAGCAACGCTACAGGCTCGGCATCGCCTGGGAAGATAGCTACCATCACTGGCTACGGGCCGCTCAGTTTGCGCGCACGGGCCTTCTGCTCGACCCGCTTACCGGGAGCAGCAACGGCTGGCTGCCACTGTACGACTTACTGGCTGGCTGCGTCCTGGCGCTCGTGGGCTGGCACAATCTGGATGCGCTTATGCTGTTGAGTGCTCTACTGACTCTTGCTACCGGGGCCTTGCTCGCCCGGCAGTGGGGCCTAGTGAGCGGCGCTCTTTTTTTATTCAACCCGGTCACGGTTCTGACCGGGAGCCTACCGGTCGCAGAACCGCTTTCGACGCTGCTGGTAGTTGCCGCCCTCGCCGGGGCGCAGAAGGGACACAGCAAACGCACGGCCCTCTTTTGGAGTGGAGCGGTGCTCTGCGACCGGGGCGTCTGGCCAATCGCGGTGCTCGCTATCCTCTGGCAGTGGCTCACGGGGCCACGGGCACGAGAGCGGGTCTTGCAGGTCGGGCCGCTTTTGGCCCTTGGCCTCGGCCTCTGGCTTACCCGTGCCGACAGCAATCGGACTGCACTCTGGGCGGCGGTCGATCAGCAGCAACTGCCGGGTGCCTGGGAGCGCCTCGAAGCACTCTGGACTTACTCCTGGCGTCCATTGCTGCTGCCGACTCTGCTTGCTGTTGCCGGTTACTGGCATCGTGCTAATCCTCGCATTGCACTGCTGAGTCTCGGTTACCTGGTTGTCATTGCCGCCCTGGTCAGCCGCGGCGACCTCACCGGCAGCAACCGTTACTACCTGGTACTCGTAGCCCTGCTTGCCATTCTCGCTTCTGGGCTTAGCGGGTTTACACGTCTACTCGCGGTGCCTGCCACGGTGATGTTGGTGGTCTTTACTCAGCATTACCTGACCCTGTGGCCCCAGTGGGTTGTCCTGAACCGCCCCTCAGAACTGGCCGGTCGCTGGCTCGCACGGACAGGTAAGCCAGGTACATTGCTCACCGATAGCCCGGTCGTTGTCTACTGGAGTGGTTACCCACCCGAGCGGGTCTATGGTTCGCAGAAGCGCGACGGCCTGATGGAGAATACCGAGTTCGTGGCCGCAGTCATCGATGAGCGCTATACCCGCCTTTACCCACTGCTGGTCCGCTACCCCGAGTTACTGCACGGTGGGGTGCCCCCCGGCTGGCAAATGGTATACGATGCTGCTGATTGGACGGTGCGCTATGGTGCTAAACCAGTTCGGGTCTATCGTGTTTTGTAGTGGTTTGACCAATTGCCTCTCTGTAGATTGTATTGATTCGATCAATTGTCATTCCAGGCGGTGGTGGCGACTCGATCTAGACGAGTCCGCACTAAGGTTAAGAATTTATTCTCAACAAACATATCTATCCTTTGACTGAACAGCTTTCTACAAATCGATAGTAGATTATGAGCAAGCCGATGAAACATCGACTTTAAATGTTTAGCTATAAATTATTCCAGCTACAGAAACAAGCCACTGCAGCTATGTGGTTCACCGGCTGAAGCTCAGGTGCACGGGCATTCTCGGCGCTTCCAGCATCGATATGACCTCTGCACTCAGTTGACCTGTTACGAGTGTTTATCATGAGTGGGGCCTGAGCAGGAGAAGTATGCAGCACCTGCCTGACAGGGGCAGCTCCTCGTCAGAGTACAGATAGTCTAGTCGGGGCAATCTTCAAACACTTTGCCTCAGGCGTGTCTACGCTATCTAGTGGACGTACTGCTCAAGCATGGACGGGGCAACAACTCTGGCCTGCTTGAACTGTGCACGTTTTGTTGTTGACACTATCACCCAAATCACGTCGAGGAGCAATCTATGCGAGGTCAGATGTGCTGGCTATATCCAGGCGGCTTGAGTAACGTTCAGAGAGTTTTACATCTACGTGCTCAGGCCGAGCAACCCTGGCAGCCCTACACTCACTGCCACGAGTTCATGGTGGCCGACCACAATATTCCGGGTGGTTCTAAAGGCTGGGCAACCTATCAGTTGCGACTGCGCGAAGGCTGGCAAGTAGTCGCGAGTACCGGTCATCATTCCCTGAGCCATGCCGACTCTTTAAGGTCGGCTTCCTGATTCACTGCTTCTTCTACTGATAAGGACCATTCCTTGTGGACAATCAGCACCTTGAATATCTCAGTTTCTTGAAGACTTTACAAAAAGGCATCTGGATTATCGGCGTCCTGGCCTGGCTGTTCGGGATCTGCGACCGGACAATTGCCGGCCTTGCAGACGGCTATCTTTCTGCTATTGATCTGACTCAATTATTCACGGCATCATTTTTCTTTACTTGTTGGCTCATCTTGAAGCCCGTACCGCTGGATGTCGTCACGCAAGCTATTGCCAATAAGCCGACAAACTAACTCTGCCCAATTGGATAAGGAATAACGTGTCCATGAAACCGCCCAAGTTCGAGCCCGGACAAATGGTGCACTTTATCGGTGGTGCAGGCAAGGTCCAGAGTTGCCATCTCACTGGCAGTACCCACTGGAGCTATGCAGTCGAGATGGATATGGGTGAGACGCCACCGATGGGACGCGTCGGTGGTGAAACTGTCATCCTGCTCGAAGAAGGCGACCTGCTGCCGAGCGGCAGACGCAGAAAGGCTCGCAGCAGTTTGCGCCTGAGGGGAAGCCGCCGCACTTCAGCCATCCGGTAGATTTTCGAGGGGAGTACCTTCTTTAGCCTGGGGTGATGGCTACTGCACCGATGTCCGGTGCCGGTATTATCGTCGTGAGCAAAGAGAACTTATTTTGGCAGGAGGCCAGTTATTTCATGGTACAGAGCCTGGATGCACAGACCAACGTTTATACCGGTGAAGTCGAGAAGGCTGTAACTGCAATCTTTAAAAACCAGCAACAGGTCGATCAAGTCATTCGCCAGTTGATCGAAGGCGGCATCTCCCGCGACGATATCTCGATTATCGGTCGCAACTTTCAGAGCAACACGCGTGTCTCCGGGTTCCTGACCAAGGGTGATGTGATTCGCGGTGGGTTAGTAAATGGGGCGATCTACGGTGCTCTATTCGGTTCTGCTCTGTCGCTCTTGACCGGCATCGGGGTTTTATTCATCCCGTTTGTCGGCCCGGTCGTCGCGGCGGGTCCTCTTGGTGCCGCTCTATTGGGCGCGGCCGGTGGTGCAGTCGCCGGGTCCGCTGGGGCCGGCCTCGCCTCGGTATTTGCCACTATGGGCATGCATGAAGACAAAATAAACCTCTACCAGACTCGGGTCGAGGCGGGCGAATTCGTTGTCGTGGCCGAGGGCTATACCGCTCAAATCCCGCAAATCGAATCGATCCTGCGCGAGGCGGGCGGTGAAGAGATCGCAGTCACCGACCAGACTTTGCCCCGCGAAAAGCCCGGCACTTTTTCGGGTCCCCAGGATCTGGCTCCCCAGGTACGCGAACACCTCGCGCCCGCTGCCCAGGAAACCTATATCCAGACCTACAACCGCGAGTACGAAGCCTCCAAAGACGAGCAGCGCGCCGACACGGCTGCCTGGGAAGCCGTCCGCAAGGCCCACACCCAGGGTACCGACGGCAACTGGTCCTGATTTGCCGCGCTCACCAGTTCCTGAGTGTTGAGGTGCCGCTCCAGGTCGCGCTCGATAGCGCGACTGGAGCGGCATTCCGTCTGGAATAGCCGCGGGCAATCCGGGGGCTTTCCGCCCGGTCTGGTAACTTAGTGGGGACAGTGACTTCGCCTGGCGGGCGAACAACGACGCTTAAGGACACACCAGATGGATCTGACGCTGAGTCACGAAGAGGCGGCGCATCTGATCGCGAACCAGACGAGCGATCCGTTCTCTATCCTCGGTCCCCATAAAATTGAGTCCGAGGACGGGGCCTACTGGGTAGTGCGCACCCTGCAACCTGAAGCCGGTACCGTCACACTCCTGGCCAACGGAAGTGAACTGCCGATGGCGAGCCTGCAGCCTGCTTTGTTTGAAGGCCGGTTGCCGGTCGGAGTGGAGCCTGGTGCTTACCGCCTGCGCCTGCAGACCGCCGCAGGTGAGCAGGTGATCGATGACCCTTACCGGTTCAGCGAACCGCGTCTCAGCAGCCTTGACATCCATCTATTTGCCGAAGGCAACCACCACCACATCTGGGAAAAGCTCGGGGCACACCTTGCCGTCCACGAGGGGATAGCCGGTGTGCACTTCGCGCTCTGGGCGCCGAACGCGCGCAACGTCAGTGTGCTGGGGGATTTCAACGGTTGGGACGGCCGGACGCACCAGATGCGCCGCCTGCCCGATTCCGGGATCTGGGAACTCTTTATGCCGGGGCTTGCAGCCGGGACGGTCTATAAATTTGAAATCAAGAACGACCTGGGCCACATCTACGAAAAGTCCGATCCCTACGGCTTTGCACGAGAAATGCGTCCCCAGACCGGTTCTATAGTCGCCGACATCGACCATTACGAATGGCACGACAGCGAATGGCTGGTTCGCCGCGCCCACACAGACCCGCTCAAGTGCCCCGTCGCGATTTACGAGGTGCACCTCGGGTCGTGGATGCGCTTGCCCGAAGAGGACAACCGCTTTTTAACCTACACAGAACTGGCCGACCGCCTGATCCCCTACGTACAAGAGCTGGGGTTCACCCACATCGAGTTGTTGCCCCTGCAGGAACATCCCTTCGACGGCTCCTGGGGGTACCAGGTCACCGGCTACTACGCACCGACCGCGCGCTACGGCTCACCGACCGAACTGATGGCCTTCATCGACCGCTGCCACCAGGCCGATATCGGCGTCATCCTCGACTGGGTGCCCGCTCACTTCCCAAGAGACACCCACGGCCTCGCTCTCTTTGACGGCACCCACCTCTACGAGCACGCTGACCCGCGCCAGGGCGAACACAAAGACTGGGGCACCCTGGTCTTTAACTACGGGCGCAACGAAGTCCGCAACTTCCTGACCGCCAACGCCCTATTTTGGTTCGAGCGCTACCACATCGACGGCATCCGGGTCGATGCAGTGGCTGCCATGCTCTACCTCAACTATTCACGCAAGGACGGCGAGTGGATCCCCAACCGCCACGGCGGGCCTGAAAACCTTGAAGCAATCGCCTTCTTGCGTTCGCTCAACGAACTGATCTTTCAGTACTATCCGGGGGCGCTCTCGATTGCCGAGGAATCGACTTCCTGGCCCCTGGTAACGCGGCCGACTTATCTTGGCGGGTTGGGCTTCAACCTCAAATGGAACATGGGTTGGATGCACGACACCCTCGCCTACTTCAGCAACCCGCCCGAACACCGCCGCTACCACCACAACGAGATTACCTTCTCGATCACCTACACGTTCTACGAAAATTTCGTGCTCGCCCTTTCTCACGATGAAGTCGTACACCTGAAAGGCTCGATGCTCGCCAAGATGCCCGGTGACAGCTGGCAAAAGTTTGCCAACCTGCGCGCCCTCTACACCTACATGTACGGGCATCCCGGCAAGAAGACCCTGTTTATGGGCATGGAGTTTGGCCAGGGACGCGAATGGAACTATGCCCAATCCCTCGACTGGCACCAACTCGAACTCGAACCTCATCGGCAGTTGCAGCGCTTCTTCTGCGACCTTAACCGGCTCTACAGACAGGAAAGTGCCTTCTACGAGGAAGATTGCTCACCCTCGGGCTTTCAGTGGGTCGATTGCCACGACGTTCAAAACAGCATCTTCACCTTCGTGCGCCGCAACAAAGCCGGGGACGGAGTGCTGCTATTCGTCTGCAACTTTACACCCACCTACTACGCACATTACCGGGCGGGCGTACCGGAGTCCGGCTTCTGGGCAGAAATCTTGAATAGCGACGCTGCCCTCTACGGCGGCAGCAACCAGGGCAACGCGGGTGGCCTGCACAGCGAGGAATGGGCCTTGCACGGACAGCCGTACTCTCTACCACTGCGCGTACCGCCGCTCGCCTGTCTGGTCCTGAAGCGGACCCCTTAGCCGGTACGGGTAGTCGTGTCCCTACCGGCGCTCGTCGCGGCCCATGGCAATGGCCCCGGAGAAGACCATTGCCAGTCCGCCAAGCAAGATTGCCACGGCGGCGATTGCGACGACAACATTGAGCCAGTTCACAGGACAACCCCGGCAGTACAGCTTTTTAATACTAGCTGGGGTCGGCTTAACTCTGGCCTTCGCTGTCGCTGTAAGGACAGAAACTCGGGCAGTTGTCCTCGTAGCGCGGGTTGTACTTGCCGCAGATATGGCAGCGCTGGGTCTCACCGCCGCGCTCCTGGGCACTGCGGTAGATGCGGCTTGCAATATCGCGCAGCGGCAGGGAGCTTGAATGATCATCGACTGCGCTGGAACGCTCCATGCCATCTACCAGGGCATAAATCTCATCGAGGCTCTTGCCTTCCATGTAGCCCGAGATCACGACCTGCCGGAATTTGATCCGGAAAAGGCGGTCCTCCTCGCTTTCCTGACCGGTCAAGAATCCCAGATCCAGTAGTTCGATGTCTGGAGTCTGCGCCTGGGCCAACTCTTCGATTGCCTGCTCTTTGCGTGATTCTTCGCGCTCGATGATCTCGGGAGAAACATTGGGTTGAGCGGAGCCAGTGCCGCTCAAGTCGAGGTCGATCTTGTCTAGATCAGGAGCGTACTTTTCCAGAAGTTTCTGTTTGTCGGCTTCTTCTTGCGATTGCGGTTCGATACTCATCCGGGCAACTCCTCTGCGTCAATGTGCACGTTACTACGGACCTGGAAGCCCTCACTCTACCAAAAGAGGGACGGCTCCCGATCGTCAACTTTGGTGACAATCAAGAGCCTTCACGACCGGATTTAATGTACACATCTCTGGGGCCAGCCTCGCCTATCGAGCGGGACGGTAAGGGCTACAAGACAGGCAGGTTGTGCCGGGCTAGGGCGATTCCGGCGCGATGCCGAGCGGCCTGGGGTAGACGTCATAGTTCTCGATGCCGCCACTGTGCAAAATCAGGTCGGCCTTCTGAATTTCGTTGCGGTCGCCATCGACGATCACCAGATAGCCCCCCTGCTCGATGACTGGACGAAAGGACTCGGCCCGGTCTTTCGGGATGCCGATACCGGTCAGGGCACCGACCAGGCCACCGGTCGCAGCCCCGACTGCACCACCACCGAGGGTGGTGGCCAGGGCCGTACCGACTGCACCGGCAGTGACCAGTGGACCGACACCGGGAATAGCAAGGGCACCGAGTCCGATCAAAAGACCTGCCAGGCCACCTGCGATGCCACCGGCCGTTGCACCCGTGGTGCCACCCTCGCTTGCCCTGTTGCCGGTTTCGTCTTTGACTTCGGCCCCGGCCAGCACTTCACCGTTGTCTTCCTGCCTGGTAATCACAGAAACCTTACTCATGTCAAAACCTGCATTGCGCAACTGCTCCAGGGCTTGAAGCGCCTGCGCCCGATTTGGGAATGAGCCGACTGCTCGCTGCAAATCTTCTCGAATAGCCATGGCAATTGAGCTCCAGATTTATTAGAGTTTGTCCTGGAAGCAAGCCATAAAAATCCCTCTGCCGGAACAAGACTGAATGATCTCCGGGGACGCTCAACGCTCCAGACAACCGAACTGTACTGCCGACTTCGAGCCGCATCAAGGCTTCAGAACGGTCAGACTCTTGAGCTGCTGGATCAGAACAGAAATGGCGCGTTTGTACTGTGGGTCCGATTCACCTCCCAGCCCACCACTGGTGACCAGACTCTGCCGCAGGTTCTCAGGCATCGGTACGACGACATCAGGAACGATGCCCCTTTTGTGGATGTCCCGGCCGGTGGGAGTCTGGTAGTAGGCAATGGTGACATTCAGACCGGAACCGTCGGCGAGGGTGTTCATCTGTTGAATGACGCCCTTGCCAAAAGTAGGGGTGCCGATGACCGTGGCCCGGCGATTGTCCTGCAGGGCGGCGGCGACGATCTCGCTTGCGGAGGCGGAGCCGCGATCGACCAGGACGACCACTGGTCGGTCGGTGCGGGCGTGCCGTTTTGCCCGGACCGTCTCGCGCTTGCCCTTGCGGTCTACGGCAATGACGATCGTCCCCCGGTCAAGCAGCAGTTCGACCACGTCAGTCGCCGCATCGACCCGGCCACCAGGGTTGCCGCGCAGGTCGAGTACCCAACCTGCAGCCCCCTGGGCACCGAGGCTGTCGAGGGCTTCGCCGAGTTCTGCCGCTGCCCGCGCCGAAAATTCTTGCAGCTGGATATAGCCGAGCTTGATACCGGCTTCCTCTTTAAGTTGCGCTTCAATCGCCGGGGTCTCGATCACCGCGCGCGTAATCGTCACCGTCAATTTCTGGCTACCCCGCAAAAAGTCGAGGGCAACCCGGCTGCCTTTTTCGCCCCGAATGCGGTTGGTGAGCGTCTCCAGGTTGAGACCGATAACCGCTTCACCGTCGATAGCGACGAGCTGGTCTTTGAGAGCAAGCCCCACCTGTGCCGCCGGACTGTTTTTATAGAGGCGGCTGATCACGGGCTGGCCCGTTTCTTCTGAGAGGCGCAGCACAAAGCCGGCGCCAATCCATTCGCCGCTCGTCTGCTCCAGCAACCCCTGATACTCGGTTGGGGTCAAAAAGCGTGTAAAGGGGTCACCCAGCGACTTCAAGGCGACCCGAATCGCCTGATAAGCTTCCTCTTTAGTTTCGTAATCGCGTTCGAGCAGTTGGGTGCGTACCTGCTGCCAGTCCTGCCGGTTGAAGCTGCTGTCTACAAATTCGCGCCCGACTGTCTGCCAGACTTCATCGACCAGGGCCTTGGGAGTGTCTGTAAAGACGGTCGCAGCTGGTAGGACCGGAGGCGCGGGAGCGGCGTGGGCTTGTTGGCATGGATAGCCCGATCCTGTCAGCCCGACCAGCACCAACATCGGCAGCCATCGCCTTAATAGTCGCTTCATGGCCTGGCTCCTTTTGCCTGCGCACATTCGATTAAGCTGCGCACTGCCCCGACAATCGCTTCGGGTCGGTCGAGAGCAATGTAGTGGCTGCTGCCTTCGACGACCGTGTGCACACCGCGCTCGGATAGAGCCGCCAGTTCTTTTTGCAGTTCCAGCCAGATTTGCTGAGCGCGGGCGATGGGGAAATCTTTTGGGTAGTTTGCCGCATCGAGGTGCCTTTCAGCGGTGAGTACGACCAGGGGTAAGTCGCCGAGGGTGCCCGCCTTACGCACCAGGGCGGCACTCGCTTCAAAGGCCGCGTACTCGCTGTAGAGCGTGTTGGCGTAGAGCGAGCGGTAGATGCTCGATTCGATCATGGCGCGCACGGGGGGTGAGACTTTCTCCAGGACTCTCAGCTTCGGCAACAGTTCCCAGTAGCCGGCAAAACGGACCAGCCCGAGGGGAGCCAGAAACCGGAGAAATCGGATCAGTTGCAGATCCTGGCGGCCCCTGGCCAGAAGTTCGGGCAGAACACGGGTTGGTTCATCCTCGTGAGCGGCATCGATGAGCACGACTCCAGCCACTGAGTGCGGATAGCGGTGGGCAAAAAGGCGGGCAGCAAAGCCACCAATCGAGCGGGCAACCAGGATAAATGGTCCTGGGATATCGGCTCTCATCAGCAGCGTGTGCAGGTCCTCAGCGATTTGAGCGGCAGTCGGCGTCTTCAAGTTCGGGTCGCTCCAGCCGAACCCGGCCCGGTCGTAACTCACGACGCGCGCATACTTTGCCAGTTCCGGCTGGACCAGGCTCCATTCGAGCGACGAACCACCGCCGCCCGCTTCCAGGATGACCGTCGGACCGCCCCTGCCCATGTCGATTAAGTGGAGCCGATGGTTGCCGATCTCGATGAGGCGGCCCGGTGGTGGATAGCGGCGGCGATCGACTGCCGAGGCGATTGCCTGATAGATAGCACCGACGTCGGCCAGGATGAAGGCCGCGAAGGCGACATTCCCCAACGTCTCGAAGACTCCCATGCCATCCTGTCGTGTTTTGCTGCTTTCAAATCCTATGCGATTCCGAGTCGCGGCAACCGATCAAAAGCTGAAAGCGACCGCGAAATGGTACCCACCTGGCCGACTCTAACCCTGGGCCGATGAGACCGGTGTCCTCGACCCCCCACACTGGAAGTCAGTGCCGCCCAAAGGCAACTTCAAGTTGAGGAACCGACCATGTCTAAAAGTGTCAATACTCTGCAGAACTACGTAAGCGACCTGCTGGCGCTGGAGGGTCACATCCTCGAAGCGGTGAAGCGGCAGGTCAATGACGACCACACCAACCAACACCCGCAGGCCCTGCGTCTGGTGAGCAAGATCCACGGCGTCCTGGCAAGCCACGTTGCCGAAACCGAACAGCACCTGAGCAACCTCGGCGGTCAACCGGCCTCCGGCGTCAAAGAGGCAGTGGCGGGCATCGCCGGGATTGCGGCAGGTCTTATCGACAGGGTGCGGACCAACACCGTCTCCAAGATGCTGCGCGACGATTACTCGGCCTTGAGCCTTGTCGCCGTCGGCTACACGATGCTGCACACCACCGGACTCGCCCTCAAAAGCGAATTGACCGCCGACCTTGCCCTGCGGCACCTCTGCGACATCACCCCGCTGATTGTCGAGATCTCCGAAGTCGTCCCCCTGGTAGTCGCAGTCGAACTGGCCAACGATGGCGAAGTTGTCGATACCGCCGTTGGTCCGGAAGCAGTGCGCAACACCCAGAAGGCCTGGAAAAACGAGGTCGTGCGTTAGAGGCAGTGCGAGAGAACTGGAGGCATCGGCGCACTCAGGGCTATCGAGTTCGGACCGTCGCTGCCCCAGGTTTCCTGTCAGTCGAGTACTGAAAATTTGTAAGATTTTGTGTACTCATTTCAATCTCACTCCCTGGACGAATGCAAGGCTTGACCGCCCCTCGCTAGATTGAGGATATAGCAGACGTTGTCAGGCTGCTTCAAACCCGGTCTGAATAGCAATTGGGAGGTTCAGATAATGAACAGCGAGAATCAAGATTTGAATCGGTCTGAGGAGCAGAAGGGCCAGGCCGCTGATGCCGGCGCTACCCAAAATGAACAGCGCCAACCGGAGCCGCAGTCTGGTCAAGAGGAGGCTCAGCCCCTCGGCAATGTCGCAGGTGGGGTAATCGGGGCGGCAGTCGGCGGCCTGGTCGGTGGTCGAGTCGGTGCGGTCGTCGGCGCGGCGGTCGGTGCGGTTGCGGCCTCTGCTTTAAGAGGTGAGAACCCGATTGAGAAGGCAAAAGAAACAATCGGAGGCGTCAAAGAAGCGATCAGTGGTGCTGGAGCCAGGCTCGAAGCGACTGCAGGTGAAGTGCAGGGAGCCGTAGCCGGGGCAACTGCCAGTTTCGATGAGAAGAAAAAAGAAACCATCGACGCTGTCAAAGCAGCAAGCAGCAGTGTCGGAGCAAAGCTCGAAGCGGCCAAAGAGGACATTCACGAAGCCGTAGCAGAGGCGTCTTCCGGCCTTGAGGCGTCCGCAGCTCCGTCCTCGGAGCAAGCCGAACCGTCGAAGACCAACGATGCAATCGAGGGTGGCGAGCACGACCGGCAGGCCAGTGGTATCCAGGGTACGACACCGGAAGTATCCAACCTGGTAGAAGCAGCTTACGTGCAGGCACTTGAGATGGAGAAACCTGCAGGGAACCAACCGTCGGCCCAGTAAAGCAGGCTCAAGCCATCTCTAAAGACGCCCCACAACGAATCAGGGGGTCAGCAGATTGAATCTGCTGGCCCCCTGATTCGTTGTGGGGGCTGGCTGCTTTTGTCGGTTTGCTGAAAACATTTATTTTTGCCAGATATCAGAAGCGGTTGCGGTCCCCCGAACGCGCTACAGGCATTCGATGGGCCATAGCAGCAGGGATGCATTTTCTGGGTAAGCTGAGTATGGATAATTCTGCTCAAAACCCAGGGGCTGCCTGGTGGTGCACCTTTCAACTATCAAATCGACACTGTATCGATTTAGCAAACATTTATGAGTATCCACTTGGTGAATATTTATGACTTTAAATCGCTTATCATCTTGTTGCTATCTTCACGCAATATGCACACCAAATGCAGCAGAAACTTATAGCATAGCTTTAGTTAGGTCTCTGCAAACAAGTCGAGTGATATGCAAATGAATTCAAACTCGTGTGAATACGTAATAGGGGCGTATTTAAGTCGCCGTCTACGTGAAAATGACCGAGGGGTATTACTGACATTGTCCTCTGTCAAACGCGTATCAGGGCGGCACCGGAGTGGCTTCGCACTGCCGCTCACGATGGGATTTGGTGTGGTGATGGTGTTGGTCGGCACGGTGATGGTGCTCAGGACCGAGCGTGCCCAGGTGACTGCCGGCAACCAGGCACTCACCGCCCAGAGCCTCAACGTAGCCGAGTCTGGAGTAGGCCGCGTGCTCGACTTGTTAGCCAAGAATCCGACTATTTCCCTCTACAGTTTTTCCCGCTGGAGGACCGCTGCCAATGCGCAGCAGGGTATTCCCGGCCTGACGAGTTGTAGTAATACTGGCGCCACCACCAGCATCCAGCAGTTCGCTGTCGACGCGGCCAGCTGGGGCAACATCGACGCGGCCGATGCGAGCAAGGGCCAGTACAAAATCGTTGACTACGCCTATACGGGGGCACAGCCCTCGGCAAATACCCCCGCCTACACCAGCCTCGGCACCGGGACTCTGACCATCCAGGGCCGGACAAACAACAGCACCGCTACCACAAACTTGCAGGTCAACGTCCCGGTCAGTAGCGGCGGATTGCGGGGAGTACCCTTTCCTGGCCTATGGCTGAGTGATCCGAGCACAAATGGACCGTCCGGTAACCAGAAAGTGGCCGGTAACGTGTTTTTGAACAATTGCGCCGGCACAGCCAATCTCGACACAGCCAACGGCACCGACCCGAGTACCGGTCAAGCCTGGCAGGTCCTGCATCCCCCGCTTCAGATGCCTTCTTTACCTGCCGAGCCAGTTGGGATTACCAATCTCTCCCCGCGACTTGTCGGCAACAACGTCAGCCTGACTTTACCGTCTGCGAACGACCCGCTTTCCACCGTGGGTACACAGCAAGTCTACGCCTACAAAATTCCCGGTTCTCTCGCCAAGGCGACGATTACAGTGCCCGCTGGACAGAAGGTTTACATCTGGCTGGACGGAAGTATTGAAAAGAACTCGGAACTGCGCCACGACTGCGGCAATGTCAGCGGCTGCAAGCCGACCGATGTTCAGATTTATGCGAGCGGCAGCGCAATCACTTCTCCTACTGTCCCCTCGATGTGTCTAAACGGTAACCGAGAATTGCACGCCTTTATCCTGGCACCCAACTACACCATCGGTGTAACCGGAGGGGGCGCATTTAAAGGGTCACTCTGGGCGAAGTCCTGGGGAGGGGTGCAGTCCTGCAATTCCAGCAGCAATCACACGGTCGTCAATCAGACCGGCAACTGGGCAGAGCTCGCGGGTGTGCTGCCAGCATCCACGCTGCCCCCTAAGCTCGACAAGATCACCTCCTGGCAGCGCGGCGCAAATCAGTAGCACCCTCAGAGGCAAACATGAAACGTTCAAAGAAAGGATTCACGCTCGCCGAGGTGCTGGTGTCCCTCGGGGTCGGAAGCATCATGACGGCGGGAACACTCCAGATGGTCGTCTACGGAGTCGTACTTAAGAACCAGGGAGACCGTGTCAGTTCCGGTAGTTTACTGGCACAGACCAATGTCGAATCTGTCCGGGCAGGAACCTCGAAAGTGGGCAAAACCGCTCTGACAGCAGCAACCCAGGCCAACGCCACAGCCCTGACCATCACCTCGGCAACGGGATTCAGGGTCAATGACTCAGTCTTAATCGGCACAGAATCGACTCTCTATGGTATCCAGTCGATTACAGGCAACACGCTCACGCTGTATAGCGGCATTCAGAACAGCCAGGCGGCTGCTACCCCTGTCATGCTGGTCTCTAGAGCTATCTGCACCGCCAGTACTGCTGAAAGCGGGTTCGGCGCCCTGATGCTCAATCAACTGCCTGCCTTGAACAGTGATACAAGCGTGACCACGGTCACATCCGGCCAGACACGCACCGACACCGGCACGGCAAGGTTGAAAGGCCGGAGCTACCCCTACACCCGGGTTGCCACCGTCAAAACTGCCTTCCCGAACGTTCTCCAGCTCGACTACACCCTTACCGCTCCGAACGGCAAAACCCAGCGTGTGCATGCTGAAGTGCTGCCCGATGTTGTCAACGATTGTCCAGGTATTAAGTCATGAGAACCGATAGAAGCCATCGAGGTTTGACGCTACTCGAACTGCTGATTCAGGTCGTGATCTTCGGGATCTTAGTTGCCGCTGCAATCCCCAGCATGTTGCCCATGATTCAGCAGAGGCAAGTTAACAGCGATCTTGAAGCGGTTCAGGGGGTCGTTCAGGAGATTCAGAGCTTCGCTATTCGCAACAGTTCTGCCTGCACTCTCAGCTTTGCAGCTTCCCGAGTAGATTCGAGTGCTTGCCAGCCGACGGTTTATGCCCAGTTGCAGAGTACAAGCATTGCGAGTTCGGCAGCGACGCTGAATATTACCTTTCAGGGCAACGTCTCGACCTCTACAGTGCTCGTCATCAGTCACGCCTTGAACACAGGACTGGCTAGAAGATGCCTGGTCATTCAGTCTCCGCTCGCGGTGGTTCGACGAGGCACTTATACCGGCACAGGCACCAGTGCCGCCAATTGTAACTGAGGTAAATCAATGCAGCTTCGCAGAACTAAAAGTGGGTTTTCTCTAATTGAGATGTTGGTGGCTTCCGCCCTCACGGCGATGGTCGGTGTCGGCTCACTCATCGGTTTAACGAACCTGATGACCAGTAATAGCTCGTCATCAGCCCAGACCGATCGGCGGATTACCCTTAACCGGGCGATCGAATACATTGGCGATGACATCCGAGGTTCCAGTGCGGTACAGGTTTCCGGCAGTACGCTGAATCTGACCCGAGCAGGGAGCACTATCACCTACTCTGTGATTGCCAGCAGCACCGGTTGGCAGGCACCGTTCATGCTGCAGCGCACTGCCGCCGGAACCACAGACATGATGATCGACGGCCTGATACCCCCCAGTGCTGCCCCTGCCTGCACGGGTGCTTTATTGAGCGCGAACGGCTTTTATGCTTGCCTGGGCAGTGATGGTCGGACCGTCGACCTCAACCTCTTCGGCAATGCGGGTGGCACGACGCCCCTTTCAGTGCAGTTGAGTGCAGTTCGACGGCTCTGAACCTGTTGTAAAGGGGCACTATACGAGTTGCAACAGGTTGCACTGAGCACCCTGCAGTTGGGTACATTAAGCCCGGATCGGAATGAGCCGATAGTTCTTGAGGGTTGCGTGAGATCGCACTATGTCAGTTTTTCTGCCGCTTTTGAAAGCAAACGGCCATCTGGACGACCTACATTTGACCGTTTGCCATGTTGGTTTGTGGAGTCTTGATGGGTCTGGTGAGGATCATGACAGTGAGCGCTGGCAAATCTTTGCGCCGAACCTGACAATTTACGGGTTTGAAGCTGACGTGGATGCCTGCCAGAAGATGAATACGGAGTTTGAAGCCCGCAAAGCGAACTGGCAGGAAAAGTACATCCCCAAGACCCTCTGGAGTAAACCCGGTAGCGCGACTTTGCACCTGACCAGGTTCCCGGCGTGTCGCTCTCTGTATCGTCCCGATAGCGACTACCTAGAGCGCTTCTTCGGGTATGCAGAGTACACAGAAGTTGTCTCGACGGTAGAAGTAGAGACCACTACCCTTGACATTTTTTGTGAAGCAGAAGGTATCGGCGAAATCGATTTTCTCCAGATCGATGTGCAGGGCGGTGATCTCGATGTCCTGAAAGGCGGCGCTCAAATGATTGGGAAGGGTGTGCTTTCGACGATCATCGAAGTTGAATTTGTACCGCTTTACAAAGATCAACCTTTGTTTGGCGAGATCGACTGTTATCTGCGCAACAGCGGCTTTGATCTCTTTGACCTGGAGCCTTACCGGGTCCAGCGCACCAGTTCGCCAATCTTCTCACAGGCTCATCCTGGCCAACTACTCTGGTCTAATGCTTTTTACTTCCGGGATCTGCTCAGGAGCGACCACGGGAAATTAATGACACCAGAACGGTTGCTGAAGTTGGCCTGTATTGCGGATGTTCTAAATTTTCCGGATTACACACTTGAGCTTTTAGCACACCTCACCACTGAGTACGGCAGCAACCGGAAGTACAACTTCTCAGGCATCATGATCGAGGCGCTGAAGCCATTCCCCGGACTGACAGACAAGTTCGATTCCCCGGCAATTGTGCAGAATATCAGGAGTTCTGTGCAGGTGCAGCCTGTAGAGTACCTGCCAACCAGTGATGTTGATTTCGCGTCTGGCAAGAACCAATATGAAGCCATCCGGGAGAACCTTCAAGCGTTGAATCTTGTTACCTTCCCGGATTGGTCACAGCCGGAAGAAATTGTGTATTCAGACGTTGAATCTATCCTCCGGGCTGTCATGCAACACCCACAGAGAAGCCAGATAGCGTTGGTGGTAGGAGCAAGCAGTCCAGGAGGCGAACAAGCAGAGGCAGCACTCGCACAGGTCTACTTTAACCTGTTGGTCAGCGAAGATTTGAACGTTGAAGATGGTCCTCAGATGTTGCTTGCTGACAGACTTACCAGCCTTGAGTGGCAGTTGCTACTGCCTCGGCTCAGCTTGCGCATCCAGTTAGCAAATGAAAACCAGGAAAGTGTTGCAGAGGCAGGTCTAGAAAATCTGGCAACCTGCAACCTGACTGGGCTGCAGCATGAATTTACCGAGCGCTAGAGTTGCCAGTCACGGAGTACTCTTGAAGGTTACATCTGACTTGTCTCTTGGCCAGTGAGCCACTTCTGTAAATCTTCGGGGCCGGCAAAATCGAGCAGTGCTTCGCTCAATTGCTCCTCGATGGCGGAGCGCCTCCAAAGAACTCTCACGCTCGCCAGGCATCAAAAGCAGCTTTGACCTCGTCTGGAGTGGCAAGTCCGGCGTCTCCTTCCAGTTCAGCCCGTTCGAGTGCTTTTTGAATGTGCCTGGTTTCCCATGCCCAGTGCTCAAGGTAAAGATCGAGTGCCTCGTTGAGAATATAGGAGCGATCTCGATCTTTTTTCTGGGCCACTTCATCGAGCAGCATTTTCTTTGCCAGTTCCAAGCGAAAGGCGAGCAGCTCGGTTTTCTTTTCGCTGTCCATGGTGACCTCAAAGCCAGCTTGTATGACGTCATCATACAAACAGCATCAGGTAGCTGTGAGCGCGCAGGCCTGCTGGGGACAGGTATTGCGACCCGCTATCAGTAGGTAACGCTCACAGAGGGTATCCAGGACAAAGCGCTCAACCTCCTCACAGGATCAAGGGGACAGAGACTGCGCCGTTTCCTCGGAGACCAACTCGTTCAATTCACTGGCAGCTTGCTAATCAGCTCAATACCGAAGTCAGCGCGCAACTGTCGTCCCAGGGTGTGGCTGATGTCCACTGAGCCACTGCTGTAAATCTTCAGGTCCGGTAAAATCGAGTAGTGCCTCGCTCAGTTGCTCCAGGGCAGCCAGCGTCAGCCCCTGGACCTGTTGCCGAACTGGGCTCTCCAGGGGTCCGATACGCCGTTCAAGCAGACGGAAAATCAGCGAGAGTGCTTCAAGAGTGCGCCCTTGCTCAATGCCCTGCTCGATGCCCCGTTCGATGCCCTGCTCGATGCCCCGTTCGATGCCCTGCTCGATACCCTGCTCCATCCAACTCGTCACAATCTGCATCACCTGCTCCCGCTCGGCTGGCATGATCGTAGCAAGCTCTTCGCTGAACCGTTGCTCCTCCTGCGCACTCAGGCGCAAGTAGGTGTCTACAAAGCCGGAGATCAGTTGCATCCGTGCCCGGTCCAGCTTCAAAGTCGCTACCATCCGCAGGCATTCGAGCTTTACCCGTGCCCGCTTACATGACGTCATTGTACGAGTTGTAACTGGTAGCACCGGACAGTCCACAGTTGGGCATATTAAGTCCGGCTTAATGAG